>NZ_CP036515.1:300000-600000 GCF_004323635.1 Lichenihabitans psoromatis
CGGGTCGTTCATCACCGAGAGCGCCGCGCCTTCACGGCGGGCCCAGTCGACGAGTTCCGTCGAGGGAGCGAGTTCGGGCGGTGTCGCGACGTTGATGGCGAAATCGAACTGCTTGGCCGCATGCACCCAGCTCGCCAGCACGTTATTGGCGTCGCCGCTCCACGCCACGGTTCGACCCTTGATGGGTCCGCGATGCTCCTCGAACGTCATGACATCAGCCATGACCTGACAGGGATGCGACGTCTTGGTCAGCCCGTTGATGACCGGCACGGTCGCATGAGCCGCAAATTCGGCGAGGTCCGCCTCGTCGAGAATACGCAGCATCACCGCATCGACATAACGCGATAGCACACGGGCCGTATCGGCGATCGTCTCGCCGCGCCCAAGCTGCATTTCGGCACCAGTCAGCATGATGGTCTCGCCGCCGAGCTCCCGCATGCCGACGTCGAAGGAGATGCGGGTGCGGGTCGAGGGTTTGTCGAACACCATCGCCAGCACCTTGCCATCGAGCGGGCGCTGCTTATCGAACCGGCCCTCGCGAGCGCGGCGGTGCTTCATCGCCGAGGCGAAGTCCAGCACGGCGCGCAGGTCTTCGGCCGGGATGTCGTTGAGGTCGAGAAAATGCTGCGCGCTCTTGCCTGCGTCCATCACGCGGCTCCCTTCGGCTCGGCCAATTCGAGATCGAGCATGGTGGCTTCGATATCCGAACAGGCCGCATCCATGCGCCGGACCGCTTCGGCGATCTCGGCATCCGTCACGATCATCGGCGGCAACAGCCGCACCACATTGTCACCGGCCGCGATCGTCAACAGGTGACGGGCTCGCGCCGCCTTGACGAAATCGACGTTGGGAACCCGCATCTTCAAACCCATCAACAGCCCGACGCCACGCACCTCCCCGACGACACGGGGATGGCGGTCCTGAAGTTCCGCCAGCCGCTGCTTCAGCGCCAATCCGGCCTGTTTCACGCGATCGAGAAATGCCGGTTCCAGCACGACGTCGAGTACGGCGTTGCCGACGCTCATGGCGAGCGGATTACCCCCGAACGTGCTGCCATGCGTCCCGACCGTCATGCCCCTGGCGGCCTCGCGCGTCGCCAGACACGCGCCCATGGGAAAGCCGCCGCCGATGCCCTTGGCGACCGACATGATATCCGGCTCGATCCCGCTCTGCTCATAGGCGAAAAAATTGCCCGAGCGGCCGACGCCGGTCTGCACTTCGTCGAGGATCAGCAGCAAACCGTGGCTGTCGCACAAGGCCCGGAGATCCCGCAGCATCTGGGCCGGCACGACGCGCACGCCGCCCTCGCCCTGCACCGGCTCGATCAACATCGCGGCCGTCTCCGGGCCGATGGCGGCCTTGAGGGCAGCCTCGTCCCCAAACGGCACCTGATCGAACCCATCGACCTTCGGCCCAAATCCATCGATGTATTTCTGCTGTCCACCGGCCGCGATCGTCGCGAGGGTCCGGCCATGAAAGGCGCCCTCGAACGTGATGATGCGGAACCGCTCGGGATGGCCTCCGGCCGCATGGTATTTGCGCGCCATCTTGATCGAGGCCTCGTTCGCCTCTGCGCCGGAATTGGTGAAGAACACCACATCGGCGAAGGTCGCCCCGGTCAGGCGCTCGGCCAGCCGCTCGCCATCCGGAATACGGTAGAGATTGGACGTATGCCAAATCTTGCCGGCCTGTTCGACCAAAGCCGCGACGAGATGCGGATGCGAGTGACCGAGGCCGGTCACCGCGACGCCGCTGCCGAAATCGAGATAGCGCTCCCCATCCGTCGACGTCAGCCAAGCGCCGTCTCCCCGCTCGAAGCTTAGTTCCGCTCTGGCATAGGTGGGCAGGATGACTGAAAGCACGGCTGGACGCTCCATTTGATGATCCAGAGATCGAAAGACCCCTGAGCCATGCCGCAAAAACCAATTTGCCGCCCGAGAGGACGGCAAAATGCTAGTCGGCATGATTACGGGTTTCACCAAGCGCCGTCAAACCTTTGTTCGCGCTCGGATTAATTCAAAAATCCCGGAGACTTGGCGGTCTTCGGCCCGCAGCCGACTGTTGAAAACTACAATGAAGTCACGCGGACTCTTGCGCCCGATTCGCGCCTCGGTATAGATTCTTGACAGCCGCATACGGGTTATGCGGTCACGTAAAAACAATCCCGAATAATTGCGTTGCGTGACATCGGCGTGAGCCGGTGCGGAGTATGATTCTCTTTTTCCGTGCGTAATCAACCACAGGAGAGGCCATGTCCTGGAATGATGAACGCGTAGAACTCTTGAGCAAATTGTGGCTCGAAGGGCGAAGCGCAAGCCAGATCGCAGCAGAACTGGGTCTCGGCGTCACGCGAAACGCTGTGATCGGTAAAGTGCATCGGCTCGGCCTGTCGGGTCGCGCCAAGATCGCGGCGCCAGCCGCGACACAGGGACGCTTGCGGCCCAAGGCTCCGCAAAAGGCGGAGCAGGATCGCATGCCGTCGCCCTTGTCGGCCCAACCGCTGGTCGAGCCGGAACCCGAGACCGAGACCGTCGCGGCGCCCGTTGCCACGCCGATCGCCGATGTCGTCATACCGTTTTCGACCCGGGTCACGATCATGGACCTGCGCGAAAGCATGTGCCGCTGGCCGATCGGCGATCCAGCCAGCGCTGAGTTCCGCTATTGTGGATCGAAGTCGGCGCTCGGGCCCTACTGCATGGACCATGCGCGTCTCGCGTTCCAACCAACGCAGGAACGCCGTCGCGTTGAACGTTTCGCTCGCATCGCCTGAGCCTGCGCGTCGGCTGCGCTCTCGGTTCGTTTGCGGCACATACGAACCGAAGGCGCCGTCCGACGCGACATCAGCCTGACGCGTGTCACGACAAACCGTGTGCCGGTATTTTGGCCGAAACCTTTTTCGGCTAGAACCGGCGCATGGCCGACCCGATCCGAACAGCTATGACCGAAGCCGACGCCAGCGCGGACCATGCGCGGTTGGCGGCCGAGATTGCGGGGCACGACAAAGCCTATCATCAGGACGACGCGCCGACGATCTCGGACGCGGATTACGATGCTTTGCGCCGCCGCCTTGTCGCATTAGAGACCGCATTTCCGGCCTTGCGGCCGCCGCCTGACGAGCGGGTTGGTGCGGCGCCGTCGGAAAAATTTGCCAAGGTTCGCCATAAAGTTCCGATGCTGTCGCTCGGCAACGTCTTCGCGGACGACGAGGTGACGGATTTTGTGGCGCGCGTTCGCCGCTTTCTCGGTCTCGCAGCGGACGCACCGCTTCCGATCACGGCCGAGCCGAAGATCGACGGACTGTCTTGCGCCTTGCGCTACGAACAGGGTGTGCTGGTTCTGGCGGCCACCCGGGGCGACGGATATGAGGGCGAGGATGTCACGGCCAACATCCTCACCGTGAAGGCGATCCCCAAGCGGCTGACGGGTCGCGACGTTCCACCCATCTGCGAAGTGCGTGGCGAGATCTTCCTGACCAAGGAGGATTTTGCGGCCTTGAACCACCGCCAAGCCGAGGCCGGCAAACCCACATTCGCCAATCCGCGCAATTCGGCCGCAGGCTCGCTGCGCCAACTCGATCCCGCGGTTACGGCGGACCGGCCGCTCAAATTCTTCGCCTATGCCTGGGGCGAGATGACGTCGCTTCCCGCCCCGACCCAGAGCGGCATGGTGGCGGCCTTTCGCCGATGGGGTCTGCCGACCAATCCGCTGACGGCGGTATGCGCCTCCGCCGACGATCTCATCGCGCATTATCGGGCCATCGAAACCCAGCGTGCGACGCTGCCCTATGACATCGATGGCGTCGTCTACAAGGTCGACGATCTCGCCCTGCAAGGCCGGCTCGGCTTCGTGTCGCGCGCACCGCGCTGGGCGGTTGCGCATAAATTTCCGGCGGAGCGCGCCACGACGCGGCTTGAGGCGATCGACATCCAGGTCGGCCGCACCGGCTCCCTGACGCCGGTTGCCCGGCTACACCCCGTGACGGTCGGCGGTGTCGTGGTGGTGAATGCCACGCTGCATAACGAGGATGAGATCGCTCGCAAGGATGTGCGGATCGGCGACATCGTCGCGGTGCAGCGGGCCGGCGACGTCATCCCGCAGATTATCGGCCCCGTGCTGGCCGAGGGCGAGGTGCGCGGCGAGCCGTTCCAGTTTCCCGACACGTGCCCGGCTTGCGGTTCGGCCGCCTTGCGCGAAATCGATCCGAAAACAGGGGTCGCCGACGTTGTCCGCCGCTGCACGGGGGGCCTGATCTGCCCGGCCCAGGCGGTCGAGCGTCTGAAACACTTCTGTTCCCGCAACGCGCTCGACATAGAAGGGCTCGGCGACAAGCAGATCGAACTCTTCTACGGCGAGGGACTGATCCGAACGCCGGCCGACATCTTCACCCTGGCGACACGCGACAAGGCGTCTCTGACCAGCCTGTCGGAGCGGCCGGGCTTTGGCAAGACCTCGGTCAAGAACCTGTTTGCGGCCATCGACGAGCGTCGGCGCATTCCGGTCAATCGCTTCATCTATGCGCTCGGTATCCGCCACGTCGGTGAGACCAACGCGCGGCGGCTGGCGCGGCATTGCGGCAGCTTCGATGCACTTCGTGCCTTGGCCGAGAGCGCCATCGAGCCGGGCTCGGAGGCATGGGCGGAATTGCGCGATATCGAGGGGCTGGGCGACGTGGTGGCGCAAGCCCTGGCCGACTTTTTTGCCGAGCCGCATAATCAAACTGTGGTCGATGCGCTTCTGGCCGAGGTGACGCCCGAGCCGATGGAGGCTGTCGCCTCGCAAAGCCCGGTGGCGGGCAAGACCATCGTGTTCACCGGCGGCCTCGAAAAGATGACGCGCGAGGAAGCCAAAGCGCGCGCCGAAGCGCTGGGCGCGAAGGTCTCAGGGTCGGTCTCCAGGAAAACCACGCTTGTGGTGGCCGGCCCGGGTGCGGGCTCGAAACTCGCCAAGGCGGCGGAATTCGGCATCGAGGTCATCAGCGAAGAGGATTGGATCGCGCTGGCGTCGGGATGATCGCCGCAAAAGCTACATGCCTGTCTTGCGGGCCTGACACAGAATGATCGGGCTCGACAGAGCATAGGTAAATCCATTGCCCGTGTAGACGGTCTGATTGGACGTCCCCGGCTGAAGCAGGAACGAGCCTTCGACGATGCTCTGCCCATTGCTGGTGGTCATCATGGCCCAACTGAAGGTGCAGAATTGCGCCGGAGCGTCAGGATTTGTGTGGCTGCACACGAGTTGCGCGCCGCCCATCATCGCAAAGCCCCCGCAGGTGAAGGTTGGCGCTGCGCCAGCCGGCACGCTCCAGATCGGCAGTTGAAGCAGCGTCAACGCGAGGCCGGCGCAGGCCCGCTGGGCGGTCGTCCATGTCGATGTCATCGCGTCCGATTTCCCAAGCCACGTTACCCCTCGGTTCAGTCGATATTCGTTTCTATCGACACCATAAGCTTGTATATGATTGAGGTCGCACTAAGTGGTTTACAAGTTTGTTGATGACGCGGCCGGCGCGCGGAGGAATGACGACATCCATGTCTACTGGGTCCGCCACAGTTGGTTTTCTGCTGCATGACATCGCTCGCATGATGAGGAAGCGCTTCGAGCAGCGCGCCTCGTCGCTGGGGTTCACGCGCTCGCAATGGCAGGTGCTGGTCCATCTCGCCAAGAACGAAGGCATTCATCAAGCGGGTCTGGCCGACATTCTGGAAGTTGAGCCGATCAGTCTCGTCCGCATTCTCGATCGCCTCGCGGCACGCGGTCTAGTGGAGCGTCGCCAGCATCCGACGGATCGTCGCGTCTGGCTTCTCTACCTGACGCCGGCGGCGCATCCGAGCTTGTCGCTGCTGCGCGAGATCGGCGAGGTAACGCGAGCCGAAACGCTGGCTGGGCTGCCCGACGAGGATCAGGTGCGGCTCGTCACGATGCTCAATCGTCTAAAATCGAATCTGGTCGTTGCCTGCGCGTCTCCGGTCGACGCCAAAGAGGTCAGTCATGGTTGACGGCGCACATCCCAATATCGCGGACGATCATCCCGATCTCGTCGACCTCGATGAGCGCGTCAGCCGGCTCGAAGGTCGGAACGAGTTGGCCACTCCGGTCCCTAACGCCCTCCGCCAGGACCCGAAGCCCGCCACCCCCGAGGCGCCCATGGTGGCCGAAGCCGTACCGGCCGAACCGGTCCCGCATGGCCCACCCGTCACCGAGGCACCTGTCAGTACGCCGAAGCGCAAACGACGTGTCTTGCGGCCGCTTCTGTTCGCGGCTTTGCCGGTGGCGCTGATTTACGGCGGTTACGTTTATGTAACGGGTGGGCAGATCATGTCGACCGACAACGCCTATGTCGCGGCTCAACGGCTTGGTGTCTCGACCGATGTGTCGGGGACCGTGGCGGCGGTCGCGGTTCACACGAACGAACATGTCACCAAAGGCGAGGTTCTGTTCCGGCTCAAGAGCGACAGTTTTCAGATCGCGCTCGATGCTGCGGAGGCGCAACTCGGGACGGTTCGCAATCAGGTCCTGACCCTGCAGGCGAGCTACAAACAGTCCTTGTCGATGATCGATCAGGCCAAGGCCGACCTGCCGTTTTACGAAACGGCGTTCAAGCGCCAAGTCGATCTCATGAATTCGTCGGTCGCCTCGAAAGCGATCTACGACCAAGCGCAGCATGATCTCGTTGCGACGCGGCAGAAGGTTTCCGTCGCGCAGGCGCAAGCGCAGGCCATGTTGGCGCAGCTCGGCACGGACGAGAACCAACCCGTCGAGCAGAACCCGTTCTACCTGCAGGCGAAGTCGGCCGTCGACAACGCCCGGCGTGACCTCAACGATACGGTCGTCAGAGCACCCTTCGACGGCATCGTCACCAATGTCGACGCCTTGCAGGTCGGCGGCTACCTCAAGGCGTCGCAAGCTGGATTCAGCCTGATCTCCGAAACCAATATGTGGGTCGATGCAAGCCCGAAGGAGACTGAACTGACCTATGTGCGGCCGGGGCAAAGCGCGAGCGTGACGGTCGACACCTATCCCGACGTCGTGTGGACCGGCACAGTGGAGAGCATCAGCCCCGCCTCGGGATCGAGCTTCTCGCTGCTCCCGGCACAAAACACGACCGGCAATTGGGTCAAGGTGGTGCAGCGCATTCCGATGCGGGTGCGTCTCGATCTCACGCCGGGCAAACCGCCGCTCCGGGTCGGCATGAGCGTCGTGGTCGATGTCGACACCGGACATGCGCGCGGCTTGCCCGATCTGATCAAGACCCTCCTCGATCGAGTCCACATCCATCATGGCTAGCGCGGCGAGCGGCAGCGGTTCGTTCGCGATCGTCGCCAATCGCGGCGCCATCACGGCCTCGATCATCCTGGCCGTGATCATGCAGGCGCTCGACACGACGATCGCCAACGTGGCCCTGCCCTACATTCAAGGCAGCGTCTCGGCGAGCGCCGACCAGATCAACTGGGTGCTCACCTCCTACATCACCGCCGCCGCCATCATGACGCCGCCGTCTGGCTATTTCGCCTCGCGGTTCGGTCGCAAGCGCGTCTTGCTGGTCGCGATCGCCGGCTTCGTGGTCGCCTCGGTGCTTTGCGGCATCGCTCAGTCGCTGCTGCAGATCGTCGGCTTTCGCTTGCTGCAGGGCTTCTTCGGCGCGGCCTTGGTGCCGCTGTCGCAATCGATCCTGCTCGATATCTACTCCCCCGAGGAGCGCGGCTCCGCCATGGCGGTCTTCGGCGTGTCGATCATGGTCGGGCCGGTGCTCGGCCCGGTGATCGGCGGCTGGCTGACCGATCACATCAGCTGGCGATGGGTGTTCTACATCAACGTCGGAATCGGCGCGATCGCGTTCGCGGGCGTCAGCGCCTTCGTGACCGAAACCAAGCTGGATCTCGCCGGCAAGCTCGATTGGCTCGGATTCGGGACCCTCAGCGTGACGATCGCGGCCTTGCAGATCTTCCTCGATCGTGGCGAGCAGCTCGATTGGTTCTCGTCCGGCGAGATCATCATCGAAGCGCTGATCTGCGCCTGCGCGTTCTATCTTTTCCTGGTCCATACGTTCACGGCCAAAGGCAACAGCTTCGTCAAGCCGAGGCTGTTCCTCGATCGCAATTTCGCGCTCGGCATGATCTTTATCTTCATCGTCGGCGTGACCTATCTAGCCTCGATGGCGCTCATGACGCCCTACCTGCAAAGCCTGATGGGCTACCCGATCGTGACGGCCGGCCTCGTCATGGGGCCGCGCGGCATGGGAACGATGGTATGTATGTTTGCGGTCGGCAAGCTCATCGGCAAGGTCGAGACGCGCTGGCTGCTGCTGATCGGCCTGGGCCTGACGGCCTGGGCCATGTGGGACATGACCGGCTGGACCCCCGATGTGTCGCAGGGAAGGATCGTGGTCACGGGCTTCATACAGGGTGCCGGCCTTGGCTTTCTCTTCGTGCCATTGTCGGTCGTGACCTTCGCGACCCTCCCGGCCTCGAGCCGTGGCGATGCGACGGGCCTTTACAATCTGTCGCGCAACATCGGCTCGAGCGTCGGGATTTCAGTGGTATCGGCGCTGCTGACCGAAAACATCCAGGTCAACCACGCCGACATCGCCAGCTACGTCACCGCCTTCAATCCAATGTTCCGGTTGCCGGCCGTGCTACAGACGCTCAGCCCGTTCACGGCGGCGGGACGTGCGGCGCTCGATAGCGTCATCACCGAACAAGCCACGACGATCGGCTACATGGACGATTTCAAGCTCATGATGATCATGGCGCTGGCCGCGATGCCGCTGGTGTTTCTGCTCAAAAAGGCAGCGCAGCCGGCGGCGATCGACCACAGTGCCGTGATGGAATAAGGCAAGCGCCGATCAAGCTTCCGCGAGCGGCCGGGTCGCGTGCTCCAGCCAGGATCTAACATCCGGCTCGACCAGCGGCGACACGATCGCCCGTACGGTCTCGTGATAGGCGTCGAGCCAGGTTCGCTCCTCCATCGTGAGCAGGCCCGCCTCGACGAGCTTGAGGTCGATCGGCGCAAACGTCAGCGTCTCGAACCCGAGCATCGGACGCTCCGCCCCTGAGATCTCCCGCGATTCGACCAACAGCAGGTTTTCGATCCGAATGCCCCAATGGCCCGCTTTGTAATAGCCGGGTTCGTTGGACAGGATCATACCCTCGACCAGTGCGACCGTGCCGGTTTTGGCGATGCGCTGCGGTCCTTCATGCACCGACAGATAGGCGCCGACGCCGTGGCCCGTGCCATGGTCGAAGTCGAGCCCGGCCTGCCATAGGAACTGCCGGGCGAAACTGTCGAGTTGGGCGCCCGATACGCCTTGCGGGAACACCGATCGGGCGATCGCGATATGCCCTTTGAGCACGCGGGTGAACCGATCGCGCATCTCCGCAGAGGCATCCCCCACCACCACGGTGCGGGTAATGTCGGTCGTGCCGTCTTCATATTGCGCGCCGCTGTCGATCAGAAAGATGCCCTGCCCGATCGATCGGTTCGACGCCGTCGTGACG
Organism: Lichenihabitans psoromatis; assembly: GCF_004323635.1. Lineage (NCBI taxonomy): Bacteria > Pseudomonadati > Pseudomonadota > Alphaproteobacteria > Hyphomicrobiales > Lichenihabitantaceae > Lichenihabitans > Lichenihabitans psoromatis. Next base: position 309,492 of record NZ_CP036515.1, read on the forward strand.
CGATAATGCGGAATGGCGGCATGTGGGCCGAAGCCGGCGATCGTCGGAAACGACACATCCTTGAGAAGCCCCGTATCACGCCGGAAGCTCTCCAGCGCCTCGACCGCGTCAATCTCGGTCAAGCCGCCCTTTGGCGCCTCGCGATCGAACCAGGCTAGAAAGCGGACGACGGCTGCGGCATCGCGGCGATGCGCGTCGCGCGATCCCTGCCGCTCCGCCTGTGTCTTCGCCGCCTTCATCAAGGCAATCGGATCCGCCACCACATCGGCGCGACCGCCCGCGTCGGTGACGGCCGACTTCAACTTTTGCGGCGCCGTCGCGGCGTCGAACATCACGACACCGCCGCCGGCACCGAGCGCCGCGAGATCACCCGTCAGGCGCCTCGGCTCGACGATGTCGGCCAGAGCCTCCAAGGCATCGCGGACGCTGTTGGAAAGCTTTCGCCCATCGAGATAGAGGGTCGGGCGTCCCTCACGCGGCAGCAGCGCAAACCCAAGCGGCAGCGGCGTATGCCCGACGTCATCGCCTCTGATGTTGAAGGTCCAGGCCATTGCATGCGGATCGCTGACCAAGAGCGCAGCGGCGTCTTTCATCGCGCCACGAATGTCGGCGAACTTGCCCGAGACGTCCCGTCCGGCCAACGCATCGCGATACAGCGCGATCTGACCGAAACGCGGCGCGGGGCGATCCGCCCAGACGGCATCGATCGGATTACGGTCCAACGCCACGAGGGTCGCACCGGCTCCCGTCACCGCCTTGTCGAGCCGCTCGACCTGAGCCGGCGTGTGGAGCCATGGATCGTAGCCGAGCCGGTCCCCTTTTTTGAGATGGGTCGACAGCCATGTCTCCGGCGGGTTGTCGATCAGCGACTGCGGCGCCAACACCGTTCCATCGACCTGATCGACGACCTGGATCGTGTAGCGTCCGTCGACGAAGATCGCGGCACTATCGCGCAACACGATCGCGGTCCCGGCCGAGCCGGTAAACCCGGTGAGCCACGCCAGACGCTCGGCGCAAGCGGGTACATATTCGTTCTGATGTTCGTCGGCGCGCGGCACGATAAAGCCGTCGACGCCATGGCGCGCCAAGGCGGCGCGGAGCAAGGCAACGCGCGGGCCGCCTTGTGTCGGATCGGCGGTTTCGTCAAAGGATTGGAACTGAGCTTTGGACATGCGGTCAGATTAGTGCAGGTCCAGCCCAAGCGAAACGCCAATCGGCGGAAGGCCGTCACGATGCTCAACGCAATCCACCACGTTGCCCTGATCGCCTCCGACTATGAACGATCCAAGCGATTTTACAGCGAGACCCTGGGACTGCCGATCATCCGCGAGGTGTGGCGGGAGGCGCGCCGCTCGTGGAAATGCGATCTCCAGGTCGGCTCGTCACAGATCGAGTTATTCTCGTTTCCAGAAGCCCCGCCCCGGCCCTCATGGCCGGAAGCCTGCGGGCTGCGGCACCTCGCTTTTGAGGTTGACCGGCTCGACCCGATCATTCAGCGGCTCGACGATGCCGGCGTCACCGTCGAACCGGTTCGGATCGACGAGCACACGGGTCGGCGTTTCACCTTCTTCGCCGACCCGGATGGGCTGCCGCTCGAACTCTACGAACGGTGAGCCTTGGGCCCGGTCCCCGGTCGTTTCAGGATCAGCCCGGAAGCTTGTCGGCGAGGATTTCCATCTTGTGGATCTGCGGCGGTTCGGCGAAGAGATCACCGGCCGCAGCCTTTTCCATCAAAGCGGCAGCGACTTTGCCATTGAGATGAGCGTCGCGACCGGCTTCATCGTCGAACGTGTCGAAGATCGCGAAGGAGGACGGACCCTCCTTAATGGCGAACCAGGATCGGGTGCCGGGCTCCGCATTGACCAAAGGAAGAGCGGAGCGGAGAAATTCCGCGACTTCGTCTTCCTTCCCGGGCTTGGCTTTCAGCGGAACATAAAGTGCAAATTTGGTCATGGCGTTGTCCTCCAAGAGACACGATGAGCATAGGGCGGTGACACGCGATTGAAAGGCGCCCCGGTCCGAGCAGCGTCTTGACGCTTGCGCCGCAACCCCGTATAGACCCGCCTTCTGGGACGTGGCGGGCTCGTGCTCGCGACATCCCTATTCACTCGATTTTCGTGGCTGATAGGTCCCGGGTCACCGGTCCTTCGCATTTTTTTGCCGGCCGCAAACAACTGTCCCGAAGGATGAAGTCCATGGCCCGCCGTTGTGAACTGACCGGCAAAGCCGTCCAAAGCGGCAATCTCGTCAGCCACTCCAATCACAAGACGCGCACCCGGTTCCTCCCGAACCTGTGCAATGTCACGCTCATCTCGGAAGCTCTCGAGCGTTCGGTTCGCCTCCGTGTCGCGGCAGCTTCGCTGCGGAGCGTCGAGCATCGGGGCGGCCTCGATGCCTTTCTGATCAAGGCGGATGACAGCGATCTGTCGCAAAACGCCCGTGTGTTGAAGCGCGAAATCAAGAAGCGGACCGCCGCTTCCGCAGCGACCGCGTCGGCATCCGAAGCCGCTTGATCTAAAGCGTCTCAAATAAAACGGCCGGACTTGCGTCCGGCCGTTTTGCGTTGTTTCCGGTGCCTTACATGCTCTGGCTATTCGGCGCTTGTTGCTGCTGACGCTGCTGATCCTGCATCCGCTGCTGGTTGGCACGATGGCGACCATAGGCGCAACCCGCCGCTGCACCGAGAAAGCCGTGATGGCCGGCGTAATGCCCCGCGATGCCGCCGACAATCGCGCCTTTAATGCATCCCTTGGCCTGAGCCTCGGTCGCCACGAAGGCCGAGCCCATCATGGCCACGACCGCAATCCATTTCATCATGACATTCCCCCTGGTTATGTCTGGCTGGACAACGCGCGAGCGGCTCGAAATATCCGGCCAAGGCGCAGCTTGGATTTAAGCGTCCCGCATGTCGGATAAGGCGGCCATGAGGTCCTTCGTCTGCTGGTAGAGGGCCTTGTAGATCGGGAAGCGCCGATCATAGATCCTCTGCGTGCTTTCATCCGGCTGTTCGACCCGCACAGTTGCGTTCCATCGTTCGATGTCGCCCAGCACCGCATAGCCCGTGGCGACAGCGGCCAGGAACGCATCCCCGAGGCTCGCGCCCGTCGTCACCTCACGAAGAATTTGGGCATGGCCGCTCGCATCGGACACCGCCTTCAACCACACCGCATTGTTGGTGCCGCCCCCGACCGCGATGACGCGCTCCGGCGGCTGGCCGACGTCGGCATAGGTCTCGGTGATGTGACGGACCGCAAATCCGATTCCCTCGATCATGGCGCGATAGACATCCGCTCGCGTATGGGTGAGATCGAGGCCGAAAATGCAGCCCTTTGCCTTGGTGTCGTGGATGGGCGTTCGCTCACCGGAGAAATATGGCAGGACGACCAGCCCCTTCGCCCCGGGCGGGGACGTCGCGCCCTCCCGCGCCATAGTTTGCATCACCTCGGCGGGATCGATCTCACGGGCGAACTGGTCGGCAAACCACCGGGTCAGGGTGCCGCTCGTTGCCAACCCGGCCTGGCTCGCCTCGAGCCCTTCAAACAACCAGGGCGCGTACCACAGACGCGAGTCGCGCACCGGCTTGGCCGTCACCAAAATAACAAAGATGGTCGAGCCATACATCAGCATCATGTCGCCGGGGCCGGTGACCCCGACGCTCACGGCTTCGGCTGCCGCATCGATGGTGCCACACAGAACCGGCGTCCCCACCGCGAGGCCGGTTTCGCGTGCGGCCTGCTCGGTGACCGTACCGGCGATGTCGCTGCTCCAGATCAGGCGTGGCAGGTAAGCGAGGTCGACGATGCCGTCGGCGAAGTCCGAGCTCCAGGCATTTGCGGCGGCATCATAGAGCGGCGTGAACCCCGCCGCCGTAAAATGGTCCATCACATAGTCGCCGGTCAGGCGATACGTGATGTAGGGCGTCGCGCTGAGAAACATCCGGGCCCTGGCGTAAAGATCCGGCCGCTTGTTCTTCAGCCACAGGATCTTCGGGCCGACAGACTGGCTCGTCAGCGCGTTGCCGCAGCGAGCCAGCAGGGTGTCGCGTCCGATCGCCGTGGTGAGCTGTTCGATCTCGTCGGCCGCGCGAGTATCGACGCCGTAGAGCACGCCGTTGCACAAGGGCTGTCCCGCCTCGTCGAGCGGCAGCATGCACGGCCCGATGGCGCTTGCGGCCACCGCCTTGACGTCCGAAGGATCGACGCCGCTCTCGGCCAGCAGCTTGCGCGCGATGACGGTGAAATCCCCCCACCAATCCTCTTCGGCCCGATGTTCGGCCCAGCCCGGCTGCGGCACGATCATCTTGTGTGGCTGCATGGCGCGCGCGACGATGCGGCCATCCGCCGTGGTGAGGACGCCTTTCGACTCGAACGTGCCGATGTCGACACCCATGAAATAAACCATTCCGCCCTCCGTCAGCACCGGCAGCTTTACGGCGTTCGGGTCGGCGATCCAAGCCACACGACCCCATAAGGGCCGGCAAGCCCGCATGGTAACGACATGTTGACGGTGATCCGAAGTCGCGCGTCGCCGGTAACCAGCCGATCAGCATCGCGCCCGCATGACTAGCGGGCGATAGGCGATCCGGTGGGACCTGATGACGTCGATGAGGATCGAGACAGACATGTTGGACGGCTCGTTCGGGAGCCTCGGACGACCTGTGCGTCGGCGATCGCGCCTGCCTCTGGCGTGGCTGCTTGTCTTCTTCGCAACATTGCTCGGGCTTGTGAGTCTGGCGGCGCTTCCGTCGTTGAACGCCAGCGCCCGCGGCGTCGAGCCGGAACCCGCGCAAGCGGCCGCGATCCCGGCGTCGAACCCCGATGTCACGGCCGCGATCCCCAACGCGAGTCGAAGCTGGGTCGAGGTCAACCGGCCGATCCCGCTGTTCGAACTGGCCGGATCCGACTTTGCGAAGCTACCGGTGGTTTATGCGGCGCGGCGCAAGCCGGCCGGCACGGGGCGGCAGGATATGCTTCGCTTCGGCAGCTTCGGCGGCGAGGGGCCCTATCTCGATCTCTCGATCACGCGATTGGACGGCACGGCCGATGCGGCTCCGGGCTTGTTCGTCGACATGGCGCGGCTGGCGGCCAGCAGCAATCTCGCGGTCGTCCGAAGCGGCCTTGCGACCACGATGCCGACACGGTTCGGCGATGTCTCGGCCGCCGACCTCAGCGTGGCGCGCGGCACGACGATCGCTCCCTGTCTTGGTTTCCGGCTCGTGCAGGGAGCGGCCGACACCGGTCCGGTCGCGATCCTGGGTTTTGCCTGCGGAACCGACGCCAAACCGATGGACCGACACACGCTCGCTTGCGTCATCGACCGCATCGATCTCATCTCGGCGGGGGATGACGTCGCGCTCCGTGATTTCTTCGTTGCGGCGGAGCAGCGGCGCGGTCAGGAATGCGTGAGCCCTCACCTTCTTGCGGCCGGCTCGATCACGACATGGCTGGACGACAATGCTCCGACACCGCCGCTCAAGCGTCTTTCAGGCGGCGCGAAACGGCGCCGCTGATGGTGCGACGCAACGGAACCAATCAGGCAGTGGCCTGTTGACTTCACGAAAAAGACTTGGATTGGGGAATCTGACGATGCGACTCACATTGAAATTGACTGTAGCCAGCGCAGCTTTGGCGCTCACTTTGGTGTCCGGTGCCGCGATCGCGCAGAGCCGCACGCAGCTTCCCGGCCAGTATTATGATCCGATGAACCAGGCTCCCCCGCTGACGGTTCGCAAGCGCGCGTTCACCGATAGCGGCACGCAGGTGCCGGTTGGGTATGAGAACGATTATATGGTCGAGCAGACGACCCTGAATGAGCCGACCTATTCGTCGTTCCGTCCTGATCAATTCGGGCAGGATGTCCTGCCCGGACGCTTCGGTGGCATCGGCAACTGATCTTTTTCGATCTGTCGTCGGCTTTCTATCAAAAGCTCATCGAGCCGAAAGCTCGTTGAGCTTTCTGACGATTGCGTCCCCCATTTCGGTGGTCGACACCGTCGCCTGTGCCTTGCCCTTGATATCGGCGGTGCGGATTCCGTCGTCGAGAACGGCCGCAATGGCGCGATCGACCAAATCGGCTTCTGTGATGAGGCCGAACGAGTAGCGGAGTGCCATCCCGAACGACGCGATCATCGCGATTGGGTTTGCGATCCCTTTGCCGGCGATGTCGGGAGCCGAGCCATGCACCGGTTCGTAGAGCGCATGGCGCTTGCCGGTCTTCGGGTCGAGGTCTCCCAACGAAGCCGACGGCAACATGCCAAGCGAGCCGGTCAGCATCGAAGCGACATCCGACAACATGTCCCCGAAGAGATTGTCGGTCACGATCACGTCGAACTGCTTCGGCCATCGTACCAACTGCATGCCGAGCGCATCGGCCAGCATGTGGTCGAGCGTCAAGTCGGAAAATTCGCGAGCGTGCAGCGCCTTCATCGTGTCGTGCCAGAGCACGCCCGACTTCATCACATTGCGCTTGTCCGATGAGGTGACACGACCGCCACGCTTGCGGGCCAGGTCGAAGGCGACCCGACCGATCCGCTCGATCTCGTAGGTGTCATAGACCTGCGTATCGATGCCGCGCTTTTGCCCGTTTCCGAGGTCGATGATCTGTTTGGGTTCGCCGAAATAGACGCCGCCCGTCAGTTCCCGCACGATCATGATGTCGAGGCCCTCGACGATCTCGTGTTTAAGCGACGACGCGTCGGCCAGGGCCGGATAGCAAATTGCCGGCCGCAGATTGGCGAAGAGTTGCAGATCTTTGCGAAGCCGCAGCAAGCCGGCCTCGGGGCGAACCTCATAGGGGACGCCATCCCACGCGGGACCGCCCACGGCAGCCAGCAACACCGCATCGGCAGCTTTGGCTAAAGCCATGTCGCTGTCGCTGATGGCCTGACCATGCTGATCGTAGGCACATCCGCCGACCAGACCCTTCTCGATCTCGAAATGCGCAATCCCAACTTGCCCGAACCAAGCCGCGACCTTTTCGACCTCGGCCATCACCTCGGGGCCAATGCCATCGCCGGGAAGCAGCAGGAGACTATGGGTTGCCATCGTGGTCCTCGGAGGGGTTCGGCGACGCCGTCGAAAACGCCAGTGTCGCTCTTTGAAAGGAGCATGGGACAGCCGTGGTCGCCGACCCTGTGATCGACCTCGGTCTAATGACGTCTATAAAGGTTGGCAACATCCCGGCCGCCAACGCGGAAAACGATCGTTCGATGGAGAAACAGCATGCGGCTTCCCACCACCATGACGGCGATCGCGATCAGCGAACCCGGTGGTCCCGAGGCTCTCAAGCCGCAGACCCGCCCGCTGCCGCAGCCGGCGCCCGGCGATCTCGTCATCAAGGTCTTGGCCGCCGGGGTGAACCGCCCCGATCTCATGCAGCGGAGCGGGCAGTATCCGCCACCGCCCGGCGCATCGGATCTTCCGGGCCTCGAGGTGGCCGGCGAGGTCGTCGCGCTCGGCGAGCGCTCGACACGCTTCCGCATCGGGGATCGCGTCTGCGCCCTGACACCCGGCGGCGGCTATGCGGCCTATGCGGCCACCCATGAGGCGACGACGCTGCCGATTCCTGCCGGATTGTCTGTCGAGCAAGCCGCCGCCCTGCCGGAGACGTTTTTCACGGTCTGGGTCAACGTCTTCATGCGATCGCGCTTGAAGCAGGGTGAGACATTGCTGGTTCACGGTGGCACGTCCGGCATCGGCACGACGGCCATCATGCTTGGAAAGGCCTTCGGCGCCACGGTCCTCACGACGGTCGGATCGCGCGAGAAGGCGGATTTCTGTCTACGCCTCGGGGCCGATGTCGCGATCGACTACACGCAACAGGATTTCGTCGAGGAGGTCGGGCGCGCCACCAACCACAAGGGCGCCGACGTGATCCTCGACATGGTGGGCGGAGACTATATCGACAGGAACTATCGCGCGGCGGCCGAGAGTGGCCGCATTGCTCAAATCGCGTTCCAGAAAGGCCCGAAGGCCGAGGTCGATTTCACGCGGCTCCTGATGAAGCGTCTGGTCCATAGCGGCTCGACGCTCCGGCCTCGAACCGTCGCCGAAAAAGGCGAGATCGCGCGGGAACTCGAACAGAAGGTCTGGCCTCTGCTCGCGGCCGGAACTGTCAGCCCTGTGATCGACCGGGTCTTCGCCCTCGCCGACGCGGCAGCGGCGCACCGCTACCTCGATGGCGGGACGCATATGGGAAAGGTCGTGCTCGACGCCAAGTCCCTTCATGATTAACGCTGCATTAACCGTCCGGCGTTAATCTCACCTTGTTCGAATCGATGGGCTGAGAAGCGTGCGCTTTGATCCCTCCCCTGTTCGACGCCTTCCTGTTCAACCTTGAAAGACCGCCTTTGGGCGGTCTCTTTTTTGAGCGTCACCGGTTAAGGTTAACAAGACATAAAGGTTAACCGGTAACGGTTTGGCGTTAGATTTGCGGCATGATTCTGGTTCGGGGCCATCGGTCCCGAACTGGCACATGAGCCGATCGACGGGGGTCGCGGCAAGGAGCGCTTGGATGTCATTGTCGGTCAATCGGGTCGCGGAAGCCGACAACACGATCTCATTCGTCCACATCCTGGCCGGATCCGCTCGCTTTACCGAACTGTTCAGCGAGGGCATGCGCCTCGTCGAAGAGGCGGCCGCCTATCTCGACGGACCGGGTCGGGAGGAGGCGGACCTTCTGTCCAAGCCGCTCTCCAAAGCCTATTCGGCTGAGAGCATGCGCCTGACTACACGGTTGATGCAGGTCGCGTCCTGGCTGCTGATTCGCCGCGCCGTCAGCGCGGGCGAGATGTCACCGATCGTCGCCTCGACCGAGCGGATTAAGGTCCGGGTCTCCGCCCAGGCGATGGTGTCATCGCCCGCCATCTTCGCGCAGCTACCCGGCAACCTCCAGGCGCTGACGACGCGATCGCTCCGCCTCCAAACCCGTATTCTCCATCTCGACCGGATGGTCAACGGCACAGCCGACGACGCCGATCCGCAGATTGCCCGACGGGGGTTGGACCAGCAGTTCGACAAGCTGCGCCTCGTCTACCGCTCGCCGGCCTGACGATCTCGCGACAAAAAAAGCCCCGCACCGGATCCCGGTGCGGGGCTTTTTTCATGGGTCGTTTGTGTCGACCGTTATTTCTTGCCGAACGAAATGCCAGCGAAGCGCGAGTTGAACCGCGAGAGACGGCCGCCGCGGTCCATAAGCTGCTGCGTGCCGCCGGTCCAAGCCGGATGGGTGTTGGGGTCGATGTCGAGGTTCAGCGTGTCGCCATCTGCGCCCATCGTCGAGCGAGTGGAGAATTCGGTTCCATCGGTCATGACGACTTTGATGAAATGGTAGTTCGGGTGGGTATCGGCCTTCATGGTCGGTCCTTACAAAATCGCGAGCGATGGTGGAGGCCGGAAGGCACTCTCTGCTGACTGAGCTTGCGCGTGAAGCGGGCCTATTACCGCACCCTGCTTGAACCTACAAGGCCATACGGTGATTTAAGCGACATGAGCGTGTCGGAGCGCTTGGATCCCCAGCGTTTCCATCGCTCTCGATATTGCTCTAAGGGAAGGCTAGTCCGGCCCATCATCCGTACGCTTCTCGCCTCGATCGGGTCGGTTCGGTTGCTCAGGATAAGGCACAGATGTCCAAAACTGAAAAGCGGTCACGCGCGTCCGCCGCCTCGCTCCGTTCGCTCGTTCCTCTCCTGCCTTATGCCAAGCGATATAAAGGCCGCGCGGCTTTGGCGGTGCTGGCCCTGGCGGCTGCATCGGCCGCCACCCTGACGGTGCCAGAAGCGGTCCGTCGCATGATCGACTTCGGATTTTCTTCCGATAAAGCCGGGCTCATCAACGCCTATTTTCTGGCCCTGCTGGCCGTTGTCGGCGTGCTGGCCCTGGCGTCGGGCAGTCGCTACTACCTCGTCATGACGCTCGGCGAGCGCATCGTCGCCGATCTTCGTACCGCGCTGTTCGGCCATCTCAGCGGTCTCGACGCGCATTTCTACGATACCGCCCAGACCGGTGAGCTCGTCTCGCGCCTCACGGCCGATACGACGCAGCTGAAGGCGACCTTCGGGTCGTCGGCGTCGGTGGCGCTCCGAAACGTGTTCCTCTTCGTCGGCGCCATCATCATGATGGTGATCTCGAGCCCGAAGCTATCGGCGCTCGTGTTGGTGGCGATCCCCCTCATCGTTCTGCCGCTTGTGTTTTCAGGCCGGACGGTCAGCCGCCGCTCGCGTGCCGCGCAGGATCGTCTGGCCGAAGCCACTGCCTTCGCGTCGGAAAATCTCGGTGCGGTTCGGACCATGCAGGCCTTCGGCCAAGAGGCGGCGACCCGCTCGCGCTTCGCTGGCGCCGTGGAAAACAGCTATGACGCGGCCCGCGACGCGACCTTGGCGCGCGGACTGCTGACGACGGTCGCGATCTTTCTGTCGTTCGCCAGCGTCGTGGGTGTGCTGTGGCTTGGCGCGCATGACGTGATGAGCGGCGCCATGACGGCCGGCCTCCTGTCGCAATTCGTGCTCTATGCGGTGTTTGGAGCCGGCGCGCTCGGTGAACTCAGCCAGGTGTGGAGCGAAATCTCGGCAGCCGCCGGTGCGGCCGGCCGGATCGGCGAGTTGCTGGCCATCGCGCCCACCATCAAGGCCCCAGCCGCGCCTTCAGTGCTGCCGCAGCCCGTGCATGGGACTGTGCGGTTCGAAAGGGTCGCGTTCGCCTATCCGACCCGAGCCGCCGACGCGGTCGTGCGCGATGTCGATTTCAGCGTTGCACCCGGCGAGACTGTCGCGATCGTCGGCCCCTCGGGCGCCGGCAAGTCGACGATCTTTCAGCTGTTGATGCGGTTCTACGATCCCACGTCCGGGCGGATCCTGCTTGACGGCGTGCCGATCGACAGCCTCGACCCCAAGGCGCTGCGCGCGCAATTGTCCCTCGTGCCGCAGGATCCGGCGATCTTTTCGGGCACCGTCATGGATAATATCCGCTACGGCCGCGCCGAAGCGACCGACGCCGAGGTGCGCGCCGCCGCCGAACGGGCCGCCGCACATGGCTTCATCACGGCGATGCCGCAAGGCTACGAGACTCTGGTCGGCGAGCGCGGCGTCACCCTCTCGGGCGGCCAACGGCAGCGTCTCGCGATCGCACGCGCCATCCTCAAGGATGCACCCGTACTGCTCTTGGACGAGGCGACATCGGCGCTCGATGCCGAGAACGAGACGTTAGTGCAAGGCGCGCTCGATGATCTGATGGGAACCCGCACCACGATCGTGATCGCGCATCGGCTCGCGACGGTTCGCAAAGCCGATCGCATTCTGGTGATGGATGCGGGCCGCATCGTCGAACATGGAAATCACGCGACGCTGGCGGCACAAAATGGGCTTTATGCCCGGCTCGCGCGGCTGCAATTTGACGTTCAGGACGAACCGCATTCGGCGGCAGCAGCGGCGGAATGAGCCGTCGCGGCAAGGACGGTCGCGGATTCGCCGGAATTGACGGCGAAGACCTTCCGGTTCACAGGTCGGACCCTCACCGCTCGCATTGCCGGACCCATGCCTGAATTTATCGCCCGCCTTTTCCTGATCACGCCCGTGCTGACCGAGGCGCCCAGCTTCGTCGAGCAGTTTGCAGCCGCCCTGTCGTCTGCCGACGTTGCCTGTGTGCTCGTGCGGCACGGCACTCGCGATGATCGCGCCGCCAAAGCGCTGCTGCGGGAACTCGCCTCCGTGGCGCAGCTGCATGGCGCGGCGCTATTGGTCGATAGCGACCCGCGATTGGCCGCGCATGTGGATGCCGATGGCGTCCATATGGACGGTATTGGCGATGACCTCGCCGAAGCGATCGAACGCATGAAGCCGGACCGCATCGTCGGCTGCGGCAGTCTGCAATTGCGGGACGAGGCCATGACGGCCGGCGAGGGCGACATCGACTATGTGATGTTCGGGGAGCCGGACCGCGACGGCGCGCTGCCCACCCAAGCCGAGACGCTGGAACGCGTGCAATGGTGGGCCGAAATCTTCAACGTTCCCTGTGTCGGCTTCGCTCAGACGCTTGCCGATGTCACGCCGCTCGCTGAGGCGGGTGCCGAATTCATCGCGCTCGGTGATGCCGCATGGGGTGACCCGCGCGGAGCGCCGGTGGCGCTGAGCGAAGCGGTCGATGCGATGCGGGCGGTCGCCATGGCGGCCCGCGCGGCCGCCGCTAGCGAGGGCGCCGGCGCTTGAAGGCGATCCTGTCGTCACGGTTCAGCGGTGAGGCCCGGGCCGCCGCTTTGGTGCTCGCCCTGAGCAGCGCCCTCATCGACACGGCTGACGCACAGATCCCGACCCTGGCGCAGGCGCAGCAGATCCCCACTCTGGCGTCACCCACCCCGACCCTTGCGCCACCGATCGGCAACGTTCCGTTGGCGACCGCGCCCCTCCCCTCGGGTATCCCGACCCTGCCGTCGACCGTGTCGCCTGGCGCCGACAGCAATTCGCGCCCCGTGCCTCCAGATGCGGATCTCGCTTTCGGGGCGTTTCAGCGCGGATATTTCGCGACGGCGCTGAGCGAGGCCATGAAGCGACTGAAGCGAAACCCGAAAGATGCGCCCGCGATGGCGTTGATCGGAGAGATTTACGCGCAGGGTCTCGCGGTTAAGCCCGACCTGACCGAAGCCGCCAAATGGGACAAGCTGGCCAGCCAGCTCGGCAATCGTGAAGCGACGTTCTCCTACGGTCTGGCATTGCTGCAGGGCAAAGGCGTGCCGAAGGATAGAGCCGCCGCCAAGGCGATGTTCGAGAAGGCCGCCGCGCAGGGGCACCCCGGCGCACTTTACAATCTTGGCGTCATGGCGGTCGAGGGTGACGGCAAAGTCCGCGACTTCGGGCTCGCGGCGGCCTTTTTCCAGCGGGCCGCCGATGCCGGCGACATCGATGCGTTGGATGCGCTGGCGGCCTTCTTCAAGGCTGGGCGCGGGGTGGCGCAGGATACGTCCAAGGCAGCGGCCTTGCTCAAACAAGCAGCGGACCGGAAACATGCCGGCGCGCAGGTCGAATATGGCATCATGCTGTTCAATGGCGACGGCGTCGAGAAGAACGAGGCGGAAGCCGCGCGATACTTCCTGATGGCCGCCTACCAAGGCAATCCGGTGGCCGAGAACCGCTTGGCACGTCTCTACGCGGCGGGTCGGGGGATCGGCCGCGACCCCATCGAGGCGGGGCGCTGGCACATTCTGGCGCGGGCGGCCGGCATCGGCGACGCTTGGCTCGATAGTCAGTTGACAGCGCTCTCCCCTGGCGACAAAGCCAAGGTCGAGGACTTGGTCCGCAAGCAGCTCGGCCAATAGTCGCGATCCTCGCGCTTCGAAACTTTGCTCACGCGTCCGAGCACGACTCTGGAATGACCCGATGATCCGCTCCGCCCTCATGAACGTGATGACTGCCGCAGCCATCAAGGCGGGGCGCGGCCTCAAACGCGACTTCGGCGAGGTCGAAAACCTGCAGGTTTCTGTGAAGGGACCGGGCGACTTTGTGTCGGCCGCCGACAAGAAGTCGGAACAGACGCTGTTCGAGGAATTATCGAAGGCGCGGCCGGGCTACAGCTTCATCATGGAGGAAGGCGGCATCGTCGAGGGGACCGACAAGAGCCACACGTGGCACATCGATCCGCTGGACGGCACCACGAATTTTCTCCACGGCGTGCCGCTTTTCGCCATTTCGATCGGGCTCGAACGCGAAGGCGTGATCGTGGCCGGGGTGATCTACAATCCGGCCACCGATGACATGTTCATCGCCGAACGTGGCCAGGGCGCCTATCACAACAATCGCCGGATCCGCGTCGCGGCGCGGCGCGACCTCGACGACAGCCTGATCGCCTGCGGCATTCCCCCGCTCGGAGCCGCCGCTGGCCATCCGTTGTTCAAGGTCGAACTCGCGGCAGCGTTGGCGCGGGTCGGCAATCTCCGTCGCCTCGGGGCGGCAGCCCTCGACCTCGCCTATGTGGGGGCGGGCCGGTTCGACGCTTATTGGGAGCGCGGCATCAAGAGCTGGGACATCGCGGCCGGCATCGTGCTGATCCGCGAAGCGGGTGGGTTCGTCAGCGACGCTGACGGCACCGATAAGATGCTGACGAGCCGCAGCATTTGCGCCGGCAATGAAAACATCCACCGCCACCTCCTGACGCTGCTGCGCGACGCGTCCTGAGGGCGTGGTTTTTGCTGATTGATCGGCGAAAATCTGCTACGCACGGAAAAGTGTAGCCCGATGGGGCCGCGGGTCACGGGTAAGCCGGAATGGCGCAAGCAAACCGATCGTTGAGATTGTCGTCCCCGCACGTATTCCTGCTGCGTATGGTGGTGTTTCTGATCCTGGCCGGCTTCGTGGCCTTGATCCTCTATCGCCAGATCGCCACCGCGTTCATGGCCAACCCCGGCCTTAACGGTCTCATTCTCGGCGTCTTGCTGATCGGTATCATTCTTGGGTTGCGTCAAGTCATCCGCTTGATGCCAGAAATCCGTTGGGCCAACGGTCTCGTCGGCGTCGGCAAGCCGGGTTCGAGACCCCCGGTTCTGCTGGCCCCGATGGCGAGCACGTTCGGCGAAGGCGACGGTTTCCGCTCGATCTCGACCCTGACGCTTCGGGCGCTTCTCGATTCAGTCGGCACCCGTCTCGACGAATCGCGGGAGATCGCCCGCTATCTCACCGGCCTGCTCATCTTTCTCGGCCTGCTCGGCACGTTCTGGGGTCTTCTCGAAACGGTCGGGTCGATCTCCGGTGTCATCAAGTCGATGGGCGGCAGCGGCGACGCCGCCGTCATGTTCGACGACCTGAAAAACGGGTTGGCGGCCCCCATCGCCGGCATGAGCGTCTCATTCACCTCCTCCTTGTTTGGCCTGGCGGGATCGCTGATCCTCGGCTTTCTCGATCTCCAAGCCGGGCAAGCGCAAAACAGGTTCTATAACGAACTCGAGGATCTGCTGTCGGCCTCGACCGACAACACCTTCAATTCAGAGACGATCTCGACCGCCATCCCGCCCGACCTTCGGGCCGCGCTCGACAAGATCGCGGCCAGCACCGACCAATCCAATTCCCGGGCCGCCACAGTCGCGATGGCCAATCTCGCCGAGGGCATTCAGGGCCTCGTTCTCCACATGCGCTCCGAGCAGCAGTTGATCCGCGACTGGGTCGAGGCGCAAGCCAGCCGTGATGGCGAGATCCGCAACCTGCTCGAACGCCTGACGACAGAGCGCGAGTTGCGCTGATGGCGCTGGGCCGCGCGCGCCGCGTTCAACGCAGCATTGATTACTGGCCGGGCTTCGTCGATGCGTTGACCACGATGTTGCTGGTCATCATCTTCCTGCTCTCCGTCTTCATGTTGTCGCAATATTTTATGTCACGCGAAGTGACAGGTAAGGATACGGCGCTCACCAAACTGAACCGTCAGATCGAGGAACTGACATCGCTGTTGGCGCTCGAACGGGCCGGCAAGTCGGAGGCGCAGGCGAGCCTCGCCTCTTTGAATGCGACGCTGGAGAGCAGCGACAAGGAGAAAGCTCGCTTGCAGGGCCTGCTCGCCACTACAACGGGGAGCAATGCTGCGGCCGATGGCCGGGTGGCCGCCATTGGACGCGAACTCGATGTTCAAAAGGACGTCGCGTCCCGCGCCCTCGCCCAGATCGATATCCTCAACCAGCAGATTTCGGCGTTGCGTCGCCAGCTCGGCGCGATCGAGGATGCGTTGAACGCCTCGGAAAGCCGCGACAAGGAATCCCAGGCCCGTATCGCCGACCTCGGCTCACGGCTCAATCTGGCGCTCGCCCAAAAGGTGCAGGAGCTCGCACGCTACCGCTCGGATTTCTTTGGCCGCTTGCGCGAGATCCTCGGCGCCCGTCCCGGCATCAAGGTCGTCGGGGATCGATTCGTCTTCGAGTCCGAGGTGCTGTTCGACGTCGGTCAGTCGACCATCAACCCAGACGGCCGCTCCGAACTCGACAAGCTCGCGAGTGCCGTGATCGAGTTGGAACGTGAGATTCCGCCTGAAATTCCGTGGATCATGCGGGTCGATGGGCATACCGACAAACGACCCAT
Source organism: Lichenihabitans psoromatis (assembly GCF_004323635.1). Classification (NCBI taxonomy): domain Bacteria; kingdom Pseudomonadati; phylum Pseudomonadota; class Alphaproteobacteria; order Hyphomicrobiales; family Lichenihabitantaceae; genus Lichenihabitans; species Lichenihabitans psoromatis. Next base: position 325,534 of record NZ_CP036515.1, read on the forward strand.
CACCTCACCGCAATTCAAAACCAACTGGGACTTGTCGGCCTCTCGCGCCATTTCGGTGGTCGAATATCTCGTCACCAAAGGCGTCGACCCGACGCGGCTGCTGGCTGCAGGCTTCGGCGAGTTCCAACCGATCGATACCGGCGACAGCGACGAAGCACTCCGCCGCAACCGACGGATCGAGTTGAAGATCACAGAGCGGTGAGTCGAGGGCTCGCGGGAGTTCAGATCGCCCCCGTGGCAGATCTGTCGCCCAAGGCGCGTGAAGCGGTGCTGGATCTCTGGGTCGCGGCCTGGACGGATGCCATGCCGTCCATCGATTTTGCGGGCCGCCGACCCTGGTTCGCCACACGGCTCGATGATCATCTGCGCGATGGTGATCTCATGATCACGGCGGACTCCGACCAGGACGGCCTTCTCGGTTTTGCCCTGGTCGCGATCCGGACCGGCTATCTCGATCAGCTTGCGGTGGCCCCCCTCGCTCAGCGGCAAGGGGTCGCGTCGGCGCTCGTCGTCGATGCTCAACGGCGCTGCTCCTGCGGCCTCGACCTCCACGTCAATCAGGATAATGTCGGCGCGGTCGCGTTCTACCAGCGCCACGGCTTCGAGGTTGTCGGCACCGGCGCCAATCCGCGCTCCGGGCTTCCGATCTGGTCGATGGCGTGGCGCCCGCCGTCGACGTGACGAGCCGTCTTGTCGCACCGCTTTTGGCAGCGCTTGCGGCTATCGTTCAGCGAAGTTTGGAGACAACACCATGAAAGCCGTTTGGAACGACACGATCATCGCCGAATCCGACGACACCGTTGTGGTCGAAGGAAATCACTATTTCCCGATCGGTTCGGTCAAGCCCGGCCTCTTGAAGCCTAGCTCCCGCACCAGCGTCTGCCCCTGGAAGGGGACAGCCACCTATTTCACGATCCAGGCCGGCGGCGCCGAGAACCCCGATGCCGTGTGGCAATATGAGAGCCCGAAGGAGGCGGCCGCCAACATCAAGGGGCGCGTGGCGTTTTGGAAAGGCGTGACGGTAGCGTAACGACCGGCTTTTCGGACCGGCCGGCGGCAGGAACCGCCGGCGGCTTGTCGTCGAGCCGGCGGATCAGCCGAAAGCCGATGCTTTGATCGGCAGCGCCGGTCTCGTGAGCCGTGCAGGTGTTCAGGCTCACGACACCATCCACCGTCTCGTTACAGACGAAATATCTTGGTTTGCCGTCTCCGATCGCCATCGAGCTCGAGGTCCACTCAGCCAAGGGGCCGGACGTGTCGATCAGCCCGAGCGCATTCGGGGTAGGCACCGGCAAGGCTCCATAGGTGCCGTCAGTCAGCGCCTTGTCGGCACCCCGGATCGCGATCTGCCATTCGGGGATCGTCGGCAAGCGATAGCCCGTCAGGGTCGGTTCGATCACGGCGCGATCGATCCCCTCAGGCGGGACCGACGATCGGATCGGCTGACCGTCCTGACTGCGATAGACCGCGTCGAGCCCCTGCATCTCGCTCAGCGCATTGGCCCAGACGGCTGCGTCGCGCCACGACACGTGGGAGACGGGCTTGGCCGGATCGCTCCGGTCGCAAGCGCCACACGGGGGCTCGAATTGATAGCCGTGCAGGATGGCCCAGACCGTCACCTCGTCGAATAGGCGTGCTCGCACCTCGCCGCGCATCACGCGGTATCCAGCCGTATCGGCGTTGAACAAGGCGCGATAATCGCGCATGCCGCTGGCTCGACCCACGTAGTAACGGCCCGCCGGCACCGTATCCTCAACCACGCGCGGCTCCGGCGTCTCGGGCTTCGCGAGGGCGGGCTTTGGCTTGGCAGCCTTGAGATGCGGCTTCTGCTTGACCGTGATCGGTGGCGGATTTTGCCCCACAGCCGCGGCCTCCTTGGCCCAGGCCACGGATCCGCCGGTCGCCACGTGGAGCAGCGCCACCAGAAGAACGGACGCGAATGGCCTCATGCGGGCCGATTGTCCCGCAGGAAGGTGGCGATCCGGTCGAGCGCGATCTCGATATTGGCCGTGGAATTGGCGTAGCTGAGCCGCAGATAGCCTTCGCCATAGACCCCGAAATCCGGTCCGCCGATGGTGGCGACACCGGCCTGCTCGAGCAGCGCCGAGGCGAGCGGCTTGGCGCGCCATCCGGTCTCGGTGATGTTCGGAAAGGCATAGAACGCGCCTTTCGGCACGATGGCGCTCACACCCGGAATGGCATTGAGCCCGGCGACCGTCACGGCACGCCGGCGATCAAACTCGGCCACCATGTCGTGCGCCGCATCCTGCGGGCCCTCCAGGGCCGCGATCCCGGCCCATTGGGCGGGCGCGTTGGTGCAGGAAAAGCTATTCACGACAAGCTTTCGAGCCTTGTCGTAAAGCACCTTCGGCCAAACGCTGTAGCCCATCCGCCACCCCGTCATCGCATAGGTCTTCGACCAGCCGTCGAGAAGGATCAGCCGATCGCGGATTGCGGGATAGGACAGCAGGCTGCGATGCTCCAAGCCATCGTAGATCATCTGGCCATAAATCTCGTCCGACATGATCGCCACATCGGGAAACCGCGCGAGTCCCTCGACAAGCGCGTCGATCTCGGCCTTCGGTGTAACGCCACCGGTCGGGTTGGCGGGCGAATTCAGAATAAGCAGTCGGGTCTGCGGCGTGATGAGGCTCAGGGTTTCCTCGGCCGAAAACGCGAAGCCATTCGCCTCCCGCATCGGCACGGGAATCGGGCGTGCGCCCGTAAATTCGATCATCGAGCGATAGATCGGAAAACCCGGATCCGGATAGAGGATGTCGGCCCCCGGTTCGCCGAACATCAGGATCGCCATGAACATCGTGACTTTGCCGCCCGGCACGATCATGACGAGATCGGGCGACACCTCGACGCCGAGGCGGCGATGCAGGTCGGCCGCAACGGCTTCGCGAAGCGGCAGGATGCCGGTCGCTGGCGTATAGCCGTGATGGCCGTCGCGCAACGCCTTGATGGCGGCCTCGACGATATGCGGCGGTGTCGGAAAGTCGGGCTGGCCGATACCGAGATTGACGATGCTGCGGCCCTGACGCGCCAGCTCAGTCGCGCGAGCCAGCACCGCGAAGGCGTTTTCCTCGCCGATCCGATCGAAAGCCGCGACTGTTGACAGCAATGACGCCTCCCCGTTGTTCGTGCCGCACAATCGCGATTGATCAGGCGGAACGCAAGCCGGATGGCGACCCGTTGAGGGTTAGCCGGCTGGTTCAGCCGGCGCGGTGTACCGTTGCTCGATCGCGGTTCGGATCAGCTTGCGGGCCTCGGGGATCGCGATGCCCTCATGGGCTTCGATCCCGGCGACCTCGTCGGCGAGGTCGCCGTCCTTGATCGAGCTTCGCATCCAGGTCGAAAAATCCGCGTGCTGCAGGTGATGACGATAGGTCTCCTCGTCGACACCTTCGCCGATCTGCAGAAACAGCATCAAGTTCTGCGCCCTCAGATTGAGCGCCGCATGCTGGCCGCGGAAGAAAAAACTACGATCTTCGCCGAGCGTGCCTTCCGCGTATTTCCGCGTATGGCGCTTCATCGCGTTGCGGGGTTGGTCGACGCGGACCAGAAGTGGAGGGTTGTCGGTGCGGCATTCCCAGTAATAAGCCTCGCCCCTGTCGGGCGTGCGGTCGGGCATCGGCGGGCATGGCCGCCCGAGAACCTTACTGAGGCTGTCGATCAGCCCGGCGCTGTCCCGACCGATGCAGAGCACGATGCCGATGTTGCGCAGCACCTGCTTGGCCAATGTGTCTGGATGCACGGTGACGAAAATCGCGGGGATGTGCTCGCGCAGGTTCAGCCCGTCCCCCGCATCTTCGGTGCGGGGGAGCATGTGATGCGCCTCGTCGACCAGCACCCAATGCGGCCGGCCATATTTCGCATGGATGTCGAGGACCGGTGGAAACAGGCTGGCGAAGATCTGCGGACGATCCTCGACGCTGGATGCCAACAGATTGACGCAGACGTTGTTGCCGAGCTTCCGGACCGCATCGAGGACAGGCTCGGGCGTCACGACCGTCTTCGCGTCGCCGAAGGTGACGACGTCACCAAACTGGCCGTAATCGCCTTCCGGATCGAACAGGCAAAGCTGAAAGCCCGCATCCGACAGATGCTCGAGCAGAGCCGTCGCGAGGGTGGACTTGCCGCCGCCCGAGGTGCCGGTGATGAGGACGCTGCCTCGGTCGGGGCGCAGCAGGATATCCCGCTTATCGCCCGGTGTTTCGCCAATCCGAACCGAATGGCGCAGAATTGCCGCATCGATCAGGGCAGCCTCGTCGCTGAGCCAGGTGGCTATAACTTCGGCGACGCCGGCGCCCCGTGCCGCAGCCGTCACCACATCGGCCGCATCCTTCACGGCCGGAAGCGCATTGCCGACCGCCACGGCGCAACCACAGGTCCGCATGAACGCCAGATCATTCTCGGCATCGCCGGTCGCCACGACGTTATGGGCCGACAGGCCGAGATCCTCGAGCGCAGCGCCAAGGCCGGACGCCTTGTTGATGCCGCTCGGCAGCACCATCACGGCGCCCTTGTTGAAGATGATCTGCAAATCGAGCCCGAGGTCGCGGATCGCTTCGAGCACCGCGCCCTCGTTGGGCTCCCAGGTCGCCACGATCACCTCGCCAACCGAGAGCGGCTGGATCGACAAGCTCCGCAGCCGCTCGACGAATTCAGGTGGGGGCGGCGGCCCGAGCGGCCGCTTGTCCTTGGTGGCCGGTGTGTACAGCAAGGCACCGTTCTCGGCGACGACCCGGTCGAAGAGATCGAGGCGTGGACAGACGCGTTCAAGGTCCGGCAACTCCCGCCCCGTCACCATGATGAGGCGCCGACCGGCCTGCTTCAGGGTTTCAAGCGCCGTAACGGTCGCGCCGTCGAGCACGCCGTCATGCGCGATGGTTCCGTCGTAGTCCGTCGCCAAAGCCAGAAAATACGCCATACGGTCCGATTCCCAGCGCGACGACTTGCGCTCGTGCATCGTCGGCACGCCATCCGAACGGGGTGATGCTCAATCCGCTCGACAGGAACCAGGGCTCGACGCAAGACGCGATGCTGCCCAGTCTGCTGTTTCTTCATGACGCGCGAGCGACGTGCGGCGAACCGATGCGGACCCGTGCCGGAATGACGCGCGGAGCAGGTTCAATCCCAGGTGCCGGATCGAGCGCGCCGATCCGCTAGGGTTTCGCCAACCATGTCGATCGTCACGGACAGCGCTCGCGCCGCCGCAGGGTCCAGGCTTTCGAGATCGGCGCGAAGATAAAAAAGCGTCGTCAGAACAGTCTCCAGACGATCATCGTCGCTCATCGGCTGCGATGATTCATGCTCGGCCTCATCATCGTTCACCGCGTCTGTCCCCCGCGACCGCAATGACTAGGCCCAAACAACCCACTGACATCATGGCGGTCCCTGCCCTCATGTGGATGAATATGCCAGCGCGATGGGCAAACTGCTATCGGAGAGAGGAACAAACTCGTTTATCATTCGCTTGCGTTTTATTCTCACCACGAAGCGTCCGTAGGAGTGGCGCATAAGGCGCGGCACGATCTTTGCTGCCGCGTCTCCTGCCGCAAGCCGGCCTGGAGTCGCCTTGAACCAGAGTTTCGACATATCTTCGTCAACGACGAGCGGCTTGAAGCCTGTGCTGATCATCCTGCATCAGCCAACATCCACGCCTGGCCGGATCGGCCGCTTGTTGCGCGGGCTGGGCTATCGGTTGGACATCCGCCGACCTGTTCTCGGAGATCCGCTCCCCGACACGATGAAACACCATGCTGGAGCGATTATCTTCGGCGGCCCGATGAGCGCCAATGATCCGGACCCCTTTATCCGAACCGAGATCGACTGGATCAAGGTTCCGCTGCGCGAGAATGCGCCCTTTCTCGGCGTATGCCTCGGCGCGCAGATGCTTGCGTCCCACCTCGGCCAACGGATTTATCCCCATCCGGAGGGGCGCGTCGAGATCGGATATTACCCGATCACGCCGACACCGGCAGCCGAGGCGATGTTTGGCGGCGCCTTCCCGCGGCGTGTCTACCAATGGCACAACGAAGGCTTCGACAAACCAGCCGGGGCAACACTGCTGGCGACCGGGCTCGATTTCGAATGCCAAGCGTTCTGCCACGGCCCTGCCTTCGCGGTGCAGTTTCACCCGGAGGTCACCTACGCGATGATGTGCAAGTGGACCGTGATGGCGGCGCATCGGCTGACCGATCTTGGGGCACGCCCGGCCCGCGTGCATCTCGAGGGCTGGTTCCAATATGATGCGGCGGTGGCCCGCTGGTCCGAAGCATTTCTGCGCTCCTGGGTGTCGGGTGGGCGCGTTCCCGCACTCCCCGACCGGGCGATGCATGCGGAACATGCTTTTGCGGCGGACCCGGACGACGGCTCCGTGCTGATTCCCTAGGCCACGCGAGACAAGGTCTCGCCGTCAGTCGTTGGCGGCGGCCCGTTGCTTCTGCGGCATCTCGCTGACCTTGGCCGAGAGCCAAGCATCGAGCTTGTCGAGCGCCGGACTGGTGACCACCGGAGGCGGTGCGGGCACTCCGATGCCGATTGCCATAAAGCCTTTGTGGATCTCGAAAAGCAGATCGCTCGTGATCCGCTGCGACATCTCGACATCCTCGATGAAGCACATGAGCTCAAGCTTCATATTGGCTTCGCCGATCGACGCAAACACCACCTGCGGTGACGGAATGGACAAAATATGATCGTGGTCTTTCGCGGCTCCGATCAGGATGTCGCGGATCTGCTCGGGGTCGACCGCGATACCGACTGTGAATGGAATTCTGATCCGGCCAACATGGTCGTTCCGCAACCAGTTCTTGACGACGCCGCTCACCAGATTGGCGTTTGGGACAATCACGGTCGCGCGATCGAAGGTCTCGATCTCGGTCGACCGCACGTTGATGCGCCGCACATAGCCTTGCTCGTCGCCCACCACCACCCAATCGCCAACGCGGATCGCCCGCTCCCACAGGAGGATCAGGCCGGACACGAAGTTGTTTACGATCGACTGCAAGCCGAAACCAATACCGACCGACAAGGCGCCGGCGACGATCGCGAGTCGCTCGACACTCAAACCGAGTTGGCTGAGCCCGAGCGACACCGCCACCAGGAAGCCGAGATAGCCGAGACTCGTCTTGATCGAATTCTGCAGCCCGGTGTCGAGCCGCGTGTGCGGCAGGAACTTGACCTCGAGCCAGCGTTGAACGGCGCGGGTGACGCCGATGCCGCCGAGAAACAGCACGATCGCGATGGCGATCGAGGATGGCGAGATCGTCACGTCGCCGATCGAGAAGCCGAAGAAAGCAGCCTGGACGGTCGACAGCATGTCGCCCGATTCAATCCGCCATGGCGCGAGAGCCAGCAGGATCGCGATCGTGATCAGCACGACCCGAATAGCGCCGCTCAACAAAATGCCGATCAGATCGAGCGAATCGCGCCGTAAGCCGAGCGTCTGCGTCATGGCGCGCCCAAGCCGATGGTTGGGCAGGAACCCGGTCTCGATCCCCTCGTCGGTCAGCGTCAGCAACATGTAGAGCAGGATGCCGATCGCTGTGACGACCGCAATCTGCAGGACCAGAAAGGCCGCAAAAGCGATGAACCCGGTCAGCAGCGCCGAGACCAGAATGGCAATTAACAGCCAGAACAGCAGGCGCAGCGGATTGGACCAATCGCGTCCGGCCGTCTTCGCCCGCGGCGCCTTATCGGACGCATCGCTTGGCCCGAGCCCAAGCCGCTCCAAGGTCAGCAGGATCATGCCGGTCGCCGCGGCGGTCAGGAGCCCGCGCGACGCGATGGCGGTCGGGAGGCCGACCGAGATCGTGTCGTTGAGGGCTTCGACGAAACGCGTCAGAGCCACAATCGAACTGACGGCGATGACGAGATTGTAGAGGCGGATGGCGCCATTGTCGCTGATCGGCGGCAGGCGCCAGTTGCGACGGCGTGGCGACAGGAAACCTCTCGCGAGCCCCACATTGATGGCGACGATCAGCACGGCGCGGACGAAGGCCGATGCCATTCCTTGCAGCCGCGCGTTCAGAAGATCAAAGCCGATCAGCAAAGCCCCGATCAACATCAGAGCCATGATCGGGACGACGGCGGTCACGAACGCCACCCAGAGCGCCGCCGAAACCTTCCGCAGGCGTGAGGGGCCGACCGTATCGGTGTGACGCGCCGACACGCGTCGTCCGATCCGCTGGGCCGGTTCGTAAGCCGCCGCGATCAAGACCAAAAGGGCAATCACCACGGCGAGTTGCCAAGGCTCGATCTTTGCGGCGACGCCGGCATACCAATCCTGCGCCAGAAATCCGATCGCGCGGGCATCGGACGGCAATTCCGAGACGACCGGAATCCACAATCGTGGATCGAGCAAGCTGTAGGATTGGGCCAGCACCGACCGCGTGAACAGGCCACGACGCAGCGAACTCACCGTCGTTTCGAGCTGCGTGCTCTGGACGATCAGAACTTTGGCGCGTTTCAGGGTCGCGTCGAGGTCGTTGTAGAGCTTTTCCTGCGCGACCCGGTCGGCCGTAATGTCCGGCGACTCGGGCGCCGCTTTGGCGTCGGGCTTGGGACCAAGCTGAGCCAAGCGCGCTTTGGCGGCTTCGGCGCGCGGGGTCAATTCCGTCACGACCGCCTGAAGATCCGTCGCGACAGGGTCGATATCGTTTCGCAGCTTCTGCAACGCGGCATCGGACACATTGCTGCGCGTCAGAGCCGCTTCGATCTGGTCGAGCGTATTCTTAGCCGTATCGAGACGCGCGATGGGTGTTGCGGCCGGCGCCGACCCTTCCTGAGCCGACGCGACGAACCCCGAAACGAGGCACGCCAGGAGCGACAGGATGAGCAGAAGGGAGGAACGTTGCAAGGCACATCCATGACTGAGACGCGCGGCTTGCGCCACGATGACGCGACACGCGGGAGAGACCCTCCGCTTAAAACCTGCTCAATCGGGCGATCTTGCGACCGTTCACCCTTTTGGCGCAACCGAAACGACCAGCGCTTCGACGCTGGGCAGAATGTTTTGCACCAGCACGGCGACGCCCGCCTCGTTGGGATGGAGACCATCGGCGAGCTTGAGCTGCGGGTTTTGCGCGACGCCGTTGAGGAAAAACGGATAGAGCGGAACCCCGTGTTGTTGCGCCAAGGCCGGATAGATGGCTTGAAACTCATCGCCATATTGCTTCCCGAGGCTTGGGAGAGCCATCATTCCGGTGAGCAACACTTTTATTCCCCGCGCTTGGAGGCGGGTGATGATCGTGTCGAGCGTCTGCTTGGTCGTGGCCGCGCTGAGGCCGCGCAGCATGTTGTTGGCCCCGAGTTCCAGGATCACGGCATCGGTGCCATCCGGCACCGACCAGTCGAGCCGCTGCAGGCCGCCCTCCGCCGTATCGCCCGACACCCCGGCATTGGCGACCGTCACGTCGAGGCCGCGCGCCTGCAGCGCTTTTTGCAGGACGGCTGGAAAAGCCGCATCGGCCGGCAACATGTATCCAGCCGAGAGGCTATCGCCGAGCGCCACCACCTGCACGGGCCGTCCTGCCGCCTCCGCGGTCGAGGGATGCGCGGAAGCCGCACCAGAAACGAGGAGCACGACAAACGCGCGCAGCGCCTGACATATCGCCAAGGCTCCCCCATATGGGACACGAGCCGATCGGACGGCCGCGCTCCCGCACGGGATCGAAGCGGGGCGAGAGGATGCGGCAGGACAGGATGGCATGATGGCGGACCCGGTCGTTGAACTCGATGACGTCCATGTAAGTCTCGGACGCGGAGCCGCCAGGGTTCATATCCTCAGGGGCGTGAGCCTGAGCATCCCGCGCGGCCAAGCCGTGGGCCTCACCGGCCCGTCCGGTTCGGGCAAATCCACGCTGCTGATGGTGCTGGCGGGGCTTGAGCGCGCCCAATCCGGAACCGTGACGATCGACGGCACCGTTCTCAACCGCATGGACGAGGATGCACTAGCCCGGTTTCGTGGCGCGCGGATCGGCATCGTGTTCCAATCGTTCCACCTGATCCCGACCATGACGGCGCTCGAAAACGTCGCCGTGCCGCTCGAACTCGCCGGCGATCCCAAAGCTTTCGACAAGGCGCGCGCCGAACTCGCGTCGGTGGGGCTCGGCGAGAGGTTCTCGCATTATCCGGCGCAACTCTCCGGCGGCGAGCAGCAGCGTGTCGCGTTGGCTCGCGCCCTCGCGCCGAACCCCTCCATCATCGTGGCGGACGAGCCGACCGGCAATCTCGACGATGCGACGGGACAGTCGATCATCGATCTGATGTTCGCGACCCGCCGCGATCGCAATGCCACGCTGATCCTCGTGACCCACGACACCGACCTCGCGGCGCGCTGCGATCGCTCGATCCGCCTGCGTTCGGGCCTGATCGAGCCTCAGGCGACCCAGTCGGCAGATGCGGCGACACGCGTTGCGGCCCAATGACGGCCGCCTCGCTGCCCCGCGCAACGCCTGGTCGAACAGGGTCGTCGCTCGCGACGGTTCTCCGGCTTGCTGTCCGTGACCTGCGCGGCGGGCTGAGCGGGTTCTGGATTTTTCTCGCCTGTATCGCGCTAGGCGTGACCGCCATCACGGGCGTCGGCTCGGTCGCGGACGGCTTGGCGGAGGGGCTTGCTGTTCAGGGTCGCACGATCCTCGGCGGGGACGCCTCCTTCTCCCGGGTCGGAGCATTGTTGAGCCCGGAGGAGACCGCGCTCATCTCCGCTCGTGGTCGAACCTCGACGATTGGCGAAGTCCGCGCCATGGCGCGGCGGGCCGATGGCAATGCCACGCTCATCGACATCAAGGCGGCAGACGCGAGCTACCCGCTCGTCGGATCCGTGACGCTCGACCCACCTCAACCCCTTGCGGCCGCGCTCGACAAAGGCCCGGATGGCCTCTTCGGTATCGCGGCGGACGCCACGATTGCGGTGCGGCTCGAGAGCAAGATCGGCGACATTCTCGATATCGGCACCGGCCGTTTCGTGCTGCGCGCCACCTTGCGCCAGGAGCCGGACAAGCTTGCGGGCGGCATCGCACTTGGCCCGCGCGTGCTCATGTCGGCCGATGGCCTGCGGGCCGCCGGCCTTGCGGGTCCCGGCTCCCTCGTGCGCTGGACCACGCGCGTGGAACTCGCCAAGGCCGATGCGGCCCCGGTTGGTGACGCCGATCTCACGCGGTTCGTCGACACCGCCAAGGCGGCTTTTCCTCAAGCCGGATGGGACATTCGCACCCGCCGCAACGTCTCGCCGGAATTCGACCGCAACCTTGGACGGTTCACCCAGTTCCTGACCCTCGTCGGTCTCACCTCTCTGGTGATCGGCGGAGTCGGCGTTGCCAATGCGGTGCGAGCCACGGTCGAGCGGAAGCGCGCCAGTCTCGCGATTCTGAAATCGCTCGGCGCGCCCGGCGGGCTCGTCTTCGCCATCAGTTTGACGCAGGTGCTTGCAGTCGCGGCTGTCGGCATCCTGGCCGGTCTTGCGGCGGGCGCGGCGCTGCCTTTCGTGATCCTGGCTCTGTTTGGGCAATATATTCCGTTCCCGCTCGACCCGTCCGTCTATCCTCGCGAGTTGCTGCAGGGCGCGCTCTATGGCTTCCTGACCACCCTGGCATTTTCGCTCGGCGCCCTCGGCCGAGCGCATGACATTCCGGTTTCGGCTCTGTTTCGCGATCAGATCGACCCTGACCAGACGCGCCTTCGACGCCGGTATCAGATCTACGTCGGCCTCGCTGTCGCGGCATTGATCGGAACGGTGTTTCTTTTCACGCCCGACTGGCGGCTGTCGGCCATCTACATGGGGGCCACGCTGGTGGCGTTCGGCTTGCTCCGGCTCGTCGCTTTAGCCTTGATGCGGCTCGCGCGCGCCCTGCCCCATCCGCGCCGGATGGAAACCCGGCTGGCGCTCGGCAACATTCATCGGCCCGGCGCGCTCACGCCCTCCGTCGTGCTATCGCTTGGCCTCGGGCTCGCGCTTCTTGTCACGCTGACGCTGATCGACGTGAATATTCGCCGACAGATCGCCGATGCGGGTACCGGTGACGTGCCGAGCTTCTTCTTCGCCGACATCCCGAGCGACCAGCAGGACGCGTTCAAGCAATTCGTGACGACCCACGCGCCGGGCGTCAGCGTCGCAGCCGTCCCGATGATGCGCGGCCGGATCGTGGCGCTGCGGGGCGTGCCGGTGGCGCAGATCAAGCCGAAGCCGGGATCCGCCTTCGCGCTCGAAGGCGATCGCGGCATCACCACCTCGGATGTCGTGCCGGATGGCTCGACCCTGACGTCCGGCGCATGGTGGCCGGTCGGCTATAGCGGGCCGCCGCTCGTGTCCTTCGACAAAGGTCTGGCGGAGGGCCTCGGGATCGGGCTCGGCGACACGATCAGCGTCAATGTGCTCGGGCGCACCGTCACGGCCAAGATCGCCAGTCTCCGCCAAATCGAATGGGAAAAGCTCGGCATCAACTTCTTTATGGTGTTCTCGCCCAATACATTCGCGGGGGCGCCGCATTCGGATCTCGCGACCGCAACCTTCGCCAAGGGCGGCGGCGACGCGCCGGAAGTCGCCTTGCTGAAAGCCGTGGCTGGGGCTTATCCGACCGTGACGGCGATCCGCGTGAAAGACGTGCTGCAGACGCTCGATCATCTGGTCGGCCAACTCGCCTTGGCGATCCGGGGTGCGTCCGGTGTCGCGATCGTGGCCTCGATCCTGGTGCTGGCGGGCGCCCTGGCGGCCGGCCGCCGCGCACGCGTCTATGACGCCGTGGTGCTGAAGGTTCTCGGCGCGACGCGGCGCCGGCTTTTGGCGTCGTTGCTGATCGAATATGCGATCCTCGGCGGCGCGACGGCGCTGTTCGGCATCTTGGCCGGCGGCGGGGCGGCTTACTTCATCGTGACGCGCGTCATGGATTTCGGCTTCACCTTGGCGTGGGGTCCAGCCATCGGCGCGGCGCTTTCGGCCCTGGTGCTCACGGTGGTGCTGGGTCTTGCCGGCACATGGCGCATTCTTGGCGAGAAGCCGGCTTCGTTCCTCCGCGCAAGCTGACGACGCGGGCTCCTTCCAAACGCAGCCTGACGTGTTATGCGATGGGCCGCACCGCATCATCGAGGAGCCTAGCATGACGACCCCGCCCCGCCCCGTGATGCTGGTGATCCTCGATGGGCTCGGTCTGCGGAGCGATCGGGACGACAATGCGGTGTTACAGGCCCGCACGCCGACGCTCGATCGGCTTCGCGCCGGCGGACCGTCGGCCACATTGCGGACCGATGGTTTGAACGTCGGCCTGCCTGAGGGGCAGATGGGCAATTCCGAGGTCGGGCATCTTAACATCGGAGCCGGCCGCGTCGTGATGCAGGAGCTGCCGCGCATCACCCTGGCGGCGCAGGACGGGTCTTTGGCCCGGATTCCGACCCTCCGAGAGTTCATCACACGTCTGCAGCAGACCCGCGGTCGCTGCCATCTCGTCGGTCTCGTGTCGGACGGCGGCGTTCACTCGCACCAAACCCACGCCGTGGCATTGGCCGAGATCCTCACCCAAGCCGGGATCGGCGTCTATGTCCACGCCTTCACGGACGGACGCGACACCCCGCCCCGGTCCGGCGCGCACTATCTCGCGGCGCTCGAAGCCGCTCTGCCAAGCGGCGCTCGGATCGCGACGGTCTGCGGACGTTTCTATGCGATGGATCGCGATAATAGGTGGGAGCGGGTCGTCCAGGCCTATGATCTTTTGGTCGACGCCAAGGGTGCTCATGCAGCCGAAGCCGGCTCCGCGATCGTGGCAAGCTATGCGGCTGGATCAGGCGACGAATTCGTCCCCGCGACCGTGATCGGCGATTATGCGGGCATGCGCGATGGCGACGGTCTGCTGTCGTTCAACTTTCGCGCCGACCGCGTCCGCGAGTTGCTGGCCGCGCTTCTCGATCCGGCTTTCATCGGCTTCCCGCGCCAGAGGCAGGTGCGCCTCGCGGCGGCGGTCGGTGTCACGTCCTACGGCACCGAACTCGACAAGCATGTGGAAACGCTGTTTCCGCCACAGAACCTCGACAACGTTCTTGGCGCCGCGGTCGCCAAACTCGGCAAGACGCAGCTTCGCATGGCCGAGAGCGAAAAATATCCGCATGTGACCTATTTCTTGAACGGCGGCGAGGAGACGCCTTATCCGGGCGAGGAACGCATTCTGGTGCCGTCTCCCAAAGTGGCGACCTACGATCTTCAGCCCGAGATGTCAGCACCCGAACTGACCCAGAAAGCGGTCGACGCGATCGACGGCGGGCGTTTCGATCTGATCGTCCTGAATTTTGCCAATCCCGACATGGTCGGCCATACGGGCGATCTCGCCGCAACCGTCAAAGCGATCGAAACCGTCGACACGGGCCTCGGCCGGATTGCCGATGCCATCGCGCGGGCCGGCGGCGCCTTGCTGGTTATCGCCGATCATGGCAATTGCGAAGTGATGCGCGATCCGGTGACGGGGCAGCCGCATACAGCGCATACGACAAATCCAGTGCCGGTGATCCTCTCGGCCGGCAACGGGCTCTCCATCACCGACGGCAAACTGGCCGATGTGGCCCCGACCTTGCTTGACCTGATGGGCGTCGTTCAACCGGCCGAAATGACCGGTCGATCGCTCATCACGCGCGTTTAGGCCGTTTTCGGCGGTCAAATCCCGGCAAACCGACTGTGATGTCTTCCAAAGCGCACCATATTGGAGTAGCAGGCAATCGCGGCGTCGAGTCTGCGGCGAACGATCGCCGCCCGCTTTCCCATCGACCAGCACGCTAATCCAGGGACAATCTTGGCCAAGTTCAAAGACACCAATTTCACCGATCGCCAGCAGACGGCAGCTCAAGCCAAGCAGGCGCTGCTCGAAAAATTCCGTACGAAGCCGGCTGACGACGATCCAGAAGTCATCGCGCAGCGGGAAGCGCGCCGCGCGGTTGTCGAAGCGCGCGAGGCGCGTCAGGCCGCCAAGGAAGCCGAGCGCGTCGAGCGCGAACGGATTGCCGCCGAGGAACGAGCCGCAATGGAGGCTCTCGAAGCCGAGGAACGCGCCGCCCGCGCGTTGGCCGAAGAAGCCGAGCGTCTTGCCGAAGAGCAGGCGCGCGAAGCCACCAAGGCAGCCGAGGAAACGGCTCGTCTCGAACGCGCCGCCCGGATTATCGCCGACGAGGTATCCCGCAAGGCCCAGCGCGATGCGAAATATGCCGCCCGCAAAGCACGCGTGAAGTAAGGTTGGCTGACACTGGCGAGTTCGTCGAGAACGAACCCGCGGTCCTCGGTTGCGGCGGGCGTTAAGCGAAGATCTGCGGGTCGACGTTTCCGCCACAGAGCAAGACACCCACGCGCTCGTCTTGGTCCGGCTGATACACGCCGGCCTGCAAGGCCGCCCAAGCGGCGGCCCCGCCGGCCTCGGTGGCGATCCGCCATTCGTCCCAAAGAGACTGACGTGCCGCGATGATCTGCTCGTCGGACACGAGCGCGATGTGGTCGACATAGAGCTTGGCGATCGCAAGATTGAGATCGCCGGTGCGCTTGGCCCCAAGCGAATCCGCCGCGACCGATTGCACGGTCACATCAACAGGATGCCCTGCCTGCATCGCGGCATGCAGCGCGCATGACCCGGCGGGCTCGACGCCGACGACTTTGACGCGCCCCGCGAACCAGGCCGCGATCCCGGCGATCAATCCGCCACCGCCCACCGCGATCAACACCGTATCGAGCGGTCGGAGCCGCAGGCGATCGAGATCCTCCTCCCATTCCGGCGCAATCGTTCCCTGCCCGGCCACTGTCTCGGCGGCATCGAAAGCATGGATCTGCTTCGCGCCGGACGAGGC
Organism: Lichenihabitans psoromatis; assembly: GCF_004323635.1. Classification (NCBI taxonomy): domain Bacteria; kingdom Pseudomonadati; phylum Pseudomonadota; class Alphaproteobacteria; order Hyphomicrobiales; family Lichenihabitantaceae; genus Lichenihabitans; species Lichenihabitans psoromatis. The sequence continues at coordinate 341,353 of NZ_CP036515.1, forward strand.
CGCATGCGCTTCGCAGAGCGCCAGAGCGTCGGCATAGCGGTCACCCTCGACGAGCACTTCGGCGCCATAGTGCCTGATCCGCGAAATCTTCACCGGCGACGCCATCGTGGGCACGAAAATCCGCGCCGGCACTCCGAGGCTCTGGGCCGCGCAGGCCACGGCAGCGCCGTGATTGCCGCCCGAGGCCGCGATCACCCCGGCCTTCGGCACCGTCCCCGAGAGGATCGCGTTGAAGGCGCCGCGCGCCTTGAAACTGCCGGTGCGCTGGAGCGATTCGAGCTTGATTGAGATCGGCGGCCTTCCGTCCTGGGCCGCAATCTCGAACAGTGGCGTTCGTCGGAGGTGAGGCGCGATCCGTGCCCGAGCGGCCCGAATATCGTCGTGGTTCAGCATCACATATTCCGCGTTAGACGTTGACGTTGGTGTTCCATCGGCGCTTTGGCACGTCATGGCAACTTCACCTGAAAGCCGACACCCATGACGATCCGTCTGCGTCGCAGTGCGCTCTATGTTCCCGGATCGAACCCGCGTGCCATCGCGAAAGCCGCCACGCTCGACGCCGATGTGATCATTCTCGATCTCGAGGATGCCGTCTTACCCGACGAGAAGGTGCGGGCTCGCCAAGCGGTCGAGACCGCCGTGCGGGCGCGGGCCTTCGGGTCGCGCGAGGTCGTGGTTCGCCTCAACCACGCCACCACCCGGTGGGGCGCGGACGATCTCACGATCATCGCAGCAGCGGCCCCATCCGCAATTCTTCTGTCGAAAGTCGAAACCAGCCTCGATATCCTGAACATCGCCCGAAGCCTCGGCGACATGGGTGCGGCCAAGGATGTCCGGCTCTGGGCGATGGTCGAAACACCAGCCGCCGTCGCGGAGATCGGGGCCTTGGCGGGCGCAGCGGCCGATCCGGCATCGCGGCTCGATGTCTTGGTGATGGGCCTGAACGACCTCGCGCGCGCGACCCGCGTCCGGTTTGTGCCGGGCCGGGCGCCGATGCATGCGTGGCTTTCCGCTTGCGTCCTCGCGGCACGGCGCCACGGCCTCGCGATCATCGACGGCGTGTGCAACGACCTCGACGATCCCAGCGGTCTGCGCGCCGAATGCGTCCAGGCGAGAGACTTCGGGTTCGACGGCAAGAGCTTGCTCCACCCCGGGCAAATCGGCATCTGCAACGCTGCTTTTTCACCGACCGACGCCGATCTTTCGGAGGCTGCGGCGATCGTCCGCGCCTTTGACGAGCCGGCCAACGCGGGCCGCGGGACGTTGCGGGTCGGCGGCCGAATGGTGGAGGTGCTGCATGCCGAGATGGCACGGGCGACCCTCGCGACGGCGGCCGCGATCACGGCCCGGAACCAAATCGAGACGCCCAACGTCAGGAGCGGGCTTTGACCCCGTGTCGCTTATCGCGGTAGAGAACACGGGAGAATGAATGCGATTTGGGGAGGATGAGCGCATGGCGGATGAAGAGGTTCGGGTCCCCCCGGAACCGCGCCCGTTCGGCCAGGCGATGCCCAACCGCGGGAAGCCGCGTGATGCGGCCGTGATCGAGGGAACGGCCGAAGAACTCTTGCCGGCCGACGTGCGGGCCACCGACATCGCGGCGAACGATATCAAGGCCGAGCAGGATGAGACGCTCCATCGCGTCGAATCCGCCGCCCCGACTGACGACATGCTGCGCGATGCCGGCGAACCCCCGACAGAACCCGCTCGCTCCGGCGCGTTCGGCTCGGTTCCGCCGACCGGCACAGCTTCCGGCACCGAGCGGGTGTCGACGTCACCCATGGTAGAGCCCGCGACACCGCGCCGCTCCCGCATGCCGCTCTTGCTATCGCTCCTCGGCCTTATGTTGATTCTGATGCTCGGGGCGTTGCTGTACCGTCTCTACGATCCAGCGCCCGACGACAGCGTCGCAGCTTTGACGACAGAAATGAGTGGTTTGAAGCAGCGTATCGCGGCGCTCGAGGCCCGTCCGACTGCCGTGTCGGCCGCGCCGAACTTGGCGCCGCTGCAGGACCGCCTCAGCGCGATCGAGGGGACGGTCGCGCAGCTGAAGACCGATCTGGCCGACACGCAATCCGCACGCGACGCGTCGAAGACTGCCGCGCCGGCCGAAACAGCCGCCAATGCGGCCCCCTCAGTCGATCTCGGCCCAATTCAATCAAAGCTGGCCGACCTTGGCCAGTCCATCACGGCCCTCCAAGGCACCGTTGCGGCGCTGCCCAAGGTCGATCTCGGGCCGATCGACGCGAAAGTGGCCGATCTTGGCCAGACCGTGGCGTCGCTGCAAGGCGCAGTCGCGGCCCTGCCGCATGTCGATCTCGCGCCGCTAAGCCGCGACATCGCGGCCCTCAATCAACGCGTGACGCCGCTCGAAACGGCGCTGTCGGCGCCGAAGTCGGACGCGCGAGCGACCGAAGCGCGGCAGGAGGGGAGCGCGGCCGAAACGCGCGCAGCTCCCATCGCGGTGACGGCCCAGGTGATTGAAGGCGCGTTGCATGACGGCCGGTCGTTCATGCCGGAAGTGACGGCTTTGAAAGCGCTTGGGGTTTCCGAGAGCAATCTCGCGCCTTTGACGGCCGTGGCCGATAAGGGTGCCGCGACCGACGCGATGCTGATCACCCTGTTCGGGCAGGTTCGCGACAAGATGCTGGGCGCGGGCGCACCGAAGCCGACCGGCAATGTGCTCGACCGGATGTTGGCCAGCGCGCAAGGCTTGGTCAAGGTTCGCCCAGCCGGAGAGACGGCCGGGAACGATCCCGATGCGGTCGTGTCCCGCATCGACGCCGATCTCAACCGGGCCGACCTGAACGGGGCACTGGGCGAATGGCAGAAACTGCCGGACGATGGCAAGGCTGCATCGCAGTCCTGGGCGGATCGATTGAAGGCTCGGGTCGACGCGCAGGACGCCGCCCGCGCGATCGTGGCGGGTGCGGTCACGGCGTTCGGATCGACGAAATGAGCCGATTGCCGGCGCGCTCCCTTAAGACGAGACCGCACACCAGCAAGGTTGGACCCCGATGATCCGTGCGCTTGTCTTCTTCGTCGTCGTGGCCGTGCTGGCCCTCGGTGCGACATGGCTCGCCGACCATCCCGGCACCGTGCTGGTGACCTGGGGCGGCCAGGATTACCAGTTTTCAACTCTCGTCGGCCTGCTGGCGGTGCTGGTGCTCGCTGTCGTTCTGATGATCGCGTGGGCGATCATTCGATTCGTCTTCAATGTGCCTGCTGTCTTGTCGGTCGCCAGCCGCACCCGCCGTCGCAATCGCGGCCTCAAGGCCCTCTCGCGCGGCATGGTCGCGGTGGGCTCGGGTGACGCCGCTGCGGCCAAGCGTCATGCCGCCGAGGCCGGGCGGTTCATGCAAGGCGATCCCATGACGTTGTTGCTGAAGGCGCAAGCCGCGCAGCTTGCGGGGGATCGCGATGCGGCGCAGGCGATCTTCACGCAGATGCTCGACACGAGCGAGACCCGCGCGCTCGGCTTGCGCGGTCTGCATATGGAGGCGCATCGCAAAGGCGACCACCATGCGGCCTATATGTTCGCGTCCGAGGCCCAAAAAGTGGCGTCGCTCCCCTGGGCCGGGCAGGCCGTGCTGCAACATCGCGCCGCTCAACGCGATTGGGCAGGCGCGCTCGCAGCCGTGGAGCGCAACGCGGGAGGCGGCCTGATCGACCGGCCGACCGCCAACCGCCAACGCGCCGTCCTGCAGACCGCCATCGCTCAGGACTGTGCCGAGAGGAGCCCAGACGAGGCCATCCGGCTTGCGCGCGAGGCTCTTCGCGTGGCCCCGACGTTGGTTCCGGCCGCCGCTTTGGCTGGACGTTTGCTGGCCAGCAAGGGCGACCTTCGGCGTGCCGCGAAAATTATCGAAACCGCCTATGCGGAAACGCCGCATCCGGACCTCGCCGCGGCCTACATCAATGCGCGCGTCGGCGATTCGGCTCTGGATCGACTGGGTCGTGCCGAGACGCTGGCCAAACGCGCCGCGGGTCAGCCGGAGAGCCGTTTGATCGTCGCGCGGGCGGCGTTGGAGGCGCGCGAGTTCGACAAGGCGCGACAGATTATGGCGCCGCTCATCAACGGCGAGGAGGGCAGTCGTCCGACGGCCCGGACCTGTCTGATGATGGCCGATATCGAGGAAGCGGAACATGGCGAAACCGGCGCCTTGTTCGAGTGGCTGCAGCGTGCCGCCCGCGCCCCACATGATCCGGCCTGGATCGCCGATGGCATCATTTCGGACACGTGGGCGCCCGTCTCGCCCGCGTCGGGCAGGATCGATGCCTTTGTGTGGGAAATACCGAACGAACAGTTGAGCGCGCCCGAGCAACGCCGCATGGCGCTCCCGCATGATCGACAGAGTGGCCCCGGCACGCCACCCGAAGCGGATGGTCCTACGCGCTCGATCGAGCAGTCCAGTTCTGCCGCACCGAGTAACGACAGCACCACGCCGATCCCAGAACGTCCGATCGCTGGTGAATTGCCCCCACCGGTGCTCCCCACCGGCCCCGTCGAAGCCGCTTATTTGCCGCCCCCCATCAAGCGCCAAGGCTATCGCTCTGTCGTGTTTCCGCTCGCTGGTGCTCCCGACGATCCCGGACCCACGCGGAGCCGATATGGGGCCAGCGGCCCGCGTGACGGTCTCGATTTCAATTGAGCCAAAATCACTCCATCAGGGTTTGATTTTGTCGTGATGGTCGGTTAGACGAAGGAATGGTTGTTCGAGCCGACCGTCGCTGAAGCGGCAGTCGTCGGACGACCGAGGACGTGAGCGGGCGTGGTGGAACTGGTAGACGCGCCGGACTCAAAATCCGGTTCCGAAAGGATTGTCGGTTCGATTCCGACCGCCCGCACCACGTTTCTCGTCTGATCGTCCCGTTCTCCCGCCCTCCTCTTCCGAAGCCTGTGATTGTCGAAGGTTTGCGGACCGTCAACGCGTCGGGTTCAACACGTCGGGATGAAGCCATGAGCACGATCGAATCCGCCATCGACATCAACGCCGATGCTTCTGCGGTCTGGTCCGTGCTGACGGACTTTCTGCGCTATAAGGACTGGAATCCGTTCCTGACCGCGGTGGACGGCGTCGCGACAGTCGGCGACATCGTGACGGTTCACATCAAGATCCTCGGCGCTCCGTCGGTACCGGTCCGGGCCGAGATCGTCACGGTGAGGCCCGAGGCTGAGCTGATGTGGCGGAGCCATTTTATCGCGACGGGCCTCTTCGATCGCGATCACGTGATGCGGATTGCGCGGACCGAGGGTGGCTGCACGGTCACGCAGGTCCAGACGTTTGGTGGTCCGTTTGCCGCCTTTGCGAGTCTTGTGACCGAGCAGGCCGTGAAAAGCGGCTTGAGCGACATGAATAAGGCGCTGAAGGCCCGCGCCGAAGCGGGCGCTTGATCGCTACTGAAGGATTTCCCACCGCACGCTGACGGTCGCCCGCAGTGTGAGAGCGCCGGGCTCGACTGGAATTGGGGGCGCAGGAGCCGCCATGATGGTCGAGCGCGCCATTTTCGAGGCCATCATCGGCGTGTCGGCCGAGGTGTTGCCCGGTACGATCTCGAGAACTCGCCCCAATCGCAGCCCGAGCGCCCCGACGTAGATTTGCGCTTGCCGCATCGCGTCCCGCGTCGCATCGGCCTTCAAATCGTCGAGCTGCTTGGCCTGCTGGCTCGACGTATAGGCGATCCCCTCGATCGAATTAGCGCCTTTGTCGACCAGATGCGACACGATCGCGCCGGCTCGCGTCGCTGGTTTAACCGTGATGCTGAGATCGGTCGAGGCGCGAAACGAGCGCGGTGCGCGTGAGGTCGATCTCGCCAGCGCGACGTCGTCAGGGTAAATTGGGGTCAACGCGATCGAGGTCGTGGTCACGTCTTTCGCATCGATCCCATCGGCCGTGATCTGGTCGACGATGGCTTGCGCTGCCTTGGCGACATCGCTTGTCGCGGCTGTCGCGGTCGGCCGATCACTGACGACACCGAGTGAAACGGTTGCCGTATCCGGCGTGATCTCGGCGGTGGCCTGCCCCTCTGTCGTGATGAATGGCGCGGGTGTGGGTCCGACCTGCTGCGCCTCGACCGGTGCGGCAGACAAGACCACCGCCACCGCACAGCCGCTCAACAGAATTCGTCCGATCATCGAGACCCCCGCGACTATGAAGCGATTGTCGCCGTTCGGACCAGACCGACCGGCAAACTGTCCTGTCCGCAAGGGCGGCCGGGGCCGCCCTCAACGATCAAGCCGCGCTGGCTTGCTTCGGGGTGATGAGCTTGCGGTTCACCAGCACCTCGGCGATCTGCACGGCATTCAGAGCCGCGCCTTTCCGCAAGTTGTCGGAGACGCACCAGAGCGAAAGGCCGTTCTCGACCGTCGGGTCTTCGCGGATGCGCGAGATATATGTCGCATCCTCGCCGGCCGCCTCGTGCGGGGTCATGTAGCCGCCGGGCTCGTGCTTGTCGATCACGAGGCATCCCGGTGCTTCGCGCAGAATGTCCCGCGCCTCTTCGGCCGAGATCGGGTTCTCGAACTCAATGTTGATGGCCTCCGAATGGCCGATGAACACCGGCACGCGGACACAGGTGGCGCTCAACTTGATCTTGGGATCGAGGATCTTCTTGGTCTCGACCATCATCTTCCACTCTTCCTTGGTCGAGCCGTCTTCCATGAAGACGTCGATTTGCGGAATGACGTTGAAGGCGATGCGCTTCGGGAACTTCCTGGTTTCGAGAGCATCCGACACGAAGACGGCGCGGGTCTGCGCGAAGAGTTCGTCCATCGCTTCCTTGCCGGCGCCAGAAACGGACTGGTAGGTGGCGACGACGACGCGCTTGATCTTGGCCTTGTCGTGCAGCGGCTTGAGCGCGACGACGAGTTGCGCGGTCGAGCAATTCGGGTTGGCGATGATGTTGAGCTTGCTGAACCCCTTGATGGCGTCGGCATTCACCTCCGGCACGATCAATGGGACATCGGCATGCATCCGCCACGCGGAGGAATTGTCGATGACGACACACCCTTGCTGGCCGATTTTCTGCGACCAGGCCTTGGAGATTTCACCACCGGCGGACATCAGGCAAATGTCGGTCTTGGAGAAATCGAAATTGTCCAGCACCTTGCATTTCAGGGTCTTGTCGCCGAACGACACCTCTGTTCCGAGCGAACGGCTGGACGCGAGCGCCACGACCTCGCTGATCGGAAAGGCCCGCTCGGCCAGGATGTCGAGAATTTCGCGTCCGACATTGCCGGTGGCGCCGACGACGGCGACCCTAAAACTCATTGATTCGATCCTTAAAGGCTGTTGCGCCACGATGACGCCGGCTGATCCATAGGCGAGAGCACAGGCGCAAGCAACGATGGCGCCCGTGAGGCGCACCTCGTCGGAAGAGATATCGTGACGGCGCAGCATGGATTAAAGAAGGGTCGGCGACACTCAGGGACGACCGATGACACTCCTGTTCCGCATGATCTTAGCCGGGCCTCTGCTTCTGCTCTGCCCCATCACGGCCGGAGCGGCGGAGCGCAGCCCGCTCAAGGCCTCGGCGATCCTGCCGCTTGAGGATTGTGCCGGATTTGGCATCGCGATCCCTGGGAGTTCGACCTGCCTGCGTTTTTCAGGCGACGTTCGAGCCGAGACGATCGTGCGCCCTCGCACCGCGCCATCGAAACTCACAGGACGGGATCTTACCCATAGCCGCGTTGAGGGACGGATCAATCTCGACGCCCGCGCGCCGACGGAGTTCGGTCCGATCCGGGCCTATGCGTCGGTCCGGGTCCCGCATTCGAGCGCGCCCGATCTCGTGGCGCGCTGAGGCGACAGGTGGCGCCGTCGATCCTGTGCGCCGTCCCTAGCGCAGCGAACGGAGTTTCGCGCGTGGGGCCTTGGCTCCGCCGTCATCGACGAGGCTCCGGGTTTGATGCGGCGAAGGGGGCAAGCACGTCTTCGGCACGCGTCCAGGCCCTCGTGCCGTAACGATCATTGTCGAGGGACGCGAGTTTGCCGCGACCGCTCGACATGTCGCGCATATATTGCATTCCCTGCCACACTGGGAATGGCGTGTCGGTTTTCGGGGTGAGCGTCCGGGCTATCGTAATGACCGCGCTCAGCAGCCCGATGCCGCCGGCACGAAACAGCTTGTAGGGATCACCGGTCAGCCGCTGCATTGTGATCGCAAGATCGCGCGCGCTCACGACATCTCCGGCTATGCGGAGAAAGCGGGGCGCCGCGGCATCCAATGCTGCATCCGCCGTGTAAGCGGCGACATCGTCCTTCGCCGTAAAGTCGAGAGCTTGATCTGCATCGCCCCAGTAGAGGATGCGACGGATTTTGGGCAGAACGATCGGAGCCTCACCCGTCAGCAAATCCGCGAAGGCGCCGTTCAATATCGAGGTCGCGTGGATCGGCGACGCATCGATACGCGCCATGAAGGCGCGTCGCAGGTCCATGTTGCGATTGTCACCGGGACGCGTCCGGGTGAAGTCGAGCGAGAAATCGGACGGGATGAAGCGCGGCACGCCCGCCGCGACGGCTGCATCGAGCAAACGGCCCTGCAGGCCAAGGATGGTCGGCTCGAGCCCATTCAGGGACGAGACGACGCAAGCCGCACCCGTGAGTGCGGTTTTCAGCGCCGCGGCATTTCCGAAATCGACCTCGACAGGCGTCGCGCCCGTGGCGCGGAGTCGGGCTTGTTTCTCGCCCGAGGTGCCGACCCGGATCAGCGCCTGGACCACCACGCCCTTCCGACTTAAAGCGGCTGCGATCCGATGACCCAAGTCGCCTGTCGCGCCGACAAGAGCGACGGTCTGAACAGTGTCGCTCATGATGCCGATTTCCCTCTCAAGCCAAAACTGAACGACATCGTTCAGTTTTATTCTGGCGCTTGATGGCGTATGTGATCCGGCGATGCAAGCGGAAAATACCTCCTCAGAAGAAACCAAGACCACCAAGCGGCGCCGAGGTGGCCGACCCTCCGTCGAGCAGGTTGGCGAGGTGGATCGACGGATCTTGGACGCCGCCCATCGTCTTTTTCTGCGTCTCGGGTTCGAGGCGGCAAGTTGCGAGCAGATCGCGGTCGAGGCCGGCGCCGGCAAAGCCAGCATCTACGCGCGCTATGCCAACAAGGAAGAGCTGTTCGCCGCTGTCGTGCGTCGCAATGTCGAGGGCTCACTGACGCCGTCGGGCGAGGTTCCGCTCGATCTCCCTCTGCACGCACGCTTACGTGCGGTGGGACATAGCATCCTGACCCATGCGCTTCGCCCCGAAATCGTGGCCTTCATGCGGGTCGTCATGACGACAGCCTATCGTCTTCCCGATCTCACGGTCTTGACGGACCGGATCGGACGGGATCGAGGCGTTCGTCGGATCGCCGAAGCGATCGTCGGTGATGCGTCGCACGAGGCCGACGCCATCGAAGCCGCGATGCCGGTCGCGGCGAAATTCATCGAGATCACCTTCGTGCCGCACCAGATGCGTGCGCTCGTCGGCGATGATCCGGGGACGTTGGAGGCGGACGCGCTCCGCCGGGTCGATGAGGCGATTCATCTTCTGTCGAAGGGCGGCTGGCTCGATCGGTGGGAATCGCCTGCGTGATCGAGCGATAACAAAAAAGCCGCCCCAGATGGGACGGCTTCAATCGGCAGGTCGAACAGACGTTTACTTCGGCTGCGCGTTTTGCTGCTGCTTCTTCTTGTTGGCGTTGTGGTGGCCAACCGCGCAACCGGCCGCCGCGCCAACTCCGCCATGGCCGACCATGTGACCGGCTACGCCGCCAACGATGGCACCGGTGATGCAGCCGGCCTGAGCCGTCGCAGCCGAACCGAGGAGACAAAGGGCCGCCGCCGACATGATGATGAACCGCATGATGCTTCCTTTCAGTGCGGGCGGCAGAGGATCATCTGCCGGCCGTTCTGATCATCAACGCGGCGCAACCAAAACCGTTCAACTCCGGCTGGCGCGTCGCAACGGTTAGACGAAAGCCAGACGCATCATGTTGGTGGCACCCGGCGAACCGAATGGAACGCCCGCCACGATGACGATGCGCTCGCCCTTCGAGGCAAAGCCCTCGTCGACCGACGCCGTGCAGGCCCGCAAGGCCATGTCGTCGACGTCCCGCGCATCGTCGGTCACCAGCGCGTGCACGCCCCAGACGATCGACAGGCCGCGAGCGGCGTCGATGTTCGGGGTGAGCGCGAGGATCGGGATGCTGGGTCGTTCGCGCGCGATGCGAAGCCCGGTCACGCCCGATGACGTCCAGGCCACGATCGCCTTGAGGTCGAGGGTTTCGGCAGCCGTCCGCGTCGAGTAGGCGATCGCATCGGCTCCGGTCGCCTCAGGCGGGGTACGCTGCGCCGAGATGATGGTCTGATAGAGGGGATCGCATTCGACCTCCTCGGCAATCCGGTTCATCGTCGCGACCGCTTCGATCGGGAATTGCCCCGAGGCGCTTTCGGCCGACAGCATGATCGCATCGGCGCCCTCGAATACGGCCTGCGCCACGTCCGACACTTCGGCGCGGGTCGGCACCGGGGACGAGATCATCGATTCCAGCATCTGGGTCGCGACCACCACGGGTTTGCCGAGGCGGCGCGCCATGCGGGTGATGCGCTTTTGAAGACCAGGCACCTTTTCGAGCGGCATTTCGACGCCGAGATCACCGCGCGCCACCATGAGAGCATCCGACGCCTCGATGATTTCGTCGAGGCGAGCGATCGCCTGCGGCTTCTCGATCTTGGCCAACACCAGGGCGCGGCCGCGCGCGATCTTCTTGACCTCCGCCACATCGTCGGCCCGCTGCACGAACGACACGGCGATCCAATCGACCCCCTCGTTCAGAGCCGCGTCAAGGTCGGAGCGGTCTTTCGGGGTCATGGCGGAGACCGGGATTTCCGTATCGGGCAGGCTGACCCCTTTCCGGTTCGAGATCCGACCCGCCACATCGACTACCGCGACCGAGCGCTCGGGCGTGGACTCGGTGATGTGCAGCTTGATCTTGCCGTCATCGATCAACATGACATGGCCGGGCCGTAGCGCCCGCAGGATCTCGGGATGCGGCAGGTGAACGCGATCAATGTCGCCGGGCGTGGGATCACTGTCGAGCACAAAGGTCGCGCCCTTCACAAGCTCGACCCCGCCGTCCTTGAACTGGCCGACGCGAAGCTTGGGGCCTTGCAGATCGACAAGAATCCCGATCGGGCGGCCGAAATCGGCTTCCAGCGAGCGAATCATTCGAATGCGATCGCGCATCGCATCATGCGTCGAATGGCTCATGTTGATGCGGAAGATGTCGGCGCCGGCTTCGAACAGTTTGGCCAACATGGCCCGATCGGACGATGCAGGACCCAATGTCGCCAGGATCTTCACACGGCGGTGGCGTCTCATACTCGGCCTCTTGATTGGAGCAGGATCGACCCGGCCCATGGTGCCCGGTCTTGCGATGATCCGCTCGGTTGTCGGCGCGTCCTGTTGGCCGCGCTTGTTAGGGTTTAGGCGCCCCGGGATTGACCGGGTCGGTTAGTTGCACGGTCCAGTTCTTGGAATCCTTGCCGGTATCGACCTCGAAGAAGCCAGTCCGATCGAAACCGCGCACGAAGCAATCCTGGCGGCCTTCGATCCGGAACTCGTGGTCGCGCGTGCACATGAAGGCTTTACCCTTCCACTCGCCGCCACCCTCGTCCATGCCATACACGTAGTAATATTCAGCCGCCAGGGGACCTCGCAAAAGCGTCTCGCAGACGTTGGCTTTCAGGTTCCACCAACCCTCGGTCAGCCACGCTTGCCCATCCGTATAGGCGAGCGCGATCGAGACCCGGCTCGATGTGTTGTTGCAGAGGCGAAAGTCCGCATGAGCGGCGACAGGGCATCCGAACGCAAGCGCGCCCGCGAGAGCCAGAAGGTGAAAGCGATTCATGGGGCTCGTCTTATTTGATTTCTGCGTCTTTGAACACGCGATCCTGGTCGACAACATGGCGAAGCGACGAACCGCCTGAGGTTTCGGTTACGGCGGGGGTGCGTGGACGCGCGATCCAGATCCCGAGAACGATGAAGGCGCCCCCAATCGCCTGCACGCTGGTCACCGCTTCACCGAGCACCGCCCAGGCGAACAGGGCCGCCACAATGGCTTCGAGAAAAATCACCAACGACGAAAAAACCGGAGGCAATTGCCCGAGCGCGATCGACAGCAAGCCTTGACCACCCGCATGGCTGATCCAGGCGATCGCCAACAGGGCCGCCCAGCCGCTTGCGTGTTTGGGGAGGAAATCATGGTCGAGAACCAGCGCCGCGACGAACAGGATCGCGACCGCGATGAGACTGAGTTCAAACGTGACGCGTGCGGCGCTCGACGTGCGGCGGGCCGCACCGACCGCAAGAAAGTATAGGCCGAACAGCACGCCGGTAATGACGCCATAGGCATCACCCTGCAGACGCGACAGATCGACCTGCATGCTCTGGATCACGAGCGCGGCGCCCCCGACGAGGCAGAGACCCAGCCCAATCATGACCGCCGAGGTCACGCGTTGACGGAACAACAGCCAACCGAAGACGACGACCCAGACCGGGGCCGCCGTCGCGAAGAATGTCGCATTGGCGATCGTCGTATGGGCGATGGAGAGGTGCCAAAAGAAGAGATCGGCGCCGAAGATGACGCCGGCCAGGACCGTGGCGCGCGGAAAGGACACGGGTTTGGATGTCCCGACCGGTCGGTTGCGCTCGGACAGCGTCATCCAGGTCCAGAGCAGCGGCATCGCGAGGCCGATGCGCCAGAACGCGCTGGTGAATGGCCCGACCTCCGCCAGCCTCACGAAGATCGGCGAAATGCCCATCGCAAGCGCTCCAAGCAGCAAGGCCGCGACGGGCGCGGCACGACCGGAACGCATCGATACGGAACGCATGAACGGCCTTGCGGGCAAAGGGACGATGGCGGGAGAACGACGCGGCGGCGAGAGGTCTCTATGGCAGATTGGCGAGGGCGTGACTATTGTGAGCTGGTCCCATTCCGCCGTGGCAGAGATCAGACGTCGGTCACAACAAGGTGTTTCGATTGATGCGTCATGCCTACCCCGACGTTCCGGTCGTTGCGATCGACGGCCGTCTCGATGGCGGGAGAACGACGCGGCGGCGAGAGGTCTCTATGGCAGATTGGCGAGGGCGTGACTATTGTGAGCTGGTCCCATTCCGCCGTGGCAGAGATCAGACGTCGGTCACAACAAGGTGTTTCGATTGATGCGTCATGCCTACCCCGACGTTCCGGTCGTTGCGATCGACGGCCGTCTCGATGGCGGTCTGCTGTTGCTCTGCGACCATGCGTCCAACGCGCTGCCGACCCGCTACGGCGATCTGGGATTGCCCGCCGGCGAGTTCGAGCGGCACATCGCCTATGATATCGGGGCCGCGGACGCGACGCGCCGCATGGCCGAGTTGCTCGACGCGCCGGCCCTGCTCGCCACCTATTCGCGGCTGCTGATCGACCCCAATCGCGGGGCCGAGGATCCCACGCTCGTCATGCGCTTGTCGGACGGTGCGATCGTGCCGGGCAATGCACGGATCGACGCGGCCGAAATCGAGCATCGCCGCCGCACCTATTGGCAACCCTACCGCGACCAGATCGATCAGACGCTCGACCGCATGATGGCGACCGGCATCGTTCCGGCGATCGTATCGATGCACTCCTTCACCCCGAGCCTGAAGGGGCACGTCCGCCCCTGGCACATCGGGCTGCTGTGGGATGCCGATCCCCGCTTGACCAAGCCCCTGCTCGACGCGCTGGCTCATGAGCCGGATCTGCAACCCGCGTCCGACCGGGTCGGCGACAACGAGCCTTACGACGGGGCCCTGCCCGGCGACACGATCGACACTCATGCGACCCGACGCGGTCTCGCCAATGTGTTGATCGAGGTGCGGCAGGATCTCATCGCGACGCCGCAGACCGCCGCCACCTGGGGCGAACGACTGGCGCGCCTTCTCGGCCCGATCCTGGCCAAGGCGCCTCTTCATGTCGTGTCCCACCATCCGAGCCGGGCCGGTCAACCGCCTCGGCCCGTCCCGCATGCCGATCTGCCCCGCCCGCGCCTAGAGGAGACCTTGCCATGACGATGGATGATACGACCCGCACCGAACTCGAAGCCGCCGCTTTCCGCCGCCTTACCGCCCTGCTGCGCCGGAGCGACGTTCAGAACATCGACCTCATGACCCTCGCAGGGTTCTGTCGCAACTGCCTGTCGAATTGGATCGAGGATGCGGCACGTGAGCGGGGACTGTCGGTCAGCAAGGCCGAGGCGCGGGAACATGTCTACGGCATGCCCTACGAGCAATGGAAGACGTTGCATCAGACGGACGCGACGCCCGAGCAAGCGACACGCTTCGCACAGGCGGCCCATACGCCCGACATCCCACGGCCGCATAGCCCCGACGCGGTCGATCCCGCGTCCCGGAAAGCGGATTGCTGAACGGTCGTCTGCGGTCGAGCGACTTTACGCTTCCGGCACATGACGCTCGATGTCGTCGAGCCAGACTCGCGCATTGCCGTCCGATGGTGCGCGCCAGTCGCCCCGCGGCGACAGTGAGCCGCCCGCCACGACCTTTGGGCCGTTCGGCATCGCCGAGCGCTTGAACTGGCTAAAGCCGAAAAAGCGCTGCACGAACACCTTCAGCCACGCGCGAATCTCGGGCAGGTCATAGGCGCGGCGCAGATCCTCCGGGAATCCCGGCGGCCACCCTCCATTTTCCACCCGCTCCCAGGCCCGCAAGGCCAGAAACGCAATCTTCGATGGTCGGAAGCCGTAGCGCAGTGTGTAGAACAGGTTGAAATCCTGCAACGCGTATGGACCGATCTTGGCCTCCGTGCTTTGGATCGCTCCGCCCGCTTCGACCGGGATCAGTTCGGGCGAAATCTCGGTCCCGAGGATCTCGTCCAGCATCTGCTTGACCTCGTCGTTGAATTGCCCCGACGCACCGACCCAGCGAATGAGATGCTGGATCAGGGTCTTCGGCACGCCGGCATTGACGTTATAGTGGGACATCTGGTCCCCCACGCCATAGGTGCACCAGCCGAGCGCCAGTTCGGACATGTCACCCGTGCCCATCACGATGCCATCGTGGAAGTTCGCCAGGCGAAACAGATAGTCGGTTCGCAGTCCCGCCTGCACATTCTCGAATGTGACATCGTAGACCGGCTCTCCGCGGGAAAACGGATGGCCGAGATCGGCCAGCATCTGGTTCGAGGCGGGTTTGATGTCGAGCTCGTGCGCCGTGACGCCGAGCGCTGCCATGAGACGGTGGGCGTTGGTTTTGGTCGCGTCGCCCGTGCCGAAGCCCGGCATCGTATAGGCCAGGATATCGGTGCGCGGAAAACCGAGAAGGTCGAAGGCCCGCGCCGCCACGATCAGCGCCTGGGTCGAGTCGAGGCCCCCCGAGACGCCGATGACGATCCGCTTGACCCCGATGGCGCGGAGGCGCTGGCGCAGGCCCGACACTTGAATGTTATAGGCTTCGTAGCAGTCCAGGGCGAGCCGCGCCCCATCGGACGGCACGAACGGAAACCGCTCGATCGGCCGCTTGAAGCCGATGTCGCCTTTGGGCGGTTCGAGCCGGAACGTGACGCGCCGAAAGCTGTCGGGCCACACGGCCTCGCCCCGCGCATTGTCGTCGAACGTGCCCTGGCGGGCGCGCTCCTGTCGCAAGAGATCGAGATCGACGTCGGCGGCGGCGAATTGGGCGCCGGCCGGGAAGCGATCCGTCTCGGCCAGAACGGCTCCGTTTTCATAAATCGAGGTCTGCCCGTCCCAGGCGAGATCGGTGGTCGACTCGCCTGATCCGCCCGCCGCATAGACGTAGGCCGCGAGGCAGCTGGCCGATTGCGCCTTGCACAGGAGATGGCGGGTTTCCGCCTTCCCGATCGTGATGTTGCTGGCCGACAGGTTGAACAGCACGGTCGCGCCCGCAAGCGCGCCGGAGGAGCTCGGCGGCGTCGGCACCCAGAGATCCTCGCAGATCTCGACGTGGATCGACAGGCCCGGCACGTCCTCGGCCACGAACAGAAGATCGGGACCGAACAGCGCCTCATGCGGGCCGATGCGGATCAGACCGCCTTCCAGGCCTCGGCCAGAGGCGAAATGACGGTGCTCGTAGAATTCGCGGTAATTCGGCAGATGGACTTTCGGCACCACGCCCAGAATGCGCCCGCGGTGGATGGCGATCGCGCAGTTGTATAAGCGGTTTACGTGCCGCAAGGGGGCGCCGACCAAAAGAACCGGCAGCATCGCCCGCGATGCATCGATGAGCCGGGATAGCGCCGCCTCGACGCCATCCAGCAGCGCATCCTGCAGCAGCAGGTCGTCGATTGCATAGCCCGAGAGGCTCAATTCGGGGAACAAGGCCACCGCGACGCCACGATCGTGACACTGACGTGCGACGTCGAGAATGGATGTGGCATTGCGATCGGGATCGGCGAGGGCGGTGTCGATCGTGCAGGCCGCGACCCGCACGAAACCGTGAGCGTAAATGGAGCGAAAGGTCATGCCCCGCTTTTAGCGGAAAAGCGGGGCATGGGCCAGTCGAGCGAAGGTTTACGACTTGAGATGCGGTCCGATCAGCGACAGATCGGCGGGGCCGAGTCGGTCGTTGGCGGTCTGCGCCTGATGCCAATAGGGATAGGCGAGCGGCATCTGGCTGACGGTGTCGAGACGACCGCGCTCCTCCTCCGACAGCTTGAGGTCGGCGGCACGCAGATTGCTCTTCAGCTGGTCGTCGGTTCGTGCCCCGACGATGACGGTGCTGACGCCGGGGCGGCCGAGGAGCCACGCGAGCGCAACTTCAGCGCCGGACACGCTTCGCTTCTCCGCGATGTCGACCACAACATCCACGATGTCGTAGAGCTTGCCTTCGTCATGGACCGGCGGTTCGCTCCACTCGTTCAGCTTGCGGCCTTCGGGCTGCGGCTGACCACGCCGATATTTGCCCGACAGCAGACCGCCCGCAAGCGGGCTCCAGACCATGATACCAAGGCCCTGATCGAGCGTGATGGGAATCAGCTCCTGTTCGGCCTCGCGTGCCTGGAGCGTGTAATGGATCTGCTGGCTGATGAAGCGCGGAAGCTTGTCGCGCGCCGCGATCGCGAGCCCCTTCATCAGATGCCAGCCCGAGTAGTTCGACGCGCCGACGTAACGAACCTTGCCCGAGCGGACCAGCATGTCGAGCGCCTCGAGCGTCTCTTCAAGCGGTGTCAGCCCGTCCCACTCGTGGAGTTGGTAGAGGTCGATCCGGTCGGTGCGAAGCCGCTTCAGGCTGGCCTCGCAGGCATTGACGAGATGGTATCGAGACAGACCACGCTGGTTCACGCCATCGCCCATCGGAAACCGCGCCTTGGTGGCGATCAGCAGATCATCGCGCTTGCCGGCCACGACCTCGCCGACGATGTCCTCGGAGGCCCCACGCGAATAGACATCCGCCGTATCGATCAGATTGATGCCGGCCTCGACGCACATGTCGATCTGCCGCTTCGCCCCGGCTGTATCGGTCGACCCGACCTTGCCGAATTCGCCCTGACCGCCGAACGTCATGGTGCCCATGGTCAGCACCGAGACCTTCAGGCCCGAATGCCCAAGTTGCCTATAGTCCATTCTTCACGCCCTCGTTTGCTCCCCACCGGATCGCGGCATCGCTCGTTGGCTCGGCTAGAAGCCAGCCAGAACGATCTTGCCTTTCGTGCGTCCGGTCTCGATCAACGCATGAGCCTTGCGAAGGTTGACGGCGGTGATTGGACCGAGCGTCTGGTTCAGCGTGGTGCGGATCTTGCCCGCATCCACGAGGCGCGACACCTCTGACAGCAACTCGTGCTGGGCGATCATATCGGGCGTGTGGAACAGCGAGCGGGTGAACATCAGCTCCCAATGCAACGCCACGCATTTGCGCTTGAACGCCATTACGTCGAGCGTCTTGGCATCGTCGATCACGCAAAGGTGGCCTTGGGGTGCGATGAGCTCGACAATGTCGGCGAGATGCTCCTCGGTTCCGGTCGTGGAAAACACGAAGATGGGGGCACCGATCCCGAGCTTTGCCACCTCGGCCGCAAGCGGCACATTGTGGTTTACGACGTGATGGGCGCCGAGGTCCCGGCACCACTCCTGGGTTTCCGGCCGCGATGCGGTCGCGATGATGGTCAAGTCGGTGAGCAACCGCGCCAGTTGGATCGCGATCGAACCCACGCCACCAGCGCCACCGATAATGAGGATCGCGTCCCCTTTGCGTTTTTGCCGATCGTTGACGCGGAGGCGGTCGAACAAGACCTCCCAGGCCGTGATCGCGGTAAGCGGCAGCGCGGCGGCCTCTGCAAAATCGAGAGAGGTGGGCTTCGGCCCGACGATCCGCTCGTCGACAAGATGGTATTCAGCATTCGTGCCGGGTCGATCGATGGCTCCGGCGTAGAACACATCGTCGCCCACCTTGAACAGCGACACCTCGGGTCCGGTCGCCACCACGATGCCGGCAGCGTCCCACCCCAGGATCTTGGGTGTCCCCGGTTCGGGTTTCACGCCCCGCCGGACCTTCGTATCGACGGGATTGACCGACACCGCCTTGATCTCGACCAACAGGTCGCGCCCGATCGGCGTCGGCTTCGGCATGTCGACGTCGATCAACGCCGTTTCATGATCGATCGACAACGGTTCGGTATAGGCGACTGCACGCATGGGAGGCTCCTCAACTTGCGATAGTGTCCATGTCGCGCTTCGGATAAGACGGGCAAGTACGCACATAAACCGCCCATAGGATCACAAAGGATACTATGCCCCGCCCGCGCCATGCTCGTTTCGATTGCTCGCCGGGATGCCCCGTCGAGGGAGCACTCGCCTTTATCGACGGCAAGTGGAAGGGCGTGATCCTGTTTCACTTGCAGGCGGAGACGCTTCGCTTCAACCAGCTTCGCCGCAAGCTTCCCCACGCGACGCAGCGGATGTTGACCAATCAATTGCGCGAGTTGGAGCGCGACGGCCTCGTGATTCGCACCGTCTATGCCGAAGTGCCGCCAAAGGTCGAATACCGGCTGTCGCCACTTGGTCAAAGCCTCGAGCCGGTCATC
Organism: Lichenihabitans psoromatis; assembly: GCF_004323635.1. Classification (NCBI taxonomy): domain Bacteria; kingdom Pseudomonadati; phylum Pseudomonadota; class Alphaproteobacteria; order Hyphomicrobiales; family Lichenihabitantaceae; genus Lichenihabitans; species Lichenihabitans psoromatis. The sequence continues at coordinate 360,415 of NZ_CP036515.1, forward strand.
AACGCGCTCAAGTCCTGGGGCGACGAACATCTCGAGATCGTTCCCGCCGAGCCAGCCGAGCCAGAGGCGGCCTTGGTGATGTCGACCCAAGACTCGCAGGCCTAGTCAGGTGGATCTCATCCTTGGATTATTCGCCGTCGCGGTCGCGGCGGGGTTCATCGACTCGATCGCAGGAGGCGGCGGCCTCTTGACCGTGCCGGCGCTGGCGCTGGCAGGGTTCGATCCGCTGACGGCGGTCGCGACCAACAAGCTGCAAGGCAGTTTCGGGTCAGGGTCGGCGACCCTGGCGTTTGCGCGCGCGGGCCGGATCGATCTTAAAACAATGTGGCCCATCGCGGTGGCGGCCATGTCGGGCGCTCTCATCGGCGCGTTCACGCTGACCTACATCCCACGCGACGCGGCCACGATCGCGCTCCCGTTCCTGCTCGCGGCCGTCGCGCTTTATTTTCTGCTGTCGCCACGGATCAGCGATCTCGACGTGCACCAGCGGATGCCACGCCCGTGGTTTATTGCGACGATCGTGCCGCTTGTCGGCTTCTACGACGGGGTATTCGGCCCGGGTGCCGGCTCGTTCTACACGATCGGCTTCGTCAGCCTGCTCGGTTTCGGGCTGCTCAAGGCCACAGCCCATACGAAGCTCGCGAATTTCGCCAGCAACATCGCGGGTCTTCTGGTGCTGGCGTTGTCGGGCCATATCGTCTGGGGGGTCGGGATCGCGATGGGGGTCGGACAATTCGTCGGCGCCCGGATTGGCGTGTGGATGACGATCCGGCACGGCACGCGCTTGGTCCGGCCTCTGCTCATCACGGTCTGTTGCGTCCTCGCCGTTCGGCTATCGATCGCGCCGACGCATCCGATCGGCGCCTGGCTCCTGGCGCATGGCGTGATCTGATCTGCGGACGGCCTCCGTCGCCGATTGACGGCACCGCGGATTTGCGTCTATATGCGCCCCACTTCGGGCCGCAAGGCACCGTCTTCATTCGGCTATCGTTCGCGGGTTTTTCGCTGACGAGCCCTCCGTCCAAGGCAAACTCAATGGCGAATACCTCCTCGGCCAAAAAAGCCGTCCGTAAAATCGAGCGCCGCACCCGCGTCAATCGCGCGCGACGGAGCCTGATGCGCACGCAGTTGCGTAAGGCGGAAGAGGCTCTGACGGCTGGCGACGCCAAGGTTGTTGGTCCGATCCTCATCAAGACCGAAGCGGTCGTGATGCGCGCTGCCCAGAAGGGCATTATCCATAAGAACACGGCTGCCCGTAAGGTGTCGCGCCTCGCCCGCAAGGCGAAGGCTCTGAACCAGGCTGCCGCATCCTAAGTCAACGCGCCTCGTGAGAGAGCCGTTGTTTGACCTGTGATTTGATTGAACCGCGTGGCTCAGGCCGCGCGGTTTTGTCGTTGGTGCTGTTGGAAGGCTCGTGATCCGAAAGCGGCCGCGGCTCAGCCGATCCCGAGACGAGCAGCCTCAGCTTGTCCCTGTTCAAAGCCAGCCAACGCGACCTCCGCACCGCGATTGCGGTCCATGAGATTCGGTCCGAAAACCTCAAGCGACTTTTGGTCCGGCACGATCAGGCGACACTTGCGCACTCCAAGTTGCTCAGCCTCGTGCCGCGCCGCATGGGCCATGTGATCGGCAAATGGCAGGACCGTGACGGCGAGCATCACCACCTCGTCGCACCCGGCCGCGAGATCGGAATTGGTCGGAGAGCGCATCCCGCCGTCGAAATAGCGTGTGGCCCCGATCGTCACAGGTGGATAAAGGCCCGGCACGGCGCAACTCGACGCCACGGCCCGGTCGAGCGGGACGCGGGATGTTGCGTCCCAGACGCGGAATAGGCCGGTTTCGGCGTCGATGGCCGTGCAGGCAAAACGCGCCGGCCAAGTCTGGTTGGACAAGATCTGGTAGGACCCCGGCTTTTCGGGTTGGAGCAACCGCGCTATTCCGGCAACGAAACGCTGTTCGCCGACGGTCTTCGAGGCCAGCGCATAAGCGCCGATTTCGCTCAGCAAAGCCGTATCGGCGTAACCGCTAGGCGGCTTTCGCATGATGAATTGGATCAGCGGCGCGAGATCCTCGGCCACGAAAACGATATCCGGGTCGGCGTGCTCTCCCCTGCGCGCCACCTCCACGAAGGTCGTGTAGAGCTCGCTCGGGGGGCGGCCAGAACACAACAACGCCCCGACCACCGATCCGGCCGAGGTTCCGATCACCTTGTCGGCCTGAAGCAGATCGACGCCACTATCGGCCAGCCCGGCAATGACGCCAAGTTGCCAGGCGATGCCGATCGGGCCGCCACCGCCGAGAACGAGGGCGCGGGTCGGTGTCAGGGTCTGGTTTGTCATGGCGAGACAACGCCATTCACCCGACAACGATCCCGACGCGCCCTCTTCGATCGTCACGCGCGACGATGATTCATCGCGCGCCGATGTAGCGCTCCACCGGCTCGACCTTGTCGATCAGCCCCTTGGCCTTCAAAAATTCGGCGAAGCGGATGTAGCGCTCCGGGTCAACGGCGGCGGGGCTGGCTGCAAGCCGCGGAACCGTGTCCTTCCAGGCCTGCCGGTTGAGGTCGTCATCAAGCTTCGGATAGGCCTTGATGAACATGGCCCAGGCGTCGTCGGGATGGTTGAGAATATACAGCGTTGCTTGCTCGGTGGCGTCCAGAAAGGCGCGGACGGCCGGGCTCTTCGCCTTCTCGGGCGTCGTCACGTAGATCAGTTCGTCATAGGGCGGGAAACCATAATCCTCGGGATCGAAGACACGGCCTGGATGACCCGCGAGCTTCATTTCGGTGAGCTCGAAATTGCGGTAACCCCCGATCACAGCATCGACCTGCCCGCTGACGAGCGCCTGGGTCAGCGCGAAATTGACGTCGACGAGCTTCACGTCCTTGAGGGTCAGCCCAGCCGTCTTTAGCAAAGTCTCGAGCAGGGCTTGCTCATAGCCGGCGATCGAATAGCCGATCGTCTTACCCTTGAGGTCGGCCAGGGTCTTGATCGGGCCGCTTTCCAGCGCGATCAGCGTGTTGAGCGGTGTCTCAATGGCGGCGCCGACGCGCTGCAGGTTCATGCCGTCCTTCACCTCGAGGTAGAAGGTCGGCTGATAGGTGACGGCGATGTCGCCCTGCCCGGCCGCAACAAGACGCGGGGGCGTTGCCGGGTCGGCGGGTTCGATCAGCGTCACGTCGAGCCCGGCCTTCTTGAAATAGCCCCCCTCTTTGGCGATCACGATCGCGGCGTGGTCGGGGTTGACGAACCAATCGAGGATCACGGTCAGTTTGTCGTCAGCCCGCGCGGAGCCGGTCGACCAACCGACGCCAATCAGCAGCGCCAGCGCAATGAGAAGATTTCGATACACATTACTCTCCTTGAGGATTGAAGGGCGACAGGGTGTCGGGCGCCCAGAAGACCAGGCGCCGTGTCAGCAGGCCGACGGCGCCCCAAAGCGCGATCGAAAAAACGACGAGGATCGTCAGACCCGCGAAGACGAGGTCGGTCTGCATGCGTGCATTGGCATGCAGCATCAGCAGGCCGAGGCCGGAGGACGAGCCGACCCACTCGCCGACGATGGCGCCGATGGGTGCGGCCGCCGCTGCGACCCGAAGACCGGAGGCGAGCGCGGGAAGTGCGGAAGGCACGCGGATCAGCAGCAAGGTTTGCAGTCGGCCAGCGCGATTGAGCCGGCCGAGATCGAGCAAGCCGGTATCGGTTCGGCGCAGCCCCTCGAAAAAGGTCGTGGTCACCGGGAAGAAGATGATGAGCGCCGCCATGGCCAGTTTCGAGGCGAGGCCGAAACCAAGCCAGACCACCAGCAGCGGCGCGATGGCAAACACCGGCAGGGCTTGCGAAACGACCAGCAGCGGCCCGACGGCGCGCTCGAGGCGTGGCGATCCCGCCATCAGCAGCGCAGCCGCAATCCCGAAGACGGAGCCGATCAGCAAGCCGCCGATCATTTCGCCGAAGGTGACGAGAGCCTCGGGCAGGATGATGGACCAGCGGGTCGCCAGCGTCACGGCGATGCGGCTTGGCGCGGGCAGCAGAAAAGCCGGAACGGCGAAGAGCCAAACCGCGAGCTCCCAGGCCAACAGCACGCCGCAACCCGTAACGATGCCAGCGATCGGCACAGCGCGGCGGGCGGTGCGCCCCGCAGCTATGGCCGGGACAAAACGAGGCAGCATTCGTGAACGAGTGACAAGATTCGAGAGGGGTGCCCTCGACATTCGCGTTCCCTCCGCCGGCATGACCCGGTTCAGGTTCAACGGGTTTTTCTCGGCTTGCGAGAAGTCTCAGCCTGGCTCACGCCCAGGCACCCCGACGACTAAGGTTTGAGCCATAGCCGAACCATTCCTTGGCCGCAACCGTGTTCGGCGGCACGCTGTGCGGAAACGTCTCGAGCGACCGAGGCGCAAAGTCAGCCGTGAGCCCTATCTAGGTAGAGGATCTAGTTTTCGACGGGGGCTCGGCCTTGACCTTTACGTCTGTGCAATCCGACATCGCGCTGAAAACACGGCAGGGCCGTCCCGCCCCACGGGCGCCGGGCCCTGTGCCACTCGACCAGCCTCTCGGCCCTCTCGAGTTGCTTCGCGCCTTGCGCGACAATCCGATGACAACCTGGACCAAACGGCACTTCACCGAGAAAGTCGTGGGCGGAACCGGGCTCCTCGGCCGCGTGATGGTATTCAGCGATCCCGCCCTGATCCGGCATGTGCTGGTCGATAATGCGGCGAATTACTGGAAGGGCGACCTGCAGCAGCGCATGCTGTCCCAAGGGCTTGGCAAAGGCCTTCTGCTCGCCGAGGGCGAGCTTTGGCGGAGCCAAAGGCGCGCTATGGCGCCGTTATTTTCGCCGCGCAACGTCGCTGGATTTCAGGGCACGATGGCCGATGTCGCGCATAACCTCGTCGATCGGTGGCGACGGCAGCGTGATGGCCGCACTGTGGATGTGGCCAATGAGATGGCGCGCGGCACGCTTCGCATTCTGGCGCGGACCATCTTTTCGGACGGCTTGACGCGGACCACCGACGAATTCGCGAGGGCGGTCACCAGCTACCTCGACGTGATCGGCAAGCTCGACCCGCTCGACGTGCTCGATGCGCCCGAGTGGGTGCCCCGTGTCGGGAAATGGCAGTCCCGCCCGACCCTGACCTTCTTCGAGGATGCGATCGACGCGATGGTCGTGCGGCGGCAGGCGCAGATCAAGGCTGATCCCGCCTCCGCGCCACGGGACCTGTTGACCTTGTTGCTCGAAGCTGCCGACCCTGAGACCGGCGCCGGCCTCAGTGAACTCGAGGTGAGGGCCAACGTCATGACCTTCATCGCGGCAGGCCATGAAACAACATCCAACGCGTTGACCTGGGCCTTGTATCTGCTGTCCCAGGCGCCCGACGCGCGACGTCGTGTCGAGGAGGAGGTCGATGCCTTGTTGCCGGACGGCATCGTGGCGCCGGGCGTGCTCGATCAATTGGTCCAGACGCGAGCCGTGCTCGACGAAGCCCTCAGGCTTTACCCACCTGCGGCCACGATCAGCCGAGAGGCGCGAGACTTCGATCAGATCGGCGATATCCGCATCAAGGCGGGAACCGGGATCATCATCTCACCCTGGGTGCTACACCGGCACAAACTGCTGTGGGAGCAGCCCGACAATTTTCGGCCGGAGCGTTTTTTGCCCGAGGCGCGAGGCACAATCGACCGGTTCGCCTACTTGCCGTTCGGGGCTGGGCCGCGCGTCTGTATCGGCGCCTCCTTCGCCTCACAAGAGGCCGTGACCATGCTGGCCACCATCATCCGATCGTTCCGGCTGGACCTCGCCAGAGGGCACGAGGTTATGCCGATCCAGCGCATCTCGCTGCGGCCGAAAGGCGGGATGCCGATGGTCTTGCGGCGGCGCTGACGGTCAGCGCTTTGCGTGGACCGAGCATACTTTTGCGATAGCGCCGACGCTCAGCGTTTCGCATCGGTGAGTGGGAAGGCCCGCATGAACACCGCCACCACGGCCGTGACATGACGCGCGATGTCCTCGCTTGTCGGCGTCTGCTGAACGCAAAGCAGAACCGGCAGGAGCAAGTGTTTGCACATGTCGCAGAAAAAGCCGCCTGCGAGCACCGGATCGTCGATCGAGATCACGCCTTTATCGACCTGCGCCCGCAGATAGTCGCCGAGGCGTGTCTGGCCGATTTCTGGCCCGGCCTCGTAGAAGGCGCGTCCAATACTCGGAAATTTGGCCGCGACGCTAGCGACGATCCGAAGATGCGCCACCGAACTCGGACGCAACATGCGCTCCAGCAACCGTTCACCAAAAGCCTGCAACGTGGTCGCGACATCGGCATCGCGGTGATCGAAACGGCACATTTGCTCGGCCTGCTCGCGCTTGTCCTCGCGGATCAACGCCTCGAACAAGGCTTCCTTGCTGTCGAAATAGACGTAGAGCGTGCCCTTCGACACACCGGCCCGTCGCGCGATCTCGTTCATACTGGCCGCGTCGAAACCGTCCTGCAGGAAAACCTCGCGCGCGCCGTCGACGATCTGACGGCGTTTCGCGCCTTCGTCACGCCCCTTGGGCCCGTCGTCGGACGGTCGCTGCGGTGGTGATACGAGGCTCACGTCGGCTCCAAATTGTTTGACCGAACGGTTCAGTCAGTCTTGATCTACGAACGAAGACCCGCTAAGTCAATGCAAATGACCGAACGGTTCAGTCAATCCGTGCTGTTCGATCACATGTGTTGGAGCACGGCATGCCGGAACATCCTACTACCGAAACGTCGGCTGAGGTCGGCGCTGCACAGACCGTGCCGATGGGCGGCGAAGTCGTGGTGCAAAACGCGACCCAGGCACCAAGCTCTGTCGCGATGACGGGTCAGGTCCTTCCACCCAAGAAGAAGCGACGCCGTGTCGTGCTGCCGCTTGTGCTGCTGGCGGCCGTCGCCGGTGGCGGCTACGAAGGCTACAAGTGGTTCGTCGAAGGCCGCTTCCTCGTGTCGACTGATGATGCCTATGTCAAAGCCGACATGTCGATCATCGCCGCGAAGGTGGGCGGCTACGTGACCACGGTGCCGATCGTCGACAACGTTCACGTGACGAAGGGCCAGGTCCTCGCCACGATCGATGATGGGGACTACAAGATCGCGGTCGATAGCGCGCAAACCCGCATCGACACGCAGGATGCGACCATCGCTCGCATCGGCCAACAGGTCTCGGCTCAAAACGCCATGATCGATCAGGCCAAGGCGCAGCTTCTCTCGGCCAAAGCCGAAGCGCAGCGGACCGTGACCGAATATCAACGCGCCAGCAGCCTGATGCAGAGCAGCTACGGGACGCAGCAGCGGCTCGATCAAGCCTTGACCGACCGCGACCGCAGTGCGGCGGCGGTGGCGAGCGCCGTCGCAGCGCTCTCGTCGGCTGAGGCGAACGTCGGCGTGTTGCAGGCCCAGAAGCTCGAAGCCCAGAAAGTGCGGGCGGAGCTCGGCACCACGCTGGCCCGGGCGCAGCGCGACCTCGACTTCACGATCATCAAGGCTCCGTTTGATGGCATGATCGGCAACAAGGCCGTTCAGCCTGGCCAATATGTGCAGACCGGCACGCGTTTGCTGGCCTTGGTGCCGCTCGACAGCGCCTATGTGGAAGCCAATTTCAAAGAGACTCAGCTTGATCGGCTGAAGCCCGGACAGAAGGTGACGATCAAGCCGGATGCGTTCTCGAGCCGCACCATCGAGGGTAAGGTCGAGAGCGTCGCACCGGCATCTGGGGCGGAATTTTCGATGCTCCCCCCTGAGAACGCGACCGGCAATTTCACCAAGATCGTGCAGCGCATTCCAGTGCGGATCAAGATCCCGACCGCCGTTGCCGAGGAGCGTCTGCTGCGGCCGGGGCTGTCGGTGGAGGTTGAAGTTCATACCCGCGACGAAAATCAGCCGCAGCCCTCGCTGATGACCGCTCTCGGCCTCGACGCTGTCGCGTCGGCTGTGCGTCAGCACACCAGCAAGGCGGATTGATCCGATGTCGACTGTCAGCATCGCGGCGCGCCCCGTTGCGGCGCTGACGCCCACGCCCGCCGCGGCGGCCCCGGGGCTCGACACACGCAAGCTGATCACCTTCATCTTCATGGTGTTCGGCATGTTCATGGCGATCTTGGACATTCAGATCGTCTCGGCTTCGCTCGCCGAAATCCAAGCCGGCCTTTCGGCCAGTTCGGAAGAGGTTGCCTGGGTCCAGACCAGCTATCTCATCGCCGAAGTCATCATGATCCCGCTGTCCGGGATTTTGTCGCGCGCCTTCTCGACCCGCTATCTGTTTGCCTTTTCGTGCGCCGGCTTCACGCTGATGAGCTTCATGTGCTCGACCGCGACGGACATCAATCAGATGATCGTGTGGCGCGCCCTGCAAGGCTTCATCGGCGGAGCCATGATCCCGACCGTCTTCGCGTCGTCCTACATGATCTTCCCGAAGGAAAAGCAGCCGATCATTGCGCCGCTGATCGGGCTGGTGGCAACGCTCGCGCCCACGATCGGGCCGACTGTCGGCGGTTACCTAACGGATCTCTTCTCCTGGCACTGGCTGTTCTTGGTCAATGTGGTGCCCGGCATCATCGTCACGATCGCGACCTATTTCCTGATCGATTTCGACAAGCCCGATACGTCGCTTCTGCAGAAGTTCGATTGGACGGGTTTGTTCGGCATGGCGGTGTTCCTCGGCGCGATGGAATATGTGCTGGAAGAGGGACCGCAGAAAAACTGGTTCGACGAGAACGTCATCGTTTGGAGTGCCGCCGCGTCGGTTGTGGGCTGCATCGTTTTCTTCTGGCGGGCCTTCACGGCGCCTCAGCCCATCGTCGATCTCACCGTTTTTTCCAACCGAAACCTCGCGATGGGCTCGATCTTCTCGTTCGTGATGGGCATCGGCCTCTATGGCCTCACCTACATCTACCCGGTCTACCTCGCCGACGTGCGCGGCTATTCCTCGCTGCAGATCGGCGAAACCATGTTCGTCTCCGGTCTATGCATGTTTGTCGCGGCGCCGATCGTCGGCCGTCTCATGGGCAAGATCGACCCGCGCATCATGATCGGGGTCGGCTTTCTCGGCTTTGCGATCGGCACCTGGCAAGCCTCACTGATCACGAAAGATTGGGATTTCTGGGAATTGTTGGTGCCGCAGATGCTGCGCGGCTTTTCATTGATGACCGCCATGGTGCCGATCAACAATGTGGCGCTCGGAACGGTGCCGCCCAATAAGCTCAAGAACGCATCCGGCCTGTTCAATCTCACGCGTAACCTTGGCGGCGCCGTTGGGCTCGCCATGATCAACACGACGATCAACAACCGTTGGGATCTGCACTTGCAGCGGCTGCATGAAAGCGTCGCCTGGGGACATGTGCAGGCCGAGGAGATGATGACCAATCTGACCGGCGCCTTTGCGTCGATGGGATCGGATGCGGCGATGTCGGCCACCAAGCAACTCGCCCGCATGGTGCGGCGGGAGGCGCTCGTCATGTCTCTGGCGGACGTCTTCCTCGCCCTGACGGTGCTTTTCGTGGCGTTGGTCTTCGTCACGCCGCTGATGCAGAGGCCGGCCCGCAAGGGCGGCGGCGACGCGCATTGAGGCGACGACGACTGCCGTTTTAAAAAAGGCTCGCCGTTAGATTGATGGTCAGAGCCAGCACAACGGTGTTGAACGTAAAGGCGATCAAGCCGTGCACGGTACCGAGGCGCCGCAGCGGCTTCGACGTAAATTCGATGTCGGCGGTCTGGCAGGCCACGCCGATCACGACGGCAAAATGCAGGAAATCCCAATAATCTGGCTCCTGATCGCCAGGAAACTTCAGGCCGCCAATCACGTCGTCTTCTTGCGGTGTGCTTTCGTCCGGGGCGTAATATTCATGCGCGTAATGAAGCGCGAAGACGACCTGGACCGTGAACCAGGACAGCGCCACCGTGGCGATCGCGGCCCCGATGCGAAGGCCCTTTTCTAAACCGGCCGCATTTTTGGCCAACGATAATTCGATGCCGACGGCCGCCAAGCTTGCAGCTGCTGCGATCAACACGACCCCGAGAATCAGGCCCTTTCCTTCGTCTTGTTCGGCCACATAGGCCTGAATGTCCTCGCCCTGTTGCTTGCGCCAGTTCAACATGATGAGGACGACGAACCAGACGCAGGTAACGTCCCAGGACACCACGGCGGCAGAACTCGCTTGAAGCCCCGGCGCGAGGAGCGTGAGCGCCAGAAACGTCGCCAAACCGGCCACGATTCCACTCGTCAGGCGCGGGCGCCATGCAAACGGGCCGAGCCATCGGCGAAGCAGGGGGCGCGGGCGGTAAAATTTGCGAGTTGTCTTCATGCCCTCGTGTGTCGCATCACCGATGGCGACACCGCAAGCCGAACCTTTCACCCCTCACATCAGGCCGCTGCAGGAGCGGTCTGATGTCGGTCGACCTCAGCGCTTTATTGGGCGTCATGCGGATGCGGGGCCGTGCCGGTGGCCGGTTTGGCGACTTTGGTCGCGACCATCTTGGTGTTCATCGCAAAATCGGAAACGCGCGCCCAGGTTTGCGAACCGCACAGAAAGTGCAGCAAGCACCCTCTCACTTCGAGTTCGGCGGGTTTATCGATCGCCAACGTCACTTCATATTTTTTGCCATCGTCGGCATTGTAGATCTCACCCGCGAAATGCGTCTTGTCCTCGGGCTTAAGGTCCTGAATGATCTGCAAGCCGAGACTCGGGCGGCTCCGTTTTGCTGGATCGGGGTTCTTGATATCGGTCCGAGGTTGGCCTTTGTCATTCAGCGGGTCCTTCATCCACGCCACGTAGCCGCAAAGCCCGGAATTATCCGCGCCGCACTTCTCCAGCCTGATCTTGGCGCGACCATCTTCGGTCAGCCACGTCCCGACGGGATCGAGCGATGCGGGTTGCGCGAAAGCATGGGCGCTCATCAACACAAGTCCCAAAAAAGCAGAGCCGACTAGCAATCTCACGGAACGCTCCTCACTGGCGCGGTGTCGGAAAGATGTGCTTTCCGTACCGCAGGGGATCACCGAATTCCAACCGATCCCCAATTTGCATTGACGATTGGCGGATGAGCAGGTTTGAAACCAGCGTCATCGTCGAGGCCTATCGCAGGGCATCGTGGCAGGATGTTGGCTGTCGTCTGTCCTGGCATCTGGAACCAGCAGGCCGGCGACGAACGCAAGCGTTCGTCGTCATGATCGTCGCCTTCTGCCAAGCGGCGTCCTCTTTGGCGAAAGCAGGCATGTCTCAGCTTTTCGCAGGAACTCCCGCAACGAAGGCGGCTCCGTTGGATTGATGGTTATCCTTGGTGCCGCGTTGCTGTACCAGGGGTCGTCCTATCCCACTGCAATCGTGAATGGGGTTCAGGAGCGGAGAAACCGTTGCAGCCGAGCGATATCGAGGATCTTCTGCGCCGCGAGCGGGAGCTTCTTCAGGACATCAGAACCATTCGCGTCGCCCTCGCGGCGGCCGACAGCTCAGGCGTGACTCCGTCCGGCGAGACCGCGACGACATTCGACCAGACGCTGCTTTACCGGGCCATCCTCGAAAGCGCGACCGACTATGCCATCATCGCCGCAAGCCTCGAGGGGCGGATCGTCGAATGGAACGTCGGGGCACGGCGGGTTCTCGGCTGGTCTCAGGAGGAGATCGTCGGCCAGGACATTCGGATCATCTTTACGCCGGAGGATCGCGAGGCCGGCGTCCCCGAACGCGAGATGAGCACCGCCATCGAGGCGGGCCATGCGATGGACCTGCGATGGCACCTGCGCTCCGACGGATCTCGATTTTGGGCCGATGGTCGGATGATGCCGCTGAAAACCATCAGCGGCGAGATCACCGGTTACCTCAAGATCCTGAAGGACGAAACCGGGCTGAAATCCTCCGAAATGCAGATTTCGGCGCATGGCAATGTTCTCCGTACCATCACCGACACGATCGATACGGCGATCATTCAGGTCGACGCATCCCATCATATCGTCTTCGTCAATCCGGCTGCGGAACGGCTGCTCGGCTGGTCGGCAGCCGATCTCCACGGCCGGTCGTTCTACGACACGCTGTGCTTGTCGCCTGCCGCGGATGAGGCTGACACAAAGGCGCTCCGCGATGTCCTGCAGACCGGCAAGGTCGTTCGCGACATCGAGGCGACGTTCGCGAGGCGTGACGGCACCCCAGCCTATCTGAGTTGCTCGAATACGCCGATCCTGGTCGACGGTCTCGTGGTCGGGGCCGTGATGGCGGCGCAGGATCGCTCGGCGCGCCACCATGCCGACGAGGCGAACCGAGCCGAGTTGCGGAGACACGAAGCGCTCGCCGAGGTTCTCCGCGCGATAGAAGCGGGTGCAGGCGACCTCGACGCGATCGTGGCGGCTGTCGCCCATGGTGCCTTAAAGGTCATGCCGCAGGCGATGGGAGCCGCCGTCCAAATGGTCGAGGACGAGCATTGCGTCTATCGCGCTGTCGCCGATCCGGCTTTCGGCGCGGTCGGTCTGCGGCTTCCGCTCGATCGAAGCCTTTCGGGAGCAAGCCTTGCGCTCGGGCGGCCGCTCATCAGCGACGATACGGAATGCGACGATCGCGTCGACCATGATCTCTGTCATCGGTACGGCATCCGCTCGATCATCGCGGTGCCGATCTCGAGACATGGCGTGTTCATCGGTGTCTTTGAGGCGACGGCGACGACGCCCCAGGCTTTCGGGCCGCGCGACGTTTTGGTGGCACAAATCCTGGTCGGCCATCTCTCGACGGGGTTTGCCCAGGTCGACGAAGCGCGGGCCTTGCGAAACATGCGTCAAAGCGAAGAGCGGCTGCAGCTGGCGCTTCACGCTTCGGAGACGATTGGCATCTGGGATTGGGATGTGGCCAATGATCTCTGCTATGCCGATCCTCGCTTCGCCCGCCTATTTTCGGTTGATCCCGCCGCAGCGGCCGCCGGCCTTCCCATGGCCGATTACGCCCCCGGCATCTTTCCCGACGATCGCGTCTGGATCGGCATAGCGGTCCGCAAGGCGCTCGCCGAAGGCAGCGATTACGCGATCGAGCATCGCGTTCAACTATCGGACGGGTCCATTCGCTGGCTCGCGGCGCGCGGCCATTGTTACAACGGGCCGGACGGTCGTCCGAGCCGTTTTCCAGGCGCTGTCGTCGATATCACGGAGCGCAAGCGGATCGAGACCTCGCTCCGTACCGCCGAAACCAACGCGAAACTCGCGGTCCGCGCGGCTGGCCTCGGCTTGTGGGATTACGAGCCCGCGATCGACGTCATCACCTGGGATGATCGGTGTCGCGCGATTTTCGGCCTCGGCGCCGATGTCACGATGAGCATCGAACGCTTGATGAGCCATTTGACGCCGGCCGGACGCACCAATCTCCGCATGATCGTTCAAAACGCGTTGGCGGATGGACGGCTTGCCGATCAAGCGCATGAGTTCGAGATCCAGCGACCCGACGGCAGCGACGATCGCTGGATCGAAGTGTCGGCTCAGGCCTTCTTCACTGACGGGCGCTGCAGCCGCATCATCGGGACGATCGGCGACATCACCGACCGCAAGCGCCTGGAAGCGGCTTTACGGGAAGACGAGCAGCGGTTTCGCTCAATGGCCGAAACCATTCCGCAGCTGGCCTGGATGGCCGCACCGGACGGCAACATCTTTTGGTATAACGAGCGCTGGTTTGACTATACAGGCACGACGCTCGACGAGGTGCGCGGCCAAGGATGGCGCATCGCCCATCATCCCGACATGGTCGACGATGTGGCAGATCGGCTCCACGCCTGTTTTCGCGACGGCACACCCTGGGAGGACACCTTTCTGCTGCGCGGGCGCGATGGCTCGTACCGCTGGTTCCTCTCGCGCGCGATGCCGATCCGCGAGGAGAATGGCACGATCCTCCGCTGGTTCGGGACCAATACCGACGTCGACGACCAGATTCGGGCGCGCGAGGCGCAAGTACGATTCGGCGAGGATCTCGAGCGGCAGGTCGCATCCCGCACGCAGGAACTCAGCCTCGCCAATGCACGATTGGTGGCCGAAATGGCCGACCGACAGCGTGCCGAGGACGCGCTCCGCCAATCTCAGAAGATGGAGGCGGTTGGGCAACTCACCGGCGGCATCGCGCATGACTTCAACAATCTGCTGACCGGCATCACGGGCAGCCTGGACCTGATGCGAAAACGCATTGCCCAGGGCAGGATCGGGGAACTCGATCGCTACATGACGGCAGCGGGAACGTCGGCTCAACGCGCAGCCGCGCTCACGCATCGCCTGCTCGCCTTTGCGCGCCGCCAACCGCTGGACGCCAAGCCCGTCGACGCCAACGCACTTGTGGCCTCGATGGAGGATCTCTTCCAACGCACGCTCGGCGAAGCGATTGATATCAGCCTGCGCCTGTCGCCGGATCTCTGGACCACGTTATGCGATCCGCATCAGCTCGAAAATGCGCTTCTGAACCTCGTCATCAATGCACGCGATGCGATGCCTGATGGCGGTATGTTGACGATCGAGACCAACAATATCGAGATCGACGAGGCTGAAGCCCTGATCGATCCCGACCGACGGCCCGGGCAATATGTGACGTTGCAGGTCAGCGATACCGGCATGGGCATGGAGCCGGACGTCATGGCTCGCATCTTCGAGCCGTTCTTCACCACCAAGCCGATCGGCCAGGGAACGGGGCTCGGCCTCTCGATGATCTATGGGTTCGCGCGCCAATCCGAAGGTCACGTCAGGGTCGAGTCGGCGCTTGGCCTCGGCACGACCTTCACGCTGATGGTGCCTCGCTTCGCCGGAGCGAGCCAACCGAACGATCTCGCGTCACCCACCTCTCTTCCGGCGACGGCGGATGGCGAAACGGTTCTCGTGGTCGAGGACGATGCCGTGGTGCGCGCGCTCGTGCTCGATGTGCTGCGCGAACTCGGGTACCAGACCCTTGAGGCTCCGGACGGCATGGGCGGTCTCTCGATCCTGCAGGGTCGGGCACGGGTCGATCTCGTCGTAACGGACGTCGGCCTTCCCGGCCTGAATGGGCGTCAATTGGCCGAAATGGCACGCGCAAGCCGGCCGGGTCTGAAGGTGTTGTTCATCACGGGTTATGCCGAGAACGCCGCTTTCGGGCATGGCGCGCCCGACGCATCGATGCAGATGATCACCAAGCCATTCGCGATCAACGATCTCGCCACCAAGGTTCGCGAGATGCTGACACAATAAAAAAGGCCGGCTTTCGCCGGCCTCTAAAATCGCGATGGAGATCAAGTCCCCGCGTCAGCCCTTGGCGGCTTTCGCGGCCTTGGCGCGCTCGATTCCCTGAAGGATCAACTCACGCGCCTCGGCGGCATCGCACCACCGGACGATCTTGACCCATTTATTAGGTTCGAGATCCTTGTAGTGCTGAAAGAAATGCTCGATCTGCTCAAGCGTGATCGCTGGCAAATCGGTATAGTTCAGCACTTTCTCATAGCGTCGCGTCAGCTTGTTGGCCGGAACCGCGATGATCTTCTCGTCGCCGCCGCCCTCGTCCTCCATGATGAGCGCCCCGACGACGCGGCACGCCATCACGGCGCCTGGAATGATCGCCCGCGTATTGGCCACGATCACGTCGCATGGATCGCCATCATCAGACAGCGTATGCGGAATGAACCCATAATTCCCCGGATACCGCATGGCCGTGTAGAGAAAGCGATCGACCACGAGAGCGCCGGCTTCCTTGTCCATCTCGTATTTGATGGGCTCGCCGCCAATCGGCACCTCGATGATGACATTCACTTCATCGGGTGGATTCTTGCCGATCGATACGGCTTCGAGTTTCATCGTCACGCTCCGAATACGCCTAACAGACGGGCACTGCCCGAGGGGACCATAACCGTAGACGGCCTCAGTTAATAGACCACCTCGTCCGGCGAGCCGCCATTTGGCTTGAGCGTTCCAAAGCGTGCCGCTTCACTTGAAGCCAAATGCGACGCGGCCACGAACTTCGCTTCCAAACCGCTCCTCGGCCTCGCGAATGACCTGACCGCCGAGATGCCGATAGAACGACAATGCGCGTTCGTTGTCGGCCAGCGCCCAGACGAGCGTCGACGTATAGCCATGATTGGCAAGGTCCCGCCGCGCGGCGTCGAACAGACGACGGCCAAAGCCGAGCCCTTGAAATTCCGGCGCCAAGTAAAGCTCGAATAATTCGCCGCCATAGGGCATCGACGGCACACGGTTGCGGCCGTAGCTCGCATAACCGGCAATCGATTCGTCAAAGTCGAGAACAGTGAGCCGGGTGCCTCGAACGATCGCCGTGTGCCACCATTTGGGCCCCCGGCGCGCGATCATTTTTTCGAGTTCCCGCCCAGGGATAATACCCCGGTAGGCGTCCCGCCAAGCCGCATCATGAACCTCGGCGATGTCGAAGGCATCGCCGGTTCGAGCGCCTCTGATGGTGACCACAGTCTCGACCATGGCCGATGGTATGGCGGGCCGACGGCGGGAGGCAAGGCCTCACCGCCATTTTTTATGCCGGTCCGTTACCTGCTCCGTGGCCCGGGCCGTGATCGACACGGACCGGACATCGAGACCGCGATCAGCGACCCTGAAAGCGCGTCCGTTGGGCACCATCACGCGCCGGCCCGTTGCCAGGAGCGCGCGACGGACGCGGGGCGGCCGCTCCGGCACCTTCGACGGCCCGACGATCGTCGGGGCGACGTCCGCCACCATGGTTGGCATGGGCGCCAGCCGGGGCGCCCGAGCGGCGCGGCGGCCGCTGGCCGCGCGGTGATTCCTGACGCTCGGCTTCGACAAGTGCGGGAAGCACGGTCAGACCCTCGGGCAGCGGCATAATGTCGATGCGGCGACGGATGAGACGCTCGATATCACGCAGGTAGCTGCGCTCGTCATCCGCCACCATCGAGATGGCCTCGCCATCGGCACCGGCACGCGCTGTACGGCCGATGCGGTGGACGTAGCTTTCGGCAATGTTCGGCAGGTCGAAGTTGATCACATGCGTCACGCCGTCGACATCGATACCGCGTGCCGCGATGTCGGTCGCGATCAGCAGGCGCGACTTGCCGGACCGAAACGCCGCCATGGCCCGCTCGCGCTGGCCTTGCGATTTATTACCGTGGATCGCATCGGCCGGAATACCGGCTGCCGCGAGATGCTTGGCGATCCGGTCGGCTCCATGCTTGGTGCGGGAGAAGACGACCGCGCGCTCGATCTTCGAATCTTCGAGCAGCTTGTGCAACACGGCCTGCTTCTGCCGCGTCGGGCAGAAGATGATGTGCTGGGCGATGCGATCGACCGTAGAGGCAACCGGCGTCACCGCGACCTGAACCGGCTTGGTCAGCATCGAGGAGGCGAGATCGGCGATCTCCTTCGGCATGGTGGCCGAGAAGAACAGGGTCTGGCGACGAGCCGGCAGCTTAGTCAGAATGCGCTTGATGTCGCGCACGAAGCCCATGTCGAGCATGCGATCGGCTTCGTCCAAGACGAAGAGTTCGACCTCGCCGAGCGTCAAAGCGCGCTGGTCCATGAGGTCGAGCAGGCGGCCGGGCGTCGCGACGACGACATCGATGCCATTGGCGACGGCGCGGATCTGCTTGCCGATCGGCACGCCACCGAACACCACGGTCGAGGTGATGCGGAGGAACTTGCCATAGGTCGCGAAGCTCGCTTGGATCTGGCTGGCGAGCTCGCGGGTCGGGGCCAGCACGAGGGCGCGGCAAGCACGCGGGCCGGCCTGGCGGTTGATCTTGTTGAGATGCGTCAGCATCGGCAGCGCGAAGGCCGCGGTTTTACCGGTGCCGGTTTGAGCGACACCGAGAAGGTCGGAGCCGGCCAGCAAATGCGGGATGGATTGTTCTTGGATAGGGGTCGGGTTCTCGTAGCCTTCGGCCGCAAGCGCCTTCAAGATCGGCGCCGGAAGGCCGAGGTCGGTAAAAGTCGTCAAGATATGGGGTTCTTTCGTGGAGTTCAGGACGCAGCGATGACGCCGATCGGACACGCAGCCAAACAAAGGCTGCGATCCGTGCACTTGCCCTTGCGTGAGCCGGGCCGTCGTCAGGGTGCTTCGGTCATCAAGCGCGGAGTTATGGAACTCCGTTCACGCGGCTTCGTGCGCCAAGCACGTCTTCTGACCCGGCGCTGCTATGCGCGTTACCGTGCGATAAGTCAATGCGAGGGGAACTCTCGCCCGCCGCCGTCGAGAGCTCGGATCAGGGCTGGCTGGTCGCCGAGAGGTCGACATCGACATTCACCTCGAAGGCGACGTAATCGGCCGTCGTCCAAGCGCCCTGCCCCACACCAAAGGCAGTGCGGATCACCTGGGCCTTACCGACCGCGTGAGCCGTGTTGCCGCTGATCGACAAGGTGAAGGGCAGCACCACCGGCTTGCTGATCCGACGGATCGTCAGGGTGCCGTCCGCCTCATAGGCGTCGCCGCCCTTGGGCTTGAAGCCTGTGGCCTCGAACGTGGCTTGCGGAAATGTCGTCACATCGAACCAGTCGGCGCCGGGCAGCGCTTCGTCCCGCTGCTGATCGCCCGTTTTGGCGCTGGCCATGTCGATCGTGACCAGAGCGTGAGCCGCCTCCGGCTTGGCGGGATCGAAGTCGATCGTCGCCTTGAAGGTCTTGAAGGTCCCAGAGAAGGGCTCGCCCGTCTGGGTCCCCGAAAACGTGATCTTGCTTTTGGCCGGATCGACCGTCCAGGTCGCGGCCGAGGCAGCGGTTCCGGACAACAACGCGATTGCGACGGCAGTCGAAAGCATGCGGAGCATCATGTCATGGCCTCGTGGTCGATCGCGCACCGAACCGGGGCAGCCCCGGGATCATGCGCTGCAAAATCGTATCCTGCTCGATGAAGTAGTGCCGCAAGGCCGCACCTGCGTGAAGGGCCACGAAAGCGATCAGAACGTAAGCCCCGTAGGCGTGGACCATTTCCAGTACAGAACCGACGGACTTCTTGCTGGCGGCCGGAAGGCTCGACAGAAAGCTTAGATGCGGCCAGGGCAGCACCCCGTAGAGGACGGTTGGAAGGTTGAACGGCGATGCGGAAACGAGCGCCCAGCCGACCAGTGGCAATCCGATCATGAAGGCATAGAGCACCACATGGGTGCCTTCAGCGGCTCCCCGCTCCCAGGCCGGCATCTCAGCCGGCAAGGTTGGAGGCCGATGGCTGAACCGCCAGACGAGGCGGAGCACAGCCAAGATCAAAATGGTGAGACCGACCGACTTATGGAGTTGATAGAGCCGAAACTTGTTAGCGGGTGCCAACGAGCCATGAACCATCAGGAGGCCCATCACCACCATGGCGAGGATCGCCAAACCGATGAGCCAGTGCAGCGCGATTGCCACGCTCGTATACCGTTGGCCGCGCTCGACGGATGCACTCATGGCTGGCTCGCCCGTTGCTGTGAAGAAAAAAGGGGATCGTCTTTGCCGATCCCCTTCATGTCGCGTGTCGGTTTACTTGGCGTGTTCGAACGAGCCGCTGATGATCAGATCGACGTCGTCGCCGATGAGCGGCACGTAGGTCTTCACACCGAAGTCGCTGCGCTTGATCTTGCCCTTCGCTTCGAAGCCGGCCGTGTAGCTCTTGCTTAGCGGGTTCGTGCCAGCGTTGACGTAGGTCACGGCGAGCGTCACCGGCTTCGTCACGCCATGCAGCGTCAGGTCGCCGGTCACGTTGGCGGTGCTGGCGCCGGTCTTCGTCACCTTCGTGGATTTAAAGGTCGTGTCCGGGAACTTGGTGGCGTCCAGCCACTGGTCACCCTTCAACTCGTCCAGCAGCTTGGGGCTCGGGACCGAGACGCTCGCGGTCTTGATCGTCACGTCCAGCTTGCTGGCGTCGGGCTTCGCCGGGTCGAGATCGAGGGTGCCGGCCGTGTCGGTGAACGAGCCATAATAGGTGGTGAAACCCATGTGGTTGACGCCGAACAGAACCTGCGTGTGGTTCGGATCGACATTGTATTTGCCGGCCTCGACCTTGGCGGGCTCAACTTTGGTCTGCGCCAAAGCCGGGACGCTGAGCAGAGCCACGAGGCTCAGGGCGGATACGGTACGAAACATCACAGGACTTCTCCAATGCACAACCGAGGGGCGAGCCCTCGTGAAGACGACTCTCGATAGCGCAATCGGACCATCGTCAAAATCACCAAAATTTCGCGAACTATCATCGGAATTTTAGATAGTTCAACCGCGCAGCTTGCGGTCGCGCTTGGCCAGCGTGCGAAGCCGCAGCGCATTCAACTTGATGAACCCGGCCGCGTCGCGATGGTCATAGGCCACCGCGCCCTCCTCGAAGGTCACAAGATCCTGATCGTAGAGCGAGTTGGGCGACGAGCGACCGACCAGAATCGTATTGCCCTTGTAGAGCTTGATGCGGACCTGGCCCGACACGTGGGTTTGGCTCTTGTCGATCAAGGCCTGCAGCATCTCGCGCTCGGGCGAGAACCAGAAGCCGTTGTAGATCAGCTCGGCATATTTCGGCATCAACTCGTCTTTGAGATGAGCCGCGCCACGATCGAGCGTGATCGATTCGATGCCGCGATGCGCGACCGCCAGAATGGTGCCGCCTGGCGTCTCGTACATGCCGCGCGATTTCATCCCCACGAATCGATTCTCGACGAGATCGAGCCGACCGATGCCGTTGATGCGGGCAAGATCGTTGAGCTTCGCCAGCAACGTCGCTGGCGACAGCGCCTCGCCATCGACCGCGATGGGGTCACCCTTCTCGAAGTCGATCGTGATGTAGGTCGGCTTATCGGGGGCATCCTCTGGCGAGATGGTGCGGCTGTACACGTAATCCGGCACTTCCTCGGCGGGATCCTCCAGCACCTTCCCCTCGGACGACGCATGCAGGAGGTTGGCATCGACCGAGAACGGGGCATCGCCGCGCTTGTCCTTGGCGATCGGAATCTGGTTCTTCTCCGCAAACTCGAGCAACGCGCTGCGCGAGGTCAGATCCCATTCGCGCCAGGGGGCGATGACCTTGATGTCCGGCTCGAGTGCGTAATAGGCGAGCTCGTAACGCACCTGATCGTTACCCTTCCCGGTCGATCCGTGCGAAACGGCATCGGCGCCAAGCTTGCGGGCGATTTCGATCTGCTTCTTTGCGATCAGCGGCCGGGCGATGGACGTTCCGAGGAGATAAAGTCCCTCGTATTGCGCGTTGGCGCGGAACATCGGGAAGACATAATCGCGCACGAATTCCTCGCGGAGATCCTCAATGAAGATGTGCTCCGGCTTGATGCCCAGCAGCAACGCCTTGTCGCGCGCCGGGCCAAGCTCCTCACCCTGGCCGAGATCGGCCGTGAAGGTGATGACCTCGCAGCCATAGGTGGTCTGCAACCATTTCAGGATGATCGACGTGTCGAGACCGCCCGAATAGGCGAGCACGACGCGTTTAATGGCTTTGTCTTGGGTGGGCATGCGGATTCCATCCTGAACCTGACAGTGGCGCGGGTCTTTCGACCTTATAGGCGGTGAAAAACCCGATGCAACCGCGCCCCTTACGCAACGCCTAACGGGTCCGGACTGTCATAGCGAAAGGATAGCCGGGTTCACCCTTTATGGCCAAACGCCGCACTTCTTCGCCAGCTCGCTGGAAAAGATCCCTGCCGCCCGAAGCCTCGTCGAGGATCGATTTCAGCTCTCCCTTGAGCGCGAGGGTATCGGGCGGCGGGCGATGACGCCCATCCGGCTTTCGCGTAAATTGCGTCGCCTGATCATCGGCAACCTGTCGGAGTTCCGATATCAACGCCGGGCTTGACTGGAAGCACTCGCGCGTGAGGCTCAAGTAAGCAATGAGTTCGGCTTTCGAGCCGAGACGATGAGCGATGTCCATCGCATCATCTTTCGCGACCTTCTCACCCAAAAAGAGCGAAAAGGCGCTGATGACAAGGTCAGGAGACAGCGACAAGTCGTTTGACTCCCTGGTCGTAAGCGGTCCGAAGGTCGGCTTCGATCATCTGCGCCATGATCTCGACTGTATATTTCTCCTCGAAGGACGCCCGAGCTCCCCTGCTCAGTCGGCTGAGGCGTTTGCCGTCCCGAGCAAGGTCAATCACCTTATCGCAATAGGCAGCATCGTCGCCGGGGGCCACCAGCACACCATTTTGACCGTCCACTGGAGTGGGCCCCTTCCGGTGGACGGTTTTAAGCCGCCGACTTGACCGTCTGCCGGGTGAAGTAATCCTCGAACTGTTTTGGGCTGAGATAGCCGAGGGCAGAATGCAGCCTCGTAGCGTTGTAGGTCTCTTCGATGAAGCGGGGAAGGTGTTCGGCCACATCCTCGAACGTCTCGAAGGCCATCGGGTAGACCGCCTCGACCTTGAGGGTCTTCATGAAGCTTTCGGCCTTGGCATTGTCGTATGGATTGCCACGTCTTCCCATAGATCCTTTGAGGCCGCGGGCCGCGAGTTCGTCGCGGTAGACCTTGGCAGCATATTGCGATCCTCGATCCGAGTGATGCACGCAACCGGACGACGGTTTGCGATCCACAACGGCAGCCCTCAGAGCCGCCAGGGTCAACCGGGCATCGATCGATCGGCTCATGGCATAGCCCACGACCCTTCTCGACCAGGCGTCGAGGACAATGGCAACGTAGACGAATGAGCCGACCACTTGAACGTAGGTGATGTCGGCGACCCAGAGTTGGTCTGGCCCGTTCAGCGCCATGTCCTGTGTCAGATTGGCGAAGATGGGATGATCGTGATCACTGTCGGTCGTGATGGTTGTGCGCCGTCGGATCCGCGGTTGCAGGTCATGCTCGCGCATGAGCCGGCGGACCTTCTTGTGATTGACCACGAGACCCTGCTGCCCAAGAGCTGCTCGAACACGACGCCATCCGTAACGCTCGAACTCTTCGCAGATCCGCCACATCGCTTCGACAAGGGCGGTTTCGTCGACGGCAGCCACCGGCCCGTCATAGAACGTGGAGCGAGCAAGACCCATCAGCCGGCACCCCTCTGCGACAGACAAGCCGCAGGGCCTGCTAAGGACACGGGCACGCTTTTCGGCCGGAGAGATGCATGAGAAGCCCCCTTTAGAAAGTCCAGCTCGAGAGCCTGTTTTCCGACCAGCCGCTCAAGCGCTGCGATGCGCGCCTCATAGGCCTGCAGAAGGTCTGCCGCGCCCAGGTCCTGATCGAGCGCCCCCGCCTGAAACTTATCTACCCAGATCCGGATCAGGTTGCGTGACAGATCGTGGCGCTTGGCGAGACCATGCAGGGTCTCGCCAGCCAGGTACTCCTGGACAACCTGTCGCTTGAATTCGACGCTGTGGGTTCGGTGTTGACTCATGGACTTTCATCTTTCGAAAGCCCGACCTCCGGTCAATCGACGATCGCCAACCTGTCCATTGTCAGGGGCCCACTCCACACGACCACCTCTTTTAGTCCGCCCACAGCAAAGCAGATCGGGACCGAGCCGGCCGCCATCGCCTCGATCGCCACCAGGCCAAAGGATTCGTAGCGGCTCGGCATCAACACGATGTCGGTCGATGCGTAAAGGTCGTCCAGGTCGGACCGGGAGAGGAGCCCCTTGAAGATGACGCGTCGATCGGTGAACAGAGCCCCGTATCCAAGGCGACGAAGTTTTGCTGCGACGGCTCGGTCGACAACGCCACCGACAAAAATACACTCGACATCTTCAACCTGTGCCAACAACGCGCAAATGGCGCGCGCCGCGACCTCGTAGCCTTTCCGCGCCTCAAACCGACCAACGAAAGCGACTCGCAAGCTCTTCTTCCGGGCGGGGCGCGTCCGCGTCTCAAGAGGATCGAGAGTACCATGGACCGAATAGGTCACGTTCGGAGATGGATTGACCGCGAAGACTTGAGCCAGGTCCGTCACGATGGCCCTCGAGTTGGCAAGAAGGAGAGGCGCGTTTCTGAACAAACGCTCTTCTTGTCGAATGATCTTCTCAACGTGATGGTGACTAAACAAGGGGCGAACGTGCCACTCGTCTTTAAATTGCTTAGCCAGACTATACGTGGTGTGGAGGCTGGTGACGCTGATGAGATCCGGATCGTTTTCGACGCCGAGCCCCTCGAGATCCCAGATTGGCGCCGACACGATTTGGAGCCCGAATGACTTTAACTGACCAACGATGAGCCTGACCGCCGCGCTCCAGGCTGCAACATCGGATGGGACGTCGAATTCGGATTGCAGTTGCTCACCCAATGCTGGGTTCGGCAGGATTCGATGGATCCACATCTGATTGCGAAAAGCCGTCGACGCTTCTCCATGCGCTTCCGTGATGACATGCACATGGTGCCCCCGCCGCGCGAGACCACTCGCCAAAATAGACGTCCAGCGCGCAATGCCCGTATCATTGTGTGGCGGAAACCCCCGGCTCACCAAGGCCACGCAAAGACCGGATACCGGACGATAGGGCAAAAATAGAGTCGACGGGTCGGCTAAACTTACATCGTCGTGGCGGCTGAGGCTTCCATTGGCAGCCGCGTCCCGTCCATCGGCAATCCCCATCTCGACGTCTCGATCCAGAGATGCCTTATGGCCCGGCGAAATCTCGTTGTGATCAAGATGCCACTGGTTCGATCGTAGTAATTCCAGCTTATAACGCTCCATTTCTTCTGCGACAGCATGAAGAGACATGCGGCTCCCATGTTTCATGGCAAAGTACGATTTACTTTTTACGGATGGGTAGAGCGTCTTGTGAATATGTCGACGGTCACGGAGATCACTCGGCGCATATTGGTGATAGACTAACGCAGTTGGCTCGTAGACAACCTGAAAACCAGCATCGACCAAGCGGACGCAAACGTCGGTCTCGTCAAGATAGTAAGCAAATGTTGGATCAAATCCGCCTATGATGCGCAGCGCGCTCCGGCGAAACGACGCGTTGGTGCCCAAGAGACTTGGATAATATGGCGAGTAGGGCAAACAGAGCGCTCGTTCGTCAAAATAACGCGAGACGTTGTAGGCATTGCCAACCCGATCGCAAATGGTTTTGCAGACTTGAAATTTACTTCCTGTATTGTCGAGCGTAAATCCACCCACCGCTCCGACTTTTTCGTCGCCGTAATGCCTTGCCAAACTCTTCAGCCAGTTCGGATGTGGAACGGCGTCATCGTCGATGAATGCCACCACTTCACCGGATGCCGCATTGATGCCTGCGTTTCGCGAAACAGAGAGATTTGCTTGATTGACCTCGACAATCTTTATCGATCCTTCATAGCCCCTCAAGACGTCACCGGTTCGATCACTCGACGGCCCCGCCACGACGATGATTTCGAAATTCTCGTAATCGACACCAGCAAAGGATGCGAGCGTATCTTCTAGAGTTTCACACCGGTTTAGCGTGTTGATCACAACGCTTATGGACACTTGCATCAAGACTTTCCCCATCCCGTCTCGGCAATTAGCTTCAATAAATCTCTATTATTGATCGTAAAATCCCGCTGCGTGATCAGCGATCGAGCATAGTCTCCACGGCTTGCAAAGCGGCGCATAGCGTCAAGGATAAGCCAATGATCGACATTGGTTCTATTCAGCAAGACTTCGACGAGCGATCGGACGTCCACGACTCGAAGCGGAGTGTCGAGCGCCGCCGGCGAATGCTTGAACCAGAAGTGCGTGACACGATCGATCACTGAGAAATCGATATGGTGTCCCGTTTGATGAGCCACATAAGCAAGATGTTCTTGAACAGCGTCCAAGCTCTCGCCGAGTGGTAACGATTGTCGGTAGAACAACTCCGCATCGAGGTACTTTTCTTGATCCTTGAGAGCATGAGCATATTGTACCATGTAGCCCGAATGGAGCGGATAGAGTTGCAACGCTTTCCAGTAAAAATACTCGGCCGATGCTGGATTTCCTGCGTCACGGGCTGCATCACCATCAGCGACCCTGGCCGCAAATGTCTTGTCGCCTGCCGAAAGCGAGAGCGTTAATTGTCGTCCGACGACCGGATCGGTCGCAGAAGTGGAGATCGCTCTGGCGCTTGTCGCGTGGCGGGGTGATCGAGCCATCAGCCCAACACGAAAGCGGCTGGTGAGCCAGGGGATCTTGGCCTCACTCGGAACGTGACGTCGACCTCTTAAATAACTGACGCCACTCTCGTATTTTTTCTTGTCGGGCTCACTTGCAATTTCAGTCATAGTCCATTTTCACGCTGATGGGGCCTGCCCGACCGGTCCGTGGGCGATGCTTGACGGGCCCGCAAAACCGCAAGCTGCGCATCAGGAATCGGCACGTCGATGTGTCCCGGGAGGCAATATCGCGGCGACGTACATATTTCAATGGTTGTTATCGTCGTGATATACAACTTATACGAGAAATTGTCGTTACGGCCGGCTTAAGCTGGCGCCCGCCTTCCAGTCGCGACCTTGCGTCAAGATGCAAGGCTATTCGAGGATATGATGCTGGTTTTCTTGCATATGCACAAAGCAGGAGGAAGTGCGGTCGTGGCGGCGGCTCATCGATCCGGCCTCAAACTGCCCGCGGCCCATCAAAACGCCAACTTGATCGATGCACATGGGGGGCCGATTTACTTCGGTGATAAGTCTAAGTCTGCTCTAAAAGATATTTTCAAACAGCAGATCGACTCCGGTACCACATTCATGGCGATGGAGTGGGACTTCCCGAACATCGACAATCTACCAGACGATTTGGGGCTAAGGCTCTTTACTGTTCTGCGCGATCCGTTAGCGCGCGCCGTTTCGAATTACCGCATGGATAAGCTTAATGGCTGGGTCTCGAAGCGATCGACCTTTCCGTCTTACATGAATAATCATGGCCTTTATCGATCCGCCAATTATTATGTGAAAAAGCTGAACAATATCGGCTCGCGCGAACAAGTTCGACCAGAGCACTTGAGCTGCGCCCTTAATGCACTCAATCGGTTTGATCTGGTCTGCGTGCTCGAGCATCGCTCGATGGCATCAAACTTGGCGACACTCGGGATTGGTTTCGACCCAAGTCACTACGTCAATGACTTGCAATCGACCCCCCTGTTTGGAGATTCGATTCGCGCCTTACTCGCGATTGATCCAGTCGATGCGGCAGCTTTCGTGCGGCGGAATGCGGCTGACTACGCTTTATACCATCGATACGCGAAGATTACACAATTCAACATCGTATAAATGAGGACCAATCTTCAGACCGGCGTTAGAGACGGTGAATCATGGCCTTTGATGCCTGCAGGTTCATCGCGCCCCCCTCCTACTCCGCCGCCGCGGCGACCGGCTGACTGGGGCTGAACAGCCCGTCCCCCACGACCTTCATTTCCATCTGACGGTTGTGGAACGCCGCCAAGGTCGAACGATGTCCGACCGAGATCAGACCGACATTCGGGAGATGGTCGACGATGGTCTTGTAGATCTCGGACTCGCCGGCCTCGTCCAAGGCCGAGGTGGCTTCGTCGAGCAGCAAAAAGTCGGGTTTCTCCAACAGCACACGAGCGACGCCCAACCTTTGTTGTTCGCCGCCGGAGAGGCGCTGCGACCAGTTGCCGGCGTCGTCGAGTTCGGTCGCGAGCTTACCGAGGCCGACGGCCTGCAACGCCTCGCGTACGGCCGCATCGGGATAAGCCTGCAACGTTTTCGGATAGACGAGCGCCTGTCGCAGGGTGCCGAGCGGCAGATAGGTTCGCTGCGGGAGCACGAAGACCGACGCCGCGCTTGGGACTTCGATGCGCCCTTGGCCGAATGGCCAGATACCCGAAAGGGCGCGCAGCAGCGTCGTCTTACCCGAGCCGGAGCGGCCCGTCAGCAACACGCGATCGCCGCGACCGAGCGTGAGGTTGGCGGCGCCCGTCAACGGAGACTGGGTCGGCAGCATAACGACAAGATTGTCGGCCGAAAGGACGCCGGCGCCCCCGGCTTGGCGCGCGATATGGGGGGGCTGCGTGGCCGCTTCAGTTGCGAGTTGCATCGCTTCTTCGAAACCGACAAGACGCTGCACGACGGCTCGGTAATCAGCCAACGTGGCATAGGAATCCACGAACCACGTCAAACCATCTTGCACGCTACTGAACGTCGAGACCGCCTGCATCAGAATCCCATAGGTCGCCTTGCCGAAGAAAAAGGCCGGGCCGAGCAGCAGATAGGGGAAGATCACCGAGAATTGGCCGAAGAAACTGGTGAACCAGTTGAGCTTCTTCTGGCGTTGAATGACACCATAGACATTGGCCAGGATCGACCCGTAGCGCTCGCCCAATTCGGCGCGCTCGGCCGGTTCGCCGCCCAAAAGCGCGATTTGCTCGCTATTCTCGCGAATGCGGGCCATGCCGAAACGGAAGTTCGCCTCGTAACGCTCCTGATCATATTTCAAGCGGATCAGCGGCCGCCCGATCAGATGCGTCAGCAGGGTTCCGGCGGCCGCATAGAGGACGGCGAGCCAGATCAGATAGCCGGGGATGTTGAACGAGAGGCCGAAGCTGGTCATCGGGAACTGCTCGGACAATGTCCATAAGACGGTCAGGAAAATCCCGAGCCGCACGGTATTGCCGAAAAAGCCGATCCCGAGAACCATCGTCTGACCGACGAAGGAATGCACGTCCTCAGCGATACGCTGGTCGGGGTTGTCGGCCGGGCCGGTCACAAGGCGCAAGCGATAATGCTGCGCGGGCGCCAGCCAGCGGTCGACGAAGAAATCCGTCATCGACTTGCGCCAGCGGATCTGCAGCACCTGATTGATGTAACTCTTATAAACCGCAATGACGATGTAGATAATGGCCAGGATCGTGAAGATCTTGAAGCTGTCGAGGAACGCGCCCCAGTTCTTCTCCTGAATGGAATTGCCGAAGCCGACGTACCAGGAGTTGAATTGCTTCGCCATGTAGGAGAAGCCGATCTCGAGCAGCACCACCGCCGCGAGGAGGGATAACCCGATCACATTCTCGGGCATCTTGACCGGACCGATGACCCATAGCCTGATCTCTCCGGGCGAGCGCCGGAGAAAATAGGGATAGGCGAGCCGCCAGATATCTTTGAGGGCGGCGAAGAAGTTCGACATCGGCATCTCCCGCGAACGTCCCTCACGAGGGACGCTCGGGTTCGTGGATCTGGAATAAACGCTTTGCCTTTGCAAGAAAGCAAAATTGCGGGGGCGTGACACGTGAAGTTTCCGACACGTCGCCGCACCGCGGCGGCCGGCAACTGCAACCCGGCGCGCATCGTCGTTCGTCGACGGGTTGCATTTGGACCATTTTTGGCCAGAACGGTGGCGAAGGCACCATGCGCCGGTCACACCGTCGAGGGTTGAACATGTCCGACGAAGACGTTGTCGAGATCGGACCCGCGGCACCGCGGAGCTTCGAGGGTCTGCGCGATGCCTTGCTGTCGCGCAAGAAGGGCCTGCCAAAGCGGCTGGCGCAGGTCGCTGCCTTCACGCTCGCCAATCCGGATGAGGTTGCGTTCGGCACGGCCGCCAGCATTGCCGAACAGGCGCAGGTCCAGCCATCCACCCTGATCCGCTTCGCTCAGGCGCTCGGCTACCAGGGTTTTTCCGACCTGCAGACGATTTTTCGCGATCGCTTGCGCGAGCGCGTACCGACCTATGAGGAGCGTCTGCAGGCGCTCCGGACCGGGCCGGAAACGGCGCGCGCTGCCGCCCTGTTCGAGGGATTCGCGGAGGCGGCGGAACGGTCGATCCGCGCCGTGCGGTCGCAAATCGACCCCGCCACCATCGAGCGCGCGGTCGACCGGTTGAGCAAGGCGGAAACCATCTATTTGATCGGGCAACGGCGGTCGTTTCCGGTGACGTCCTATATGAGCTATGCGCTCGGCAAGCTTGGCATTCGCAACGTCTTGATCGGGTCGGCGGTGGGCACCGATGCCGAAACCGCCTCCTTTGCGACCCCGCGTGACGCGGCTTTGGCCGTCAGCTTCACGCCTTATGCCTCATCGGCCGTGATGCTGGCCCGGAAGATCGCGACGCGCGGTGCCGCCATGGTGGTGATTACCGACAGTCCCTTCAGCCCGATCGTTCCTGAGGATGGCATCTGGTTCGAGATCGTCGAGGCAGACTGTCAGGGTTTCCGGCCGATGTCGGCCACCATGGTGCTGGCCATGACCTTGGCGGTGGCGGTCGCTGAGGCTCGGCTTTAAATCGGCCCGGCTGGCAGTTGCTCGGCGGCACCGATCACGCTGAGCAGCCCGCCGGTCGCCGGAAACAACGGGATCAGATAGGCCTGCAGCGTGTGATAGATGTCCGGCTTGCCGGTAAACAGCGTCGATTTGGGCTTGAGGTCCGCATCGAGTTGCGGTCGCCACCCGGCATGCGACGGATCGATCAGGTTGGCGGCGCTCCAATCCCAGATCGCGCGATACCACGTCTCGTAGAAGGGATCGTCGGCATTGGCCCCGATGAACGAGGCGGCTGCGATTCCCTCGCAAGCCGGCCACCAGATCTTGTCGGTCACGAGGGGGTTACGGTCGAAATCGAGCGTGTAGAAGAAACCGCCGCGCGTGCGGTCCCATCCCTGGTTGATTGCATTGTGGAACAAAGCCGATGCGGCCTCAGGCATCCAATCGTGCCGGCGCCCTCCGGCGATCCATAATTGAAGGATGAGACGGCTCCATTCCAGCCAGTGGCCGGGCGTTGTTCCGGCCGGGCGGAACATCTCGGAACCCGCATAATCCCGATTGACCTCCCAGTTTTCCGAGAAATGTTCGGGCAAGGTCCAGGCATGTCTGGCTGTGATGCGCCGAATCAGCAGATCGGCGATCGACTCGGCCATAACGAGATATTGCCCGTCACCCGTCGCCTCGTGGGCCGCCATGAGGGCTTCGGTCAGGTGCATGTTGGAGTTCTGGCCACGGTAGGTGTCGATCGGCGTCCAATCGGCTGAGAATTCCTCCGCCGCTGCCCCGTGCTGCGGCTCCCAGAACTTGTCCCGCAGCACCTGTGTGACGTCGGCCAGGAGGCGGTCTGCGTCGGGGTGCCCCACCGTCTTGGCGCTGGCGGCCGCCAACAGCACGAAGGCATGTCCATAGGCCTGTTTGGTGGCATCGACCGGACCTTTGTCGTCGACGCTCCAAAAATAGCCTCCCTCGACTGCATCGCGATGGGCTGACCAAAGATAGGCCATGCCATGGTCGACAATGGCTGCGGCCCCTGGGTGGCCGAGCAGATGGGCGACCGAATAACAGTAGATCATTCGCGTGGTGACATGGATCGCGCGGATGTTCGAACCGGACGCATCGCGGATCGGCGCTCCGTGCTCATCGAGTTCGAAGAAGCCGCCACGCGGATTGATGGTGTCGTGCGCAAACGCGTCGAGCAGCCCATGCGCCTGGCCGAGCAACCACTGGCGATGATAAGAGCTCGAAGCCCACGGTCGCAACACGCGCCCCTCCTGGTTCAACATCTTCGCCGTCTCCCTACCCTTCGAGTGCGCCAGGACCATAACCCTGGGGAGATCTATGCAACGAGGAGGTCCTTGGTGGAACCCATTTTGATCGTCGGCGGCGCCGGCGGTATCGGCAGCGCCATCGCGCGGCGCTTGACCCAGCGCGGTGAGACCGTCGTGCTGATCGGCCGCGACGCCGCCAAGCTCGAGGCGGTCGGGCAAGAGCTCGGCGTCACGACCCGGCAGCTCGACGTCACCGATGCCGGGGCTGTGCAATCCACCATCACGGACATCATCTCGGCTGGCCCGATCAAGGGGCTCGTCTATGCGGTCGGGACCATCACGGTAAAGCCGCTGCAGTCTCTCACGACGGCGGAATTCGACATGGATTTCCGGGTCAACGCGCTCGGTGCCGCCCTGACGATCCAGGCCGCCGCGCCCGCCCTCAAGGCTGCGCATGGAGATGCCTCGATCGTGCTGTTTTCCTCCGTTGCGGCCACGCAGGGCTTTTCGGGCCATGCCTCGATCGGCATGGCCAAAGCGGCGGTGGAGGGGCTGGCCCGTTCGCTGGCGACCGAATTCGCCCCCAAGGTGCGGGTCAATTGCATTGCCCCATCGCTGACCCGAACGCCCCTCGCGGCGCCGCTGACGCGGAACGAGGCGCTTGCCAAGGCGGTCGCCGATCTGCATGCGCTGCGACGGCTGGGCGAGCCCGATGACATCGCCGCCCTGGCGGCGTTTCTTCTGTCCGAAGACGCCGGCTGGATCACCGGCCAGGTGATCGGAGTCGATGGGGGTCGCTCGACTTTACGGACGAAAGGCTAGGTCGCCTCAAATCGCGTAGTCGGCACCCCTGCGTGGCGCATCGGCGGCCGCTACCTGCATCAGCGCGGTTTCGGCCGCTGTGATGGACCGCTCTTTGTGACGCAACATGGTGAAGTGCCGACGCGGCAGCGCAAATCGCACTTCGGCCAGCGTTCCGGCACGCAGCGCCAAGGCGGCCACAAGCCGCGACAGCACGCTCGCTTCGGGGCCGGTCTCAATGGCGGTTCGCACGGCTTCGTTGGACGGAAGTTCCAGCCGCACCGTCAGTCGGTCCGGATCAACGCCGAAGCCGCGCAAAGCCTCCTCGAAGCGGGAGCGCGTACCCGACCCCGGCTCCCGCAAGACCCACCCGGTGTCGATCAGGTCCTGCGGGGCGATGCTGCGTCGGCTCGCCCAGGGATGGCGCGGCCCGACCACCATGATCAGTTCATCGTCGGCCACGGCGCGACTTGCGAGCGCCGGATCGTCGACGTCGCCCTCGACGAAGCCGAGATCCACTGTTCCGTCGCGAACCATCGTGGCCACACGGGCGGTGTTGTCGATCGTGAGATGCAGGTCGACGCCCGGATGAGCCTTGCGGAACAGCTGCATCTTCTCGGGTAGCCAATAGTTGCCGATGGTTTGGCTTGCGGCCAGCGCCAACGAACCGCGCTTGAGGCCGGCGAGATCCGATAACACCAACTCGGCCGCCTTTGCGCGGGCCAGGACGGCACGAGCCTCGACCAGAAAGAGACGGCCCGCGTCCGTCAGCGCGATGCGGCGCCCGACGCGGTCGAACAGCTTGGTGGCGTAGCGTTCCTCCAGCGCCGCGACGGCCGCACTGACAGCGGATTGCGTCAGGTTCAGCTCACCCGCCGCCTGCGTGACATGCTCGCGGCTCGCGACCGCGATGAAGATCCGAAGCTGTTCGAGAGTCATACCGGTCCGGCGGTCGTCAGAACCCGCAACCTCGCAGGTCAGGCGATACCGAGCAACCGGATCAAACCGAGACTGATGCCGCCGAGCGCCAGGAGCGAGACCACGACCGCTGCCGTGACCCGCAATCCCGCCCGAGCCACAACCCGCACGTCGACCCCAAGCCCGAGCGCCGCCATGGACACGATCGTGAGCCAGTTGGCGAGGGTGGACATCGGCGCCAGGGCCGCGCCGGGAACCAGGCCGGAACTCCGTGCCGCCACAAGGGCCAGAAAGCCGATGATGAACCAGGGGACGAGCTTTGCGATCGACAGGCGGGGCGGCGCGACCCCGGCAGCTCCGGCATGGCGCGACAGATGGCCCGCGCCGAGCGAGAGCACCAGCATGACCGGGCCGAGCATCAGCACGCGGACCAATTTGACGAGCGTTCCGATTTGTACGCTGAGAGCGCCGATCGGCGCCGTGGCGGCGATCACCTGCGGCACGGCATAGACCGTGAGCCCGGCCAGAACGCCATATTGGAGCTTGCTCATTCCCAGCACGGGGACCAACAGCGGCAGGCCGATTACCACCAGAACGCCGAGAACCGCCGTGAAGCCGATCGAAGCCGCGATATCGTCGCTTTCGGCACCGATGACGGGCGCGGTGGCGGCAATGGCCGAGTTGCCGCAAATGGAGTTGCCGCACGCCACCAGGATGGCCATCCGGCACGGGA
The DNA here is from genome assembly GCF_004323635.1 of Lichenihabitans psoromatis. Classification (NCBI taxonomy): domain Bacteria; kingdom Pseudomonadati; phylum Pseudomonadota; class Alphaproteobacteria; order Hyphomicrobiales; family Lichenihabitantaceae; genus Lichenihabitans; species Lichenihabitans psoromatis. Next base: position 394,152 of record NZ_CP036515.1, read on the forward strand.
GGCCGAGGACACGGCCGATCATGTAGCTGATGCCGATCGCCATCACGACGACGCCGGCGATCCCGAACAACAGACCCGGACCGGCCGCCACGATGGTGCCGATGCTGAGCGAAGCGCCGAGCAGCATGACCGCGATTTCGAGCAGGGTCTTGGCGCTGAAGGCGATGCCGGGAAGCCACCGCTCCGGTGGCGTCCACAACGTCCGCACCACCGTGCCGATCAGAATGGCGAGCACGAGCGATTCCAGCCACGCCCGCCCGAATAGCCGTTCCTCTCCGGTCTGCGCCACGAAGGCCAGCAGCGTCACGAGACCACAAAGCGCAAGCCCCGGAAGGAGGCGGCCGACATGGTGAGAGGCGGAAAGGACGGACGGATGAACGGACATGGGCGCAACCTCGATGCCGCATTTTGCATTTTCCGACCGTTCGATCCAACGCGTAGCTCTTCTGGTTCTGATCGATAAAATCGAACGAAGATGACGCGACCCCTCCATCCAATTTGCAGCCGGCGTTGCTCCCCTTGCGAAGTTCGGATATGGCCAAGACAAAGGCGATAATGTTGGGGTGGATGATGGCCAATTCGGATGATGTCCCGATGGACAGCCGGTATATGGATTATGCCGAGCACGAGCGCACCTACGTCGGCTTTCTCTGGGCCGCGAAATGGGGCACGATCGTGGTCGCGGTCATTCTCCTGCTTCTCGCCTTCTTCCTCGTCTGATCGATCCGACGCGACCCCTCTGGCGGCGCGTCACCCCCTGCCCGAATGGCCGATCACAGGCCAAAGGCGTCGCTTGTGCCCTTGCTCTCGCCGGCATCGGCTCATCGGAGGAACCCTATGCGTATCGCCGTGCCGGCCGAATCCGACCCGACCGAGCCGCGCGTCGGCGCGACACCCGACACGATCCGCAAATTCATCGCCCTCGGCGCGAGCGTGGCGGTGCAGAGCGGCGCCGGCACGAAAGCTGGTATCCCCGACCGCGACTTCGAGGCGGCCGGCGCGACGCTGGAACCCGATGCTGCAGGAACCTTGCGGGATGCCGATATCGTGCTGAAGGTTCGGCGCCCCGACGGGGCCGACCTCGCCAACATCAAGCGCAACGCCATCGTGGTCGGCATCATGGATCCCTACGGGCAGGATGAAGCTCTGCGGATCATGGCTGAGGCCGGCGTGACCGGCTTTTCCATGGAGCTGATGCCCCGGATCACGCGCGCGCAGGTCATGGACGTGCTCTCGAGCCAGGCCAATCTCGCCGGCTATCGCTCGGTCATCGATGCGGCCGAGCAATATGGCCGCGCCCTGCCGATGATGATGACCGCCGCCGGCACGGTTCCGGCAGCCCGCATCTTCATCATGGGGGTCGGGGTCGCGGGACTGCAGGCGATCGCAACGGCACGGCGCCTCGGCGCGATCGTGACCGCGACGGACGTCCGCCCGGCCACCAAGGAGCAGGTGGAGTCGCTCGGCGCAAAATTCGTTGCCGTCGAGGACGACGAGTTCAAACAGGCCGAGACGTCCGGTGGCTACGCCAAGGAGATGTCAGACGGCTACAAGCAGAAGCAGGCGGCCTTGGTGGCGGCCCATATCGCCAAGCAGGACATCGTCATCACGACGGCGCTGATTCCCGGTCGTCCGGCGCCACGTCTCGTTACGGCCGCCATGGTGCAATCCATGCGCCCGGGATCGGTGATCCTCGATCTCGCGGTCGAGCGTGGTGGCAATTGCGAATTGTCCCGGCCTGGCGAGGTCGTCGACCACGACGGCGTGAAGATCGTCGGCTACCTGAACGTGCCAGGACGGCTCGCCGCCACGGCCTCCAGCCTCTACGCGCGCAATCTCTACGCTTTCGTCGAAACGCTGATCGACAAGACCAGCAAGACGGTCGCGGTGAACTGGGACGACGATCTCGTAAAAGCCACCTGCCTGACGCGGGACGGCGCCATCGTCCACCCGAACTTCCAGCCCAAGGCGGCCTGAGGCAAGCTGCTCCTCGGAGCAGCTTGAACATAAGACGATGTGGCACGGGTGTGCCGGGGATGCCGGTTATTTTGCCGGACAAGATCAAGCCTAGAGGGCAGCATGGCCGTCGATACCGCCCAGCAACTCTACGACAAGGCGCAGGCTGCTGCCGCGGCGGCCCAGCAATCGGCCGATGCGGCTCATAGCTATGCGGCACAGCTGGCCGATCTGGCCGGCGCCGGAGCGCATGCGGCCTCTGGCGGCGCGATCGACCCCTTCGTGTTCCGCCTCGCGATCTTCGCCATGGCGGTCTTCGTCGGCTATTACGTGGTCTGGTCGGTGACGCCGGCGCTCCACACGCCTCTGATGTCTGTTACCAATGCGGTGTCGTCCGTCATCGTGGTGGGCGCTTTGCTGTTGATCGGCGTCGACACCGGCGAGGGTCATGCGGCCGGCGCCTGGGCGGCGCGCATTTTCGGGTTCTTCGCGCTCATTCTCGCCTCGGTCAACATCTTCGGCGGCTTCCTCGTCACCGAGCGGATGCTATCGATGTACAAGAAGAAGGGCTGACCCGATGACCGACAGCATCGCAGCCATTCTCTACCTCGTCTCCGGCATCCTCTTCATCCTGGCGTTGCGCGGCCTGTCGTCGCCCGCCACGTCGCGTCGCGGCAACCTCTACGGCATGGTCGGCATGGGCCTTGCGGTCCTCACGACATTGCTGCTGCGACCACCAGCAGACGCGGTGAGCTGGCTGATGGTGATCGCCGGCATCGCGATCGGCGGCGGCATCGGAGCCTGGCGGGCCCGCACCGTGCAGATGACCGCGATGCCTCAGCTCATCGCCTTCTTCCATGCGCTGGTGGGCTTTGCGGCCGTGATCGTGGCGGCCGGCGCGCTTTATGCGCCGCAAGCGTTCGGCATCGGGACGCCAGGCGCGATCCATGGAGCGAGCCTCGTCGAAATGTCGATCGGCGCCGCCATTGGCGCCATCACGTTCACGGGATCGATCATCGCATTCTTGAAGCTCGATGGCCGCATGTCCGGCAAGCCGATCATGCTGCCACAGCGTCACGCCATCAACATCGCGCTCGCGGTGCTTCTGGTGGTGCTGATCGCGACGTTTGTGACGACGGTCAGCAGCCTCGCGTTCTGGGCGATCGTGATCGTGGCCTTGGCGCTCGGCGGCCTCATCATCGTGCCGATCGGCGGCGCCGACATGCCGGTCGTCGTGTCGATGCTGAACTCTTATTCGGGCTGGGCCGCCGCCGGCATCGGGTTCACGCTCGGCAATCTCGCCCTCATCATCACCGGCGCGCTGGTTGGCTCGTCCGGCGCCATCCTCAGCTACATCATGTGCAAAGCGATGAATCGCTCCTTCATCTCCGTCATCCTCGGCGGCTTTGGTGGCGATTCGGCTGTCGCCAGCGGAAGCGTGGAGACGCGTCCGGTCAAGCAGGGGTCGGCGGAAGACGCCGCCTACATCATGAAGAATGCCGCGACTGTCATCATCGTGCCGGGCTACGGTATGGCGGTGGCGCAGGCGCAGCACGCCTTGCGCGAGATGGCCGATACGCTGAAGCGCGAAGGCGTCGACGTGAAATATGCGATCCATCCGGTGGCGGGGCGCATGCCGGGCCATATGAACGTGCTGCTGGCCGAGGCGAGCGTTCCCTACGACGAGGTGTTCGAGCTCGAGGACATCAACTCGGAATTCGCCCAGGCCGACGTCGCCTTCGTGATCGGGGCGAACGACGTCACGAATCCGGCGGCCAAGACCGACAAGACATCCCCGATTTACGGGATGCCGATTCTCGATGTCGAGAGAGCCAAGACGGTTCTGTTCATCAAGCGCGGCATGGCGGCGGGCTATGCCGGCGTCGAGAACGAGCTGTTTTTCCGCGACAATACGATGATGCTGTTCGCCGATGCCAAGAAAATGGTGGAGAATATCGTCAAAGCTCTCGCGGCGTGATGCGATAAATTCTGGACTCCGACAACGCAGGCCATTCACAATAGCGAGAAAAGATCATCGCCTGAGCGATTTTGCGCTGGGACCGAGATGGCAATATAGTATGATGAGTGGCGATCGAGTGATATCGCCGAGCGACAGACGACGGGGCGCCGAACGGGGCGTCGACAAGGGAGAGAAACGTGACGATTAAAACAACGCTTGTGGCCTTAGCGATCGGCGCGATGGCGCTGTCCAGCACGATGCTGACCCCCGCTTTCGCCGCCAAGGGCGACAAGATCGGTGTCGCGATGCCGACGAAGTCATCCGCCCGTTGGATCGACGACGGCAACAACATGGTGGCGCAGCTGAAGGCCAAGGGCTACGAGCCCGACCTGCAATATGCCGACGACGATATCCCGAACCAGCTCGCCCAGATCGAGAACATGGTCACCAAGGGCGCCAAGGTGCTGGTGATTGCGTCCATCGATGGCACGACCCTCTCGGACGTGTTGGCCAAGGCGCATGACGCCGGCGTTAAGGTCATCGCCTACGATCGCCTGATCAAGGGTTCACCGAACGTCGACTATTATGCCACCTTCGATAACTTCAAGGTCGGTGTGCTTCAGGGCACCAGCATCGTCGACAAGCTCGGCCTCAAGGACGGCAAGGGTCCGTTCAACATCGAATTGTTCGGCGGCTCGCCCGACGACAACAATGCCTACTTCTTCTACGATGGCGCCATGTCGGTGCTGCAGCCCTACATCGACAGCAAGAAGCTCGTGATCCAGAGCGGCCAGACCGGCATGAAGCAGGTGTCGACCCTGCGTTGGGACGCATCGGTGGCACAGTCGCGCATGGATAACCTGCTGAGCGCCTATTACACCGGCAAGCACGTCGATGCGGTTCTCTCCCCTTACGACGGTCTGTCGATCGGTATCCTGTCGTCGCTGAAGGGCGTCGGCTACGGCAGCGGCGGCAATGCCTTCCCGATCGTGACCGGCCAGGATTGCGAAGTGCAGTCGGTGAAGTCGATCATCGCAGGCGAGCAGACGTCCAGCATCTACAAGGACACGCGCGAACTCGCCAAGGTCGTGGTCAACATGGTGGATGCGCTGGAAACCGGCAGCAAGCCGGAGATCAACGACGCGAAAACCTACGACAACGGTAAGAAGGTGGTTCCGTCCTTCCTGCTGAACCCGGTCCTGGTCGACAAGGCCAACTGGAAGCAGGTCCTCGTCGACGGCGGATATTACAAGGCATCGCAGCTTCAGTAAGCTCTGATCACCCACGACGATTTCGATCGGCATCCGTGCGGGCGCAGGCCCGCACGGTTTCATTGGTTTTAGGGCTAAAAAGGTCGTTGCATGAGTGCGATCCTTGAGATGCGCGGGATCACCAAGACGTTTCCAGGCGTCAAGGCGCTCGATAACGTCAACCTGGCGGTGCAGGCAGGCGAGATCCACGCGCTCGTCGGTGAAAACGGAGCCGGCAAATCCACCTTGATGAAGGTGCTCAGCGGCGTTTATCCGTTCGGCTCCTACGACGGCGACATCTTCTACGAGGGTCAACTCAGCAAGTTTCGGGATATTTCCGAAAGCGAGCACCTCGGCATCATCATCATTCACCAGGAGCTCGCCCTGGTGCCGCTCCTGTCGATCGCCGAAAACATCTTCCTCGGCAACGAGACGGCTCGGTTTGGCGTCATCGACTGGGATCTGGCTTTCGAGCGAACCCGCGCCTTGCTGAAGACCGTCGGGCTGGATGAAAATCCAGAGACGCTCATCACCAATCTCGGCGTCGGGAAACAGCAGCTTGTCGAAATCGCCAAGGCTCTGTCCAAGAAGGTCAAGCTGCTGATCCTGGATGAGCCGACGGCAAGCTTGAACGAGAAGGATAGCGACGCGCTTTTGGCGCTGCTTCTGGAGTTCAAAGCGCAGGGCATCTCGTCGATCCTGATCTCGCACAAGCTGAACGAGATTTCGAAAGTCGCGGACCAGATTACGATCCTGCGCGATGGCACGACGGTCGAGACGCTGAATTGTCACCAGCAGGACATCAACGAAGATCGCATCATTCAGGGGATGGTGGGCCGCGACATGGCGCATCGCTATCCCCCGCGAACGCCGAAAATCGGCGAGCGGCTGCTTGAGGTCGCCAATTGGAGCGCTCATCACCAAAACCATGCCGATCGGCTGGTGGTGAAAAACATCAATTTCTACATCAAGCGCGGCGAGATCGTCGGCATCGCGGGCCTTATGGGCGCTGGCCGGACCGAATTGGCCATGAGCCTCTTCGGCAAGTCCTATGGTCAGGGCATTAGCGGCTCGGTGAAGCTCGACGGCAAAGAGATCGACGTCAGCACCATCGACAAGGCGATCGCGGCCGGCATTGCCTATGTGACCGAGGATCGGAAGCAGCTCGGCCTCGTGCTGGACGAGAACATTACCAAGAACACCACGCTGGCGAACCTGCCTGGCGTGTCGTCGCTGACCGTCATCGATCAGGATCGTGAATATGCGATCGCGTCCGATTATCGGACCAAGCTGAACATCCGCTCGTTCGGCGTCGAACAGCAGACCGTCAATCTCAGCGGCGGCAATCAGCAGAAGGTGGTGCTCAGCAAATGGCTGTTCACCAAACCCGAGGTTCTGATCCTCGATGAGCCGACGCGGGGTATCGACGTCGGTGCCAAATATGAGATTTACGCGATCATCAACCAATTGGCCGATGATGGGCGAGGTGTGCTGATGATCTCGTCCGAAATGCCCGAATTGCTCGGCATGTGCGATCGCATCTACGTCATGAATGAAGGCCGTTTCGTCGGTGAGTTCACGGCGGCCGAGGCGTCACAAGAAAACATCATGCGTGCCATCATGCGCTCGAAGGAACTCCATTGATGAGCAGGATTACGGCAGACGAAGGCCTGCAACCGGTTGCACCCGTTCCCACCGCGAAGACCGATCCGGGCACTCCGGGCTGGCGCGGCGTGCTGAAGCGCGGCAATTTCCGGGATTATGGTTTGTTGATCGCGCTTGCGGTCATCATGATCTTTTTCGAGATCAAGACGAACGGCGTGCTGTTCCAGCCGCTGAATCTCACCAACCTCATCCTGCAAAACAGCTACGTCGTCGTGATGGCGCTCGGCATGCTGCTGGTGATCGTGGCCGGCCATATCGACCTGTCGATCGGCTCCGTCGTGGGCTTCGTTGGCGCGCTCGCTGCGGTGCTGATGGTTCAGGGCCTGCATATCGGGCTCGATTTCATCGGCATCCCGATCGGCATCGACATTCCGCAGATGAACTACATCCCGGCCACGCTCATCTGCCTCGTCGTGGGCGGTCTGGTTGGCGCGGCGCAGGGATATTGGGTCGCCTATTTCAAGATCCCGAGCTTCATCGTCACTCTCGCGGGCATGCTCGTGTTCCGTGGATTGACGCTCGCGGTGCTGAACGGCGCCTCGGTCGGCCCGTTCCCGGACTTTTTCCAGCTGCTATCGAAGGGCTTCATCCCGAATTTTGCAGGCCCCTATACGTCCTTGCTGATCGGCGCGGTGCTGTTCTTGATCCTGCTTGGCGTCAGCCTGCGACGCCGGATGAACCGGCAAAGTCACGGCGTCGTGGTCGAGTCGATGGGCGCTTTCGCGCTTCGCAATGGCGTCATTGGCGTGGCGTTGCTCGGTTTCGCCTATCAGATGAGCGCTTATCGTGGCCTGCCGAACGTGCTGATCATCATGTTCGTGCTGATCATGCTGTATCGCTTCGTCACCAACCAGACCACGATCGGCCGACGCATCTACGCGCTCGGCGGCAATGCCAAAGCCGCCAAGCTGTCTGGCATCAAGACCGAGCGGTTGACCTTCCTGACCTTCGTCAACATGGGCGTGTTGGCCGGGCTCGCCGGCATGATCTTCGCGGCACGCCTCAACACCGCGACCCCCAAGGGCGGTCTCGGCTTCGAACTCGACGTGATCGCAGCCTGTTTCATCGGTGGTGCATCGGCCGCTGGCGGCGTCGGTAAGGTCACCGGCGTCGTCATCGGGGCCTTCATCATCGGCGTGATGAACAACGGCATGTCGATCCTCGGCATCGGTATCGACTATCAGCAGGTCATCAAGGGCTTGGTGTTGCTCGGCGCCGTCTGCCTCGACGTCTACAACAAGAACAAAGGCTGAGCGGCACCGAACCGCTGGCGGAGACCACCGACCTCTTAGTTGCGGTCGATTCGCGCGGCGTAGCAGCCGAAGGTCGCGTAATGGGCCTGAATGTAAGCGACGGACGGCAGCGCCATTAGCCGTTCGATCGCGATTTCGGCCTCGCCTCCGTCGGCCAACATGGCATCGACCAGCATATTGTCTTGGCCGAAGCCCCGAAGCGAGAGCATCCGAGCTCTGAGCGCCGGTGGAATCGCGTCAACAGCCTCGTATCGATGGCTTTCGCCTTCGAGCACGAAGATTGCGTGGCTCGCGCGATAAGGGGTGTCGGCTGGTTGGTGAACGTAGTTCAGCAGCAAAACATCTTCACCGGGTCGGGCATCGCGAAGCTCGATCCTGTCCGGCATCCCGGATACTTCGGTCGCGCGAAAACGGATGATGCCCTGCCGCGCGAGATCGGCCTCGCCAAGGCCGAAAAGAGGCCTGAAGAGGTCCGGCGACAAACCGGTTATTCTGAATGACATGGTTGTTCTCCGCAGATCGAGACCAACCAGTCGCATGACGGCTCCGGTCGAAAACTCCGTTTCTTGCGGTCAATAGGGCCCAAGAGCGGCCGATGCGACGGAGCAGATTGTGTTTTGTGGAAGAGTGCGCGATCGTTGATGACTGCTTCAGCGGGACACGACGATGTCGCTGGCCGAGTTTTTCACAGCCGCTTGGGCTGACCGTTGGCCAGGACTGGTGCCGAACGCGCCATCGCGAGGTTTAACAGACTGGTCCTCGCCGCCGGCGGATGCGAGCTACGACCTATACATCGTCGAATTCGACGACCAAGGCCGCCCCTTCGAGCCGCAGGCGATCGACCGCATCATCGATCGTATCGATCTCACGACAAGCGATAGTGATCCGCTGATCATCGTCTTCGTTCACGGCTGGAAGCATAGCGCCGCCGACAGCGACGAAAACATGGAAAGCTTCAAGAGGCTTCTTCATGCGAGCGGTCACATCGAGCAGCTCCGCGCCGTCCCGGGAGCAAGGCCACGGCGCATCGTGGGGGTTTACGTCGGTTGGCGGGGACTGACATTTCACTGGCTTCAGATCGCACAGAATTTCACGTTCTTCGGCCGCAGCGAGGGCGCGCTTCGGGTCGCGCTCGGATCGGTCCGCGAACTTTTTGGCCGCCTCAGCCATATCCGCAACCGATCGATCGCGACCCATTCAGGGGCACGCCTCGTTCTGGCCGGGCATAGTTTCGGCGGCTTGATCGTCTACTCCGCGGTCGCTGAATATTTGATCGGAAGCCTCGCTGCGGCGGATTCTGCAAGCGAACTCGTCAAGCCGTTCGGCGATCTCGTGTTGCTGATCAACCCGGCTTTCGAGGCGGCGCGTTACCTGCCGGTCCACGCCATGCTGCAGGCGCGGGCCTTTGCGCCGGGTCAGCAGCCTGTCTTTATGAGCATCACGGCCAGCAACGATCTTGCGACCGGCATGGCTTTTCCGGCTGGGCGCCTCTTTTGGCCCTACAAAGGGGCATCCACCAATGCGCTGGAACGCCAAGCTCGCGTCAACACGATGGGTCACGTGCCCTGGATGCGAACGCATGTCGTTTCCATGGGAACCGTGCAGCATCCAAAAGCCGGGAATGGACAGGGTCGTTTCGCCGATCTCCCAACGCTTGACGACGACGACCGTAGCCGCTTGCTCAGCGCCGAGGATGCCGCATTTCGCGCCTTCCGGGATCGCTATACCGGACCGGATGGACGACTCGTCGCCGGGTGGACCCGCACCTATAGCGCCGGAGCGGTTCTCCGGCAGACCGGGCCATCCAACATCGGCACCCCTGACCCGGAGTCGGCGGGCTCAGCCCCCGATAATCCATTCTGGGTCATCGAGGCTGCCCCCGAGATCGTCGATGGACACAACGGCATCTTCAAGATGGTGTTTCTGGATTTCCTGAGACAGGCGTTCGACGATACGATCCGCGCGCAAACGCCCGGCGAGACGCGCTAAGCATTCTTGCAACACGCTCGTTGGCCGGGCGCTGTGCTAGCCGCGAGTCGGGCCGACGCAGCCGCCGTTACGATGCCGGAGCGACGGGCGCCGGATGCTGGCCGTCGGCATCGTCGGCAACCCGCTTCGACCCATATTTGACGTCCGGATCGATGCCGCGACGTCGGTCGATCCACTCCGAGAAATACTGGAACGTCACATAGAGCATCGGGATCACAAAGATGCCGATAAGGCTGGCCGCGATCATGCCGGCAAAGATAGGCGTCCCGACGTCACGCCGGCTGACCGATGCTGCGCCATGGGCGATCACGAGCGGGACGAGCCCGAGCACGAAGGCGATCGAGGTCATGATGACGGCGCGGAAACGCATGCTCGCGCCGGCGATCGCCGAATCGATAATCGAATGTCCGGCCTCGCGTTGCTCCTTGGCGAATTCGACGATCAGAATGCCGTTCTTGGCCGCCAGCGCGATCAACACCACCAGACCGACCTGCGCGTAGAGATCGAGCACCAGACCACCCACGATGATGCCGATGAAGGCCCCGAACACACCGACCGCGACGGAGAGCAGCACCGGGATCGGGATGATCCAGCTTTCATAAAGGCTGACCAGAAACAGGTAGGCGAAGAGAATCGCTAGCCCGAGCACGACGCTGGTTTGTCCGTTGGCTTGATATTCCTGATAGGCCGTGCCGGTCCATTCGTAGCTATAGCCGTTCGGCAGAGTCTTGTTCGACGTCTCCGCCATGGCCGCGAGGGCTGCGCCGGATGAAACGCCCGCAGCCGGACTGCCCTGGATCGGGATCGCGCGATAGTTGTTGTAGCGCGTGATCACCTGCGGCCCTTGCACGACTCGCAGCGAGGCGAGCGATCGCAATGGCACGTCCGCGCCTTGCTTGTTCTTGACGTAGAGCTGCCAGATCGACTCGATGTCTCGCCGATCCTTGGCTTCACCCTCGATATTGACCTGCCAGGTACGGCCGTAGAGGTTGAAGTTGTTGATGTAGGTGCCGCCCAGCGAGGATTGCAGCACGTTAAAGATATCGCCGATATTGACCCCGAGCGCGCTGGCTTTTTCGCGGTCGATGTCGAGGTAAAGGGATGGGTTGGAGGCCGTGAACGTCGTGAAGACGCGGGCGAGCTGCTTGTCGCCGTTGGCGGCCGCCACTAGCCCCTGCGCGACATTGCCCATCACGGCCGGATCCTGACCTTCGAGCGCTTCGAGATCATATTCGAAGCCGCCGCCGGTCGACAGACCGATGATCGGCGGCAGGTTGAACGCGATCACGTTGCCGGTGCGGATCTGCTGCGCGGCCCCGAACACACGACCGATCATCGCCTGAACGGAATCCGCCGCCGCGGTCCGGTCCTCGAAGGGTTTGAGGCGCACCACCATGAAGCCGGCGTTCGGCTCACTCACGCTGTCGAGGAACGAGAATCCGATGACCGAGAAGGTGTCGGCGACCTGCGGCATCTTCAGCAGCATGTCTTCCATCGTCTTCACGGTTTCGCTCGTGCGCGACACAGACGCGCCATCCGGAAGCTGAATCACGACGAAGAAGGCGCCTTGATCTTCCTCAGGTAGAAACCCGGTCGGCGTTCGCGCGGCCGCAAAGTAGATGCCGACCGCGAACCCGCCGATGATCAGCAGGCTGATCACGCTGAATCGGACCAGCCGCTTCACCACAGATGTGTAGCCATGCCGCGTCTTATCGATCCCGCCCAGCACCTTCCCCATGATGCCACCCTTGTGGCTGCCAGGGCGAAGAAAGACGCCGCAGAGCGCGGGCGAAAGCGTCAAAGCATTGACGGCCGAGATCAACATCGCGATCGAGATCGTCACGGCGCATTGGCGAAAGAGGATGCCGGTCAAGCCCGGAATAAAGGCGATGGGTACGAACACCGACAGCAACACCAGCGTGATCGCGATGATCGGCGCCGTGATCTCCCCCATGGCCTTCTTGGTGGCCTGTTTCGGCGTGAGGCTCGGGTCCTCTTCCATGACCCGTTCGACATTCTCGACCACCACGATCGCGTCGTCGACCACGATGCCGATGGCCAGCACCATCGCGAGCAGCGACACCGTATTGGCCGAATAGCCAATGACCAGAAGCACCGCGAACGTCCCGATCAGGCTCACCGGCACCGCGACCGCCGGAATGATCGTGGCGCGGAAGTTGCCCAGGAACAGGAACACCACGATCACGACCAGAACGAAGGCTTCGGCAATCGTCTTCAGCACCTCGTGGATCGTGTCGGTCACGAAGGTCGTCGAGTCATAAACGGTCTTGTATTTCAGACCCTCGGGGAATCGCGGCGACAGTTTGGCCAGCGTCGCGTTGACGGCGGCTGCGGTCTGCACCGCATTGGCACCCGGCGACAGATAGATGCCGAGCGCCACGGCGGGCTTTCCGTCGAGCCGGCTGAAATTGTCGGAATTCTGGGCGCCCATTTCGACGCGCGCCACATCGCTGACGCGGAGCAGCGATCCATCCGGGTTGGCTCGAACCACGATCGCGCCAAACTCCTCCGGCGTGGTCAAACGGCCCTTTGTCTGAAGGTTGAATTGGAACTGCTGATCGTTGTCGATCGGTTGAGCGCCGATGCGTCCAACCGGAGCCTGGACGTTTTGCGACTCGATCGCGTTGATGATTTCAGAGGGCGCCATGCCGAGATTGTTCAAACGCTGGACGTCGAACCAGATCCGCATGGAATATTTGAGCTTGCCAAACAGCGAAGCCTGACCAACACCGGGCGTCCGCGACAACTCATCGAGCACGTTGATGGTGGCGTAATTCGTGATGAAGAGCGGGTCTTGCTGACCGTTGTCGCTATAGAACATCATGAATTGCAGGACCGCCGACGAGCGCTTCTGCACCGTCAGACCCTGCAGCTGCACCTCGCTCGGCAACTGGGACAAGGCGGTCTGGACGCGGTTGTTGACGTTGACCGTGTCGATGTTCGGATCCGACCCCAGCGCGAACGATACCGTCAGATTGTAACTGCCATCGTTGCCGCTCGACGACTTCATGTAGAGCATCTGGTCGACGCCGACGATCTGCGCTTCCAGCGGCTGCGCCACCGCGCTTTCGACGACCGAGGCCGACGCACCGGGATAGTTGGCGGTCACCTGAACCTGGGGCGGCACGATATCGGGAAATTGCGAGACCGGGATGCGGGTCAGCGCCAAGCCGCCCGCGATCGTGATGATGATCGCGATCACGATGGCGAGCCGGGGGCGATCGACGAAGACGGAAGAGATCATGGCGTGAAGATCCGGCGGGGCAGCGGGCGTGCGAAGCCGCCCTGATCGCGATGGAAGAGGTGGACGGGCGTGAGCGCCGTCACGGAGCCGGTTTCTGAGCCTGTTCGGCTGCCGTCGGCGCGGCCGGCGCCGGTGCCACGGTTTGACCCGGCTTGACCTTCTGAATGCCTTCCACCACGACCGACTGGCCCTCTTTCAGTCCCGCGATCACGCCCGCCATCGTTGGGGTCGACTGCCCAAGCTTGATCTGCGTCTTGATGGCCTTGTTGTCGTCGCCCACCACATAGACCGAGTCGCCGAGTTGATCGGTCATGATGGCGGCGCGCGGAACCGACAGCACCTCGACGGGTTGAACACCCTCGAGCAGGACTTGGATAAACTCGCCGTCGACGAGTTCGCGTGTGACCGACCCCTCCGTCTGCTGCGCCAGCGGCGGATTGGCGATGGTGCCGCGTAAGGTGATCGTGTCGGTCGACGCCGCGATCGTGTTGTCGACGAAATTGACGTTGCCGATCTGCGAATAGGTACGGCCATCGGGCAGAATGATCCTGATCTGAACCGCGGCCGTGCCCTTCCCCGCGTAACGCGAGCGGAGCTCGAGGGCACTGCGGACCGAGATCGGGAATACGACATACATCGGATCCTGCCGCACGATGGTGGCCAGCGTGCCGCTGCTCGGACTGACGACGTTACCGGCCGTGATCGCGGTGCGGCCGATCTTGCCGTCGATCGGCGCCGCGATCGTCGTATAGCCGAGCTGGATCTGCGAGGTCCGCAGATTGGCTTTGGCGGCGAGCAACTGGCCCTGAAGATTGCCCTGATTGGCCTTTGCGGTATCGACGTTGGATTGTTGTCCGGCCGGCGAACTCAGGAGCGTCGTCGCACGCTCCAAAACGATGTTGGCGTTTTGCAGTTGCGCCTGGATCTGATCGATCGTGGCCTGTTTGGCGGCCACATCGGCTTCGAAAGGCGGCCGCTCGAGACGATAGAGCACGTCCCCCTTCTTGACCTCCTGGCCTTCCTTGAACACGATCTGGTCGATGAAGGCGGTCACGCGAGCCACGAGGTTGACCTGCTCGACGGCCTGGATGCGGCCGATGAAGCGCTCGGTCTCCACGATCGGGATTTTGCCGACCTTGACAATACCGACGGCCGGCGGAGGCGCGGCAGGCGCCTGGGCGTGGGCGACGCCCGTCAGGAGCAAAGCCGACACACCAACAATCGTAAGCAAACGGACCATCAAGACCTCGTTACGAGAACGAACCGGTTTGACCGGGCGGACGAGCACATTCAGCGCGTCGCAAAACCATGAGATCCCGGCAGGACACTCGGGCATCACCCCCGCCCCTCACGCCTTGGCGGAGCGAAGGATCACCTGCCTCCTCTTGACCTGATCACCATTCCGGCCACCGGTAAAATCTTACGACGCCCGGCTGCTTTCGCATTTTCGACCGCCAAAGAAAAGCCCCGCCGAAGCGGGGCTCAAGGGATCGGTGATCAGCCTTAGCGGCAGACGCGGCGCGGCCCATACGGGGTCTCGCGGATAAAGCAACGCCGTCCGCCGTAGTAAGGGCGCGGACCGTAGAAGGGCCGCGCGTAGACCGGGCCGCCATTGCCTTTGCAATAGCCATAGTTGGAACGATGACCGAATGGTCCGCAACCATCACGAACCAAGGTCACCGCGGGAGCATCGCCGAGTTGCAACGCATTGCTGAGCGGCATCGCTTCGGCGCCAACCGCCCCGAGGCCGAACATCATTACGGCTGCGGCCGCCAATCCAAGGGTCTTGCGCATAATTACACCTTTCTTGCTCTGATCGGGTGCGCCCCGGTCGAGCCTAAGCTCCACACCCATAACACCGCAACCGGGCCTCTTGGTTCCCCGACGCGCCTGCGGTCGCGCGAAAGGTGCTTAAAAGTTTCTCAATTTTGGGGCTGTCGCAGGCGCATCGCCGCAAGCCCGCACCTTGAATTGACCACGAGCCGTGGCTTGATAAGACAAGGTGCCGGGTTGTCCGCGCCATCGCCCTCCCGAGAGCTCCCGTGTCTAATCTTCCGACCACCACCGCTATGCGCCAGCCCTCCGACAACCCATTCTTTGCCGAATGGGACACGCCTTTCGGCATTGCGCCCTTTCATGACATCCGGCCAGAGCATTTCGTCCCGGCCTTCGAGCGCGGCATGGCCGAGAATGCTGCCGATATCGCGGCCATCGTTGCTGACCCGACAGCGCCGAGTTTCGACAACACGATCAAGCCGCTGGAACGGGCGGGCCTGCTTCTCAGCCGCGTCAACCGCGTGTTCTGGAACCTGACGGGGGCCAACACCAATCCGGCGTTGCAGGCCATCGAACGGGAGATTTCTCCGGTCCTGGCCAAGCACTATCAGGCCATCACCATGGATCAGGGCCTGTTTGCGCGTGTCGAGGCGGTGGACCGTCTGCGCGGCACGCTCGACCTCGATGAAGAGCAGGCGCGGGTCCTCGATCTCACGATCGAGGGTTTCGTGCGCGGCGGCGCAAAGCTCGATGCGAACGACAGGCAGAAGCTGACCGCCATCGTCGAACGTTTGGCGGTGCTCGGCACGTCGTTCAGCCAAAATGTCCTGGCGGACGAAAAAGCCTATGAGCTCGTCCTCGAGGGCGAAGCGGATCTTGCCGGCCTCCCCCCTGCCCTGCGGGATGCCGCCGCACAAGCCGCGACCGAACGCGGTCACCCCGGTGGTTCCGTCATCACGCTCTCGCGGTCGCTGGTGGTGCCGTTCCTTCAATTCTCAAGCCGCCGCGACCTCCGCGAGAAGGCTTATGCGGCATGGACCAAGCGCGGCGAAAACGCCGACCAACATGATAACCGCGCCATCGTGGCCGAAACCGTCAAACTCCGCGCCGAGCGTGCGGCTCTCCTCGGGTTTCCGAGCTTTGCGCATTACAAGCTCGACGACACGATGGCGAAAACTCCTGACGCGGTTCGCGATCTTCTCGACCGGGTCTGGATCAAAGCGCGGGAGCGGGCCGAGGTCGAGGCGAAAGATCTTGAAGCCACGATCGCCGCGGAAGGTGGCAATTTCGCCCTCGCCGGGCATGACTGGCGCTACTATTCGGAGAAGGTGCGCCACGCCCGCTATGACATCGACGATGCCGAGGTCCGCGCCTATTTCGCGCTTGATAATATCATCGCGGCGGCCTTCGACACCGCACATCGGCTGTTCGGGCTGACGTTCACCGAGCGCCGCGACGTTCCGGTCTACCATCCGGACGTGCGCGCCTTCGATGTCACCGACGGCGATGGGCACCATGTCGCGTTGTTTCTCGGTGACTATTTCGCCCGATCGTCGAAGCGCAGCGGTGCGTGGAACTCCGGGTTCCGCGTCCAGGAGCGGATGGACGGCGAGGTGAGGCCGATCGTCGTCAACGTCATGAATTTCGCCAAGGGCGGGCAGGACGAACCGAGCCTGCTCAACATCGACGATGCGCGAACGCTCTTCCATGAATTCGGCCATGCGCTGCACTGCATGTTGTCCGACGTGACCTATCCGTCGATCGCGGGCACTAGCGTGTCGCGCGACTTCGTCGAATTCCCCTCGCAACTCTACGAGCACTGGATCATGCAGCCGACGGTGTTGAAGCGTTTCGCGCGCCATGCCGTCACGGGCGAGCCGATCCCCGATCACCTGATCGAGCGGATCAAGCAAGCCCGCAACTTCAACCAGGGTTTCGCCACGGTCGAATATTGCGCCTCGGCCTATGTGGATCTCGACTTCCATCTGCTGTCGCCAGAGGCGGCCGCCGCCGTCGATGCCGGACAATTCGAGCGGGACAGTCTCGCTCAAATCGGGATGCCGACCGCCATCGTGATGCGCCATCGCACGCCCCACTTTTCCCATGTGTTCTCCGGCGACGGCTATTCGGCCGGATATTATTCCTATCTCTGGTCAGAAGTGCTTGATGCCGACGGCTTCGGGGCGTTCGAGGAAGCCGGCGACATTTTCGATCCGACTGTCGCCAAGAAGCTCCGCGACTATGTCTATGCGGCGGGGTCGCGGCGCGATCCGGCCGAAGCCTATCGGTTGTTCCGGGGGCGCATGCCCGATCCGGCGACGCTGCTTGAGAAGCGTGGACTGAGCTGAGCGTGGCAAAACGGGATGGCGCCTCGCGCCGACGAGGCTCGCCATGAAATGGTCCCCCGAGCAGGATGCGGCGCTGCAAGCCGTATCGGCGTGGTTGAAAAGCGGCGAAAACCAGGTCTTCCGCCTCTTTGGCTATGCGGGAACCGGGAAGACGACGCTGGCCCGGACGCTGGCGGCGGATGTTGACGGCGACGTGGCCTTCGGCGCCTTCACCGGCAAGGCCGCTCTGGTGCTGCGCCACAAGGGATGTGAGAACGCCTCAACCATTCACAGCCTGATCTACCGCACGCGCGAGGCCGATACCGACACCCCCTCCTTCGTCCTCAACAAGGAAAGTGCGGCCGCCAAAGCCTCGCTGATCATCATCGACGAATGTTCGATGGTGGACGAGGATCTCGCCCGCGATCTCCTGTCGTTCGGAACGCCGGTTCTGGTGCTGGGCGATCCGGCGCAGATCCCGCCCGTCAAGGGCGGCGGCTATTTCACCGATGCCGAGCCCGACGCCATGCTGACGGAGGTGCACCGACAGGCGGCCGACAACCCGATCATCGCTTTGTCGATGCAGATCCGCGAAGGCGGACGGCTGACGCCGGGCGCTTACGGAGAGAGCCGTGTGATCCGGCGCGATCAACTCGGAGCCGCCATGGTGACGCGGGCCGACCAATTGCTGGTCGGCACCAACAAGTCGCGGCGGTCGTTCAACAAGCGAATGCGCGAGTTGCTGGGGTTCACCCATGCGATGCCGGAGGTCGGCGAGAAGCTCGTTTGTCTTCGCAACGATAAGAAAAAGGGCCTCCTGAACGGTGGGACCTGGCTTGTCGACTCCCTTCAACCGATGCGCGGCACTAAGCTCAAGATGACGGTGTCGCCGGAGGAAGAGCGGGGCAAAAAGGCCGTCAAGATCAGCGTGCTTCCGGCCTATTTCGAGGGCAAGGAGGACGAACTCTCGATGGCGGTGCGGCGCGAATCGGACGAATTCGACTACGGCTACGCCTTGACGGTCCATAAGGCGCAAGGCTCACAGTGGAATTCGGTCGTGCTCTTCGACGAGAGCTATGCGTTTCGGGAGCATCGGAGCCGCTGGCTCTATACCGGCCTGACCCGCGCGGCCGAAAAGATCATCGTGGTGGTCGACTAGGACCAGATTGCCCGGGCCCACTCGTTCGGGCCGCCCTGATGGCTGCAATGGCGAGGCTTCAAGGGCTGCAACTCGCTCCGGCTCCGCACGTTGACGATCAAACGGGGCGCATCTCGCCCTCTCGTCACAGGGTGGTGACACCCTCTCGGAGCCTTTCATGTCGGTCTTTACAAATGCGGTTCGGCCCCTCGTGGTCGCCGTTTCTTTCGCAGTTGCGGCGGCGGCTGCCGTCGGCTCGATCACTCCGGCCAACGCTCAAATTCTGCCGCATGGGGGCGGCGGCGGTTTTCACGGGGGGAGCGGTGGTTTCCATGGGGGGAGTGCAGGCTTTCACGGTGGCGGTCAGCGCTTTGGCGGCATGCAAGGGGCTGCCCCGTCTGGCCAAAACTTCGGCGGTGGCACCGTCAATCGGGGCGGCGGATCGCGCCCGCTGACGATCGGCGGAGCACAACGTCCGAATCAGGGCTTTGGCCGAGGCGGGTTCGGACGAGGCGGTTACGCTGGTGGTTACCATGGCGGCTACGGCGATCGTCGCGGCTATGGCGACCGTCGCGGCTATGGCTATGCCGGGCTAGGAGCCCTGGGTGGCTTTGGTTTGGGATACGGCCTCGCTGGCGGATATGGCTACGACGACGATGCCTATGGCTACGGCTATGGAAGCTCATTCGATGGCATCGGTCCCGGCTATGCCGATGGCACGACCTTCTATGGACAGGGATATGGCCCTGGCGATGTCTATGGCGGCAATCCAGACGCCTTGATTCAGGACGCACCACGCACGATCGCAGGTTACACGCCCGGCCCGGCGCAAGTCGGACCGGCCCATAACTCCGTTCAAGATGATGAGGAGCGGACCGCGATCGGCAATGCATGCCGGACGCCGGTTAAAACCTGCGATTTGTATGAACCCGCACAGATCGGCGGCGGCTGCTCCTGCAAAGTGGCGGGCAGATCTCGCGCTCGTGGCGCGGTTGTGCAGTGACTGTTAAGCATCAGTCCACGTCAATCTTGGAAAAACTGTGACAAGGCCGATTGTGACGCTTGATTGTCGGTGCGTCGTCGTCATCTTACCGGCGCGGTCACGTCAATGTGTAACCATGAAAACGCCTGATTGACCAAACCGATCGCGGTGCAACTTTTGTGCTTCACGTGCGTTCGCTTGGTGGGTTAAGCGTCAGCTTGACAGGTACGTCTCGAACAGGCGGCTTGTATGATGCGGCAGGCACTTTCGGTACGACGTAACCTGCAATGTTTTTGAACAGAAGGGGTTTAACATGAAGAATTCGAAGCTCGTTATGGCCGGCGTGGCTCTTGCCTTCCTTTCGGGCGGTGTCGCTTCTGCTTTCGCACAGGGCGCTCCCGATGACGTTTCCGGCGTCAAGAGTCGCAAGATGCATGTGCACGGCCAGGCCGCTCGCACCAACGTGAAGACCGAAGCTGGCTATCGTCCGCTCACGGTCGGCGCTCCCCGCGTTGCTCGCGTCCCGACCCCGGCTGAGTCCGTCAACGGTCTCGGCGCAGCTGTTGCTTCGCCCTTTAACGGCATTGCGGCTGTTGGCGGCCCGATCGGCGTTGGCGGTTCGGTGATCGGCGGCGCCATCGGCGGCGCGACCTCGATCGCGACGGCTCCCCTCGGCGCATTGCTCGGCGCCCCGGTCGGTATCTCGAATGACTTGGCTCCCCCGCTGCCGATCAAGGCTCGTTATGCTCACACCGGTCCGGTGACGACGACCCTCGACGACGGCTACGCTCAGGAAGTGCCGGTTGATCGTTCGGGCCCGATCTACATGATCGACAACGGCGGCAAGGATCGCACCGTGACCCCGTTCACGCTTCTGATCTTCCCGGTCACGGGCGCTGTCTCAGCTCTGACCTCGCCGCTGCGTCCGGCTCCGGTCGTCGCTCACTAAGCTCACTTTACTGAGCTGACATTAGAAGGGCTGGCGTTTCGCCAGCCCTTTTTTTGTCGAAGAGCGACATGCGCCGCCGCTAGAATAGTCCTTCGGTTTCGCCATCGACGACCCGAATGTCGAGTGCGGCCGGGCGACGCGGTAGTCCCGGCATCGTTCTGACATCGCCGCAGAGCGCCACCACGAAACCCGCGCCGGCCATCAATCTGAAACCCGTGATCGGGACGATATGGCCCGTCGGTGCGCCGCGGATCGTCGGATCCACGCTAAAACTATAGGGCGTCTTGGCGATACAGACCGGCAAATGGCCCGCTCCGGACGCTTCGATCGCTTCAAGCTGTTTGACGGCGGAGGATGTCATCTCGATATCGGCCGCGCCGTAGACCGTTCGTGCAACGACCCGCACCTTCTCGGCCAAGGGAAGAGCGTCGGCATAGGACAACTGCAACGTTCCAGGTTTGACCTCGACGCGCTCCACAACGGCTGCGGCGAGCGCCTCGATACCGGCCGACCCCTCGGCCCAATGTCGGCAGAGGATAGCATCCGTGCCCAGTCGCTCACGGCACAATGCCTGAAGCATGTCGACCTCTGCGGCCGTATCGGTCCCGAAATGGTTGATCGCAACGAGAGGATCAAAGCCGAACGTCCGCAGGTTGCCGACATGGCGCTGGAGATTAGCAAATCCGTGCTCGACCGCCGCGACATCGTCGCGCTCGAGGGCATCCTTGGCGACGCCACCGTGCATTTTCAGCGCCCGCACCGTCGCCACGATGACGACGGCAGAGGGTGCGAGTCCCGCGCTGCGACACTTGATGTTGAAAAACTTCTCCGCTCCAAGGTCGGCGCCGAAACCGGCCTCGGTCACGACGTAATCGGCAAGCGACAGCCCGGCCCGCGTCGCGATCACCGAATTGCATCCATGTGCGATATTGGCGAACGGGCCGCCGTGGACGATGGCCGGGGTTCCCTCCAACGTCTGCACGAGATTCGGCCGCAAGGCGTCCTTGAGCAGCGCCGTCATGGCGCCGGTGGCGCCGAGATCAGCCACCGTGATCGGCGTCCCATCGTTGGTCGCGGCCACGACGATGCGGCTCAATCGCCGCTCGAGATCATCGAGGTCCTGCGCGAGGCAGAAGACCGCCATGACTTCGGACGCGACTGTGATGTCAAATCCGTCCTCGCGGGGATAGCCGTTCGATGGACCGCCGAGAGACGATACGATCGACCGCAAGGCGCGGTCGTTCATGTCGACCGCCCGTCGCCAGACGATGCGGCGCGCGTCGATCCCGAGCGCATTGCCCCAATAGATGTGATTGTCGATCATGGCGGCCAGCAAATTATGGGCGCTGGTGATCGCGTGGAAATCGCCGGTGAAATGCAGGTTGATATGTTCCATCGGAGCGACTTGGGCGTGGCCACCGCCGGTCGCGCCGCCCTTCTGACCGAAGCACGGACCGAGCGAGGGTTCACGCAAACAGACGATGGCGCTCTTGCCGAGACGCCTGAGGCCATCGGCAAGGCCGATCGTGGTCGTGGTTTTGCCTTCGCCGGCCGGCGTCGGACTGATGGCCGTCACCAGGATCAGCTTGGCGTTAGGTCGCTCGGGGCGGTCGGCCAAGGCTTGCGGCGTCAGTTTTGCGATGAACCGGCCATAGGGATGCAGCGCTTCATCCGGGACGCCAAGGCGTGCGCCGATCTCCGTGATCGGGCGGAGAGGATAGAGGCGGGCAATCTCGAGATCGGACGACATGCGGGTCCCTTTAGCTCTGGCGAGATCGCGTGCATCGTTGCGCGTCTCGTCCCCTGACATCGCGCGCAGTTGCGTCGAGCCGCAACGGCGTAGCGTCGATTAACGTGGCGGTCCGATCCTGTCGCGCCTTTTCTGGCTAAGACCCGAGCGCCGCCTCAGAGAGGCCCGCGTGGTGGCTTGCTTAGGACAATCTGTCCGTCGTAAACCTGCCACAGACGATTTATCTCAGATCCACGTTTCGAGGGCAGCCTCCCGGGAGTCACGTCCTCCGGCCTGCCGTCTCCATCAACGCGGCAAGGTCCTCCTATGCGGTACCGGCATTATTTCGATGAGGCTCTGGATCGTCTGAGATCAGAGCGCCGATACCGCGTTTTCGCGGATTTGGCCCGCGACGTTGACCGCATGCCGCAAGCCGATCTCTGGATAGGGGGCACGGCCCGTCCCGTGACCGTGTGGTGCTCGAACGACTATCTCGGCATGGGTCGCCATCCGGACGTGATCGCGGCCATGCAGGCGGCCGTTGCGCGATATGGGGCCGGGGCCGGTGGAACGCGCAACATTTCCGGCAACAGCCATCCTGTCGTCGACCTCGAGCGGGACTTGGCCGATCTGCACGGTAAGGAGGCGGCGCTCGTTTTTACCTCCGGCTGGATCTCGAACCTCGCGGCCTTATCGACGGTGGCGCAACTGCTTCCAGATTGCCTGATCCTATCGGACGCCTGGAACCACAATTCCATGATCGAGGGCATTCGCCGTTCGGGTCGCGACAAGCAGATCTTCCGGCACAACGATCTCGCGCATCTCGAGCAATTGTTGCGCGACACGGATGTGAACCGCCCGAAGCTGATCGTCTTTGAAAGCCTGTATTCGATGGACGGCGATCTCTCTCCGATCGCCGGAGTCGCGGCCTTGGCGCGACGCTACAATGCGATGACCTATCTCGACGAGGTCCATGCGGTTGGGCTCTACGGTGCGCGCGGTGGCGGCATCGCCGAGCGAGACGGCGTCATGGGGGAGATCGACATCATCGAGGGTACGTTGGCCAAGGGGTACGGCACGCTCGGGGGCTATGTGGCAGCCGATGCATCCATCGTCGATGCGATCCGGAGCTATGCCCCGTCGTTCATTTTTACGACCGCGCTGCCGCCGGCCGTTGCTTGCGCGGCCCGCGCGGCGGTGCAGCATTTAAAGACCTCCTCGGTCGAGCGGACGATGCATCAACGTCAGGTGGCGCTGACCAAGGCCGCGCTTGTGGCCGCCGATCTGCCCGTGATGCAGAACCGGTCGCATATCGTGCCGTTGTTCGTCGGCGACGCCGAGCGCTGCAAGGCCGCATCCGATATGCTTCTCGATCAGCACAATATCTACATCCAGCCGATCAACTATCCGACGGTGGCGCGCGGGACCGAGCGGCTCCGCATCACCCCGACACCGTTGCATACGGCTCAGCATGTCGCGGCGCTCACGACCGCCTTGACCGACGTGTGGGAGCGCCTCGATCTGCCGACGGCGGCGCGCTACAACGCCCACGCAGCCGAGTAGTTAGACCGGAGGCCCCGCCTCGCGATCCTCCGGGGGTCGCGCCGCATCCTGTTCATCGGCGCCCCGGTCGTTGGCATAATGCGTATGTTCGAGGACCCGGAGCTCGTTGGCGATATCCTTCAGGCTCGTTTCGCCCTTGCTCAGCACCCGATCCGCCGCCGCCAACCGCTTGCGCTCGGCGTTGCTGATGTCGCGCGCGCTGAGAACCACGACCGGAATATCCTCGCCAAACGGCGTCTTGCGGAGGGCATCCAGAAACACGAACCCATCCATCACCGGCATCGTCAGATCGAGCAGGATCAGGCGCGGCCTCGCGACGGCGACACGCTCGAGCGCCTCGGCCCCGTTGGCGGCCTCTTGAACGGTCCATCCATTCTTTTCGAGCACGGACCGGAGCCTCTCTCGCGCGCCCCTGTCGTCGTCGACCACCAGAACGTCACCCTCGTGGTCGTGAAAACGATCCATGATGTGGCTGAGGCTGCTCCAATCCACCGGCTTGGCGAGATGCTCGTCGGCGCCGAGTGAGGCCGCCAGCCCATTGTCGGACACGAAGGTGATCATCACGACGGGCACGCCCGCGAGATCCGGGTCTCTCTTGAGCGCGCTCAAGACCGACCAGCCGTCCATTTGCGGCATCATGACATCGAGCAGGATCGCGCGCGGCTTCAAAGCTTTGGCACGTTCGAGCCCTTGCCGGCCATCGGAAGCCGTCTCGACAGCGAAATTCTGTCGCTCGAGGAAGCGGCTCATGAGGTCACGTTGCGCGGGATCGTCGTCGATCACGAGAATGAGATCTCGCGTTCCGGCATCGGCGGGACGCGCCTCGGCGGCATTGTCGGCCGTCTCGTCAAATTCCGGCCGGACCGGCATGATGGCGGGAATGCGGAGCGAGAAGGTCGTGCCTTCGCCCGCAATGCTGTCGACCGAAATGTCGCCACCCATGAGGCGGCTGAACGCGCGGCTGATGGCCAGACCGAGCCCCGTTCCGCCGAACCGTCGCGTCGTCGTCTCGTCGGCCTGCGAGAAGCGCGCGAACAGTCGCTGCAACTGCTCGGGCGTCATGCCGATGCCGGTATCGATCACGCGGAACGTGACCCAATCGGCCCCGCCTTGCTGCTCGCGCGAGACCGCCAGTTTGATCGTGCCGTTCTCGGTGAATTTTGCCGCATTGCTCAACAGATTGAACAGACATTGCCGCAGCTTGACGACGTCGGTCGTCATCGCGCCAAGATCCGGATCGAGCTCGAGCAGCGCCACGTTGTTCTTCTGCTTCACCAGAGCATCGACGGTCGAGACCACGTCGGTCGCCAGCGTCGCGACGTCGATATCCTCGGCAAACACATCCATGCGATTGGCTTCGATTTTTGACAGATCGAGCACGTCATTGATAAGACTGAGCAGGTGGCGGGCGTTGGATTTGATCTTGCCGAGATCGGCCAGAAGGCTCGCCTCGCCGAGTTCCTCGACCTCCTCCTCCAGCATCTCGCAATAGCCGATGACGGCCGATAGCGGGGTGCGGAGCTCATGGCTCATATTGGCCAGAAACACGCTCTTGGCCCGGTTTGCGGCCTCTGCCGCATCGCGCGCTGCCGAAAGCTCGATCTCCGCTTCCTTGCGCTCACTGACATCCGTATGTGACCCGATCCATTCGCGGATGCCTCCCGCGGGGTCGAGGATGGGCGCCGCGCTGACGTCCATGTGACGCCACGTCCCGTCGTGCCGCCGCAGGCGATGCTCCAGCGTGAACGGGACGCCAGCGCCGATCGCCGCCTCCCACCCATGTTGGGTGCGAAGCCGGTCGTCCGGATGCACCGCATCCAACCAACCCCACAGCATGGACGCCTCGGGCTCCTGGCCCGTGAAGGCTTGCCATTCGGGCTGCGCCTTGATGAAAGCGCCGGCCGCATCGGTAATCCAGATCATCGAGGAACTGGATTGGGTCAGCGTGCGGAACCGCTCCTCGCTCTCGCGTAGCCACCGTTCCGCCCGCTTGCGGGAGGTCACGTCGGTGATCACCATCCCGACACCCGCCCGGCTCTTGGCTTTGGCGCTCGGCGCAACGGCGCTGGCCAGCGGATAGAAGCTGACCTGATACTCGCGGATATCCTTGCTGTTGTTGGTGCTCTGCGCCTGCACTTCGACATTGGAAATCGGGCGCCCCCCCTCGACCACCGCTTGCAGGCGGTCGGTGAGCACATCGCGCAATTGCGGCATGACATCCCAGATGCTGGCCCCCAAGGCCGCGCTCAAAGCCCGTTCGCTCATCTTGGCGAGCGCGCCATTGATCTGCTCGACTCGCAGCGACGCGTCGAGAAAGCCGAGCCCGACCGGTGCATTTTCGAAGACGCCCGCCAGCAAGGCACTGCTTCTGAGATGCTCGCGACGGCGCTTCAACGCGATGTAAGCCGCGATGCCGAACGCCAGCAGCGTCGATATCAGCGAAACCACCCGCAAGAACGAGGTCCATTGTTGAAGACCGTTTTCCATCCGGCCGATCGACGCGGTCGCGCTCAGCTGCAGATCCGCAACTTCGCCGCGCACCTGATCCATCAGGGCTTTGCCACGCCCGTTCCGGACGGCCGCCATCGCCGCATCGCGCCCCTGGGTTCGAAGGATTTCGATCCCCTTGCCGGCGCTATCCAGCCGCTGCCGTGCGAGGTCGATGAGTTTGTCGGCCCGTTCTCCGACCAGCCGATGCAAGGCCGCCGTATCGGCTTCGAAGGCAGGGATCGCCGCCGTATAGGGAGAGAGATACGGCTCTTCGCCGGTGAGAAG
The DNA here is from genome assembly GCF_004323635.1 of Lichenihabitans psoromatis. Classification (NCBI taxonomy): domain Bacteria; kingdom Pseudomonadati; phylum Pseudomonadota; class Alphaproteobacteria; order Hyphomicrobiales; family Lichenihabitantaceae; genus Lichenihabitans; species Lichenihabitans psoromatis. The sequence goes on from NZ_CP036515.1 coordinate 420,729, forward strand.
AAAGCCGCGTTGGCCCGTTTCGGCATCTTTTAGGGTCGAAAGAACCCGTTCGGCCCGCAACACGACAGCATTGTCATGCGCGATCCGGTCGGCTTGGCGGACGTCGAGCCAATAATCCCAACCCGCTGTGACCACCGCGATGGCCAGGAAGATGCCGGCCGCGATGCTCAAGGCCCGCGTGTGGTTCCCCGTTCGTCCGTCCTCAGCCAGCATCCAGCTCCCCGATGTGAGATAGGCCAGCGCCGCGAGCCATGCTGGCCGACCGCCGACGGAGTTTACGTTCGATCCGCAAACTACGCTTCTTGTCTGAAGAAGTCGCCTCGCTTGCCGCTCGGAGGTCGCAGATCGAATTGGTGCAGTGCCAAATCGAATTCGGCTTGACGACCATCGCGCGCTGTGAAAATTTTTACAGCAGAAAAGAAATTTTACACGGGAGCATGATGGTTTGGCCTTGGCCTGGAACATGTCGTCAATCGAGGATGATGAAAGCTTGGCAACCCGCGCCGCCTGGCTTCATTTCATCGGCGGTTTGACGCAGGGCGAAGTCGCCACCCGCATGAACATACAAAGCGTCAAAGCCCATCGGCTCATCGCCCGCGCCAACCGCGACGGGTTGATCCGCGTGTTCATCGATGGCGAGGTGGCCGAATGTGTCGCACTCGAAGACAAGCTTCGGTCCCTGTATGGACTGGCGCTCTGCGAGGTTGCGCCGACCGTCGATCTCGATCCGTTGCCGCTCCGCTCGCTCGGCATGCTGGGCGCCCGCTTTCTCCGGGCGGCCCTGGAAAAGCGCGATGATCCGGTGATCGGCCTCGGACATGGGCGAACGCTGGCGGCCTGCATCAACCAATTGCCCCGCACCAAGGCCGGCGGCACGCGCTTTGTGTCGCTGCTCGGCGGGTTTACGCGAAAATTCGAGGCGAACCCCTTCGACGTCATCAATCGCGTCGCGGAACGCACCGACGCCGAGACCTACGTGATGCCGTTGCCGTTCGTGCTGAACTCAGCCGAGGATCGGGCCATCCTCATGGCGCAAAAAGGCATTGAAGCGGTGTTCGACCTCGCGCGCGAGGCGTCGCTGAAATTTGTCGGCATCGGCACGACGGACGGCGGCGATGCATCGCTGACGGCCTCAGGCATGATCGAGCGCTGCGAGATGACCGCCATCAAGCAGGCCGGCGCCAGAGGTGAAATTCTTGGCCATTTCTTCGACGATCGGGGCAAGCGGGTCGAGACGGATCTGTCAGCCCGGACCATGTCGCTGTCGTTCGAGGATCTTGCGCGCGGCAAATTGGTCGCGGTGGCGGGGGGACAGGCCAAACCGGCCGCGATCCGCGCCATTCTGGCCAGTGGGCTGCTGCATGGCCTTTTGACCGACGAACGAACGGCGCGCAGCCTCGTCGATCTCTCGCCGGACCCGTAAGGGTTCGGTTGCTCGTCCGGACCGGTGGTCCGGGCAGTCGTCCGGGTCAACGAACCCTCGACGATCAAAAACAAGAAACGATTCCAAGGGTCGAACCACAAGGACGGACACCATGCACGATAAAGAGAAAGATCTATTCGAGGCCTTTACCAAGAAGCGCCTCAGCCGCCGCGAATTGATGGACCGGACGGCGAAATTGGGGATCGGCGCTGCGGCAGCTCACTCGCTGCTCGGCCTCGCCTCGACCAACGCGATGGCGGCCGATTTCGATTGGAAAGCCAATAAGGGCAAGACGATCCGGCTGCTGCTCAACAAACATCCCTATGCCGACGCCATGATCGCCGACATTGAATCCTTCAAGACATTGACCGGCATGAACGTCACCTACGACGTGTTCCCGGAAGACGTCTATTTCGACAAGGTGGTGGCGGCCCTCTCCTCGAAATCCGACCAGTATGATGCGTTCATGACCGGCGCCTACCAGACCTGGACCTACGGCCCCGCCGGCTGGATCGAAGATCTGAAGCCCTATATCGAGAGTGCCGACAAGACCAACCCCAACTATAGGTGGGACGATGTGCTGCCGGGCCTCCGCGCCTCGACAGCCTGGAACGGCGTCCCCGGTGCGGCGCTCGGCTCGGCGGATGCCAAGCAATGGTGCATTCCGTGGGGCTACGAGATGAACAGCCTCACCTACAATAAGAAGATGTTCGACAAGCTCGGCATGAAGCCGCCGAACAACATGGCCGAACTGATGGACGGCGCCGCCAAATTCCAGAAGGACGCAGGCGGCCCCTATGGCGTAGGCGTGCGCGGATCGCGCTCCTGGGCCACCATCCATCCGGGTTTCCTCTCGGCCTATACGAATTTCGGCCAAAAGGATTTCACGGTCACGGACGGTAAGCTCAAGGCCGCCATGAACACCAAGGAGTCCAAGGCGTTCCATGCCGATTGGGTCAAGATGATCCAGGATTCCGGCCCCAAGAACTGGTCGACCTATACCTGGTATCAGGTCGGAACCGACCTCGGCGCAGGCGCGTCGGGCATGATCTACGACGCCGACATCCTCGGTTATTTCATGAACGGCGGCGACAATAAGGAAGCCGGCAGCCTCGGCTTCCATGCCTTTGCGCCCAACCCGGCCGCCAAGGCGCCGACCCCGAATGTGTGGATCTGGTCCCTCGCCATGTCGAGCTTCGGCAAGCAGAAGGATGCCACCTGGGCGTTCATGCAATGGGCGTCCTCGGTCGAACACGGCATGTTCGGCGCGCGGAAGATGGACTTCGTGAACCCCGTCCGCGCATCGGTCGCGGCCGACGGCGAATGGCGCACCAAGATCAATAAGAGCTATCCCGGCTACATCGACCAGCTCGATGCCTCAGCGCCGGGTGCCAAGATCTACTTCACGGCACAGCCCTTGTTCTCCGATCTCACCACCGAATGGGCCTCGACCCTGCAGCAGATGGTGTCGAAGGAGATCCCGGTCGACGAAGGCCTCGACAAGCTCGCGGCCAGCACCGACCAGCAACTGAAGGATGCCGGGCTCGGCTAAGCCGGAAAGCTCCATGATCGAGAACGAGGGGACGCCGTCCCCTCGTTCCGACACTGCTCCGGGTCGGTCGCATGTGCCGCTCCTTCGACGTTGGTCGGCTGCGCTGAAGCAGCCGACCGCGACGCTTCGTTCATTCGCCAAGGACCCGCCATGTCCACGCTCGCCGAAACCGCGCCGCCGCGCCGCAAGGGCTCCTCGCCCGCGTTCCGGCGCGCCCTTCCCTACCTGCTCAGTATGCCGGCGTTGCTCGTCTGCGTGGCCGTGCTCGTCCCCTTCGTGACGGCTGTCTATTATTCGATGCTGCGATACAGGCTGAACCTGCCGAGCATGAAGGGCTTCATCTGGTTCGGCAATTACATCGGCTTCCTCGGCGATAGCGAGTTTTGGAACACTGTCTATGTGTCGCTCGCCTACACGGTGCTGACCGTGGTGGTGGAGCTCCTGCTCGGCCTTGGCATCGCGTTGCTGCTCCGCAAACAAAGCCGCATCAACAACTTCATCTCGATCATGCTGCTGCTTCCGCTGATGACGGCGCCCGCCATCGCGGCGCTGATGTGGAAGCTCATGACCAACCCGAATTTCGGAGTCTTGTCCTATCTGGTCAGCCTCGTCGGCCTGAGTGACTTCCGCTGGGCCTCGAGCCCGACGACGGCGCTCTTCACCGTCGTGCTTGTCGATACCTGGGTCTACACCCCATTCATCATGATCCTGTTGCTGGCGGGCCTACGCTCGCTGCCGCCGCAGCCGTTCGAGGCCGCGGCGCTCGACGGTGTACCGACCAGCTTTGTGTTTTTTCGCATCACGCTGCCGATGCTAACCCCCTACATCATCACGGCGGTGCTGTTCCGGCTTCTCGACAGCATCCAGCAATTCGACATCATCTATGCCATGACGCAAGGCGGCCCAGGCAATCGGCTGATGGTCTTCCAAGTCGAGTCCTACCTGCAGTTCTTCCAATATACGAACGTCGGCAAATCGGCCGCGATGCTGATGATCCTGTGGGCCATCACCTATTTCCTGTCGAACGTCTTCATCAAGAACTGGCTGAAACTGCGCGAACGCGCTCGCGGCCACGCGTAAGGGAGGCAAAACCTATGGATCACTCATCGCCTCTCGTCCGCGTGCTCAAGAGCATCGCCCTGACTTTGATCGTGCTGTTCTTCATGTTTCCGATCGTCTGGATCTTCTTGATGTCGTTCCAGAACAACGACACGATCCTGCGTATTCCGCCGAGCCTCTTCTTCCAGCCGACGCTCGGCAATTACACCGCGCTGATCTCGGGCAAGCTGCAAAGCAGCGCCGGCACGCTCGACATTCCGTTCATGCATAATCTCCTCAACAGCGTGATCCTCTCGACCGTCTCGGTCGGCATCGCTTTGGTGCTGGGCGTGCCGGCCGCCTATGCGTTCGCGCGGTTCAAATTCATCGGCAAGGAAGATATCGCCTTCACGCTGCTGTCGTTCCGCTTCGCGCCGCCGCTTCTCGTGCTGCTGCCGCTCTCCCTGTATTTTCAGGAGATCCACCTCAGCGACACCTATATCGGTCTGATTTGGGTTTATCAGTTGATCGCTCTGCCGCTGATCCTTTGGATCGTGCGGGGCTATTTCGAAGATATCAGCCCCGATATCGAAAGTGCCTATCGCGTGTCCGGTCATAATTGGTGGCAGGCTCTGACCAAGATCGCGATCCCGCTCGCCGGCCCCGGCATCGCGGCGGCTGGGCTGCTGTCTTTCATCTTCTGTTGGAACAACTTTGTGTTCGCGCTGATCTTGGCCTCGGCCGACAAGCAGCCCGTCACGGTGGGAGCGCTCGCCTTCGTGACCGCATCCGGCATTCAATATGGACAGATCGCGGCCGCCATCGTGCTCTCGGTCACGCCGACGTTGCTGCTGGCTCTCTACGCTCAGCGCTATCTCGTCGAAGGCTTGTCGCTCGGCGCGGTGAAAGGTTGACCATGGCCCAGCTCGAACTCTCAGGCCTCACCAAGACGTTCAAGACCGGCACAGCGGTCGATGCGGTCGCGCTCAGGGTGGATCGCGGCGAGATCGTCGCGATTTTCGGCCCCTCCGGGGCCGGCAAGACGGTTCTGCTCCGTCTGATCGCCGGCATCGAAGAGCCGGATGGCGGATCGGTTCATATCGCCGGGCGCGATGTGACGACCGACAGCCCGGAAGCGCGCGGCATCGGCATGGCGTTTCAGAATTTCGCGCTGTTCCCGCATATGTCGGCTTACGCCAATGTCGCGTCGGGCCTCACCGCGACCGACACGCCGAAAGATCAGATCTATACGCGCGTCCAGGCCATCGCCAAGATGCTCAAGATCGACCATGTGCTCGGCCACAGCCCGCGCGAGCTATCGAACGGCCAGAAGCAGCGCACCGCCTTGGCGCGCGCCCTCGTGGCCGAACCCGAACTGCTGCTGCTCGACGATCCGTTGCGGAACGTCGACGCCAAGCTGCGCTACGAAATGCGCCTCGAATTACCCAACCTGCTGCGCCGCTACAACGCGACCGCGCTCTATGTGACGCAGGACTATAAGGAGGCGATGGCGCTGGCCGACCGAATCGTCGTGATGCTGAACGGCAAAGTCGCTCAGATCGCTGATTCGGAAGAGGTCTACAACGCCCCGGCCAGCGTCGAGATCGCGCGATTGTTCGGTGATCCGACCATCAACCTGCTCCCCTGCGAGCCGACCCGCAACGGAGCCGGCCTGACGGTCACGATCGCCAACACGCGCGTGCACATCGGCGACGGCTTCGACATGAAACCGGGGCAAGCCTGCATCTTGGGGATGCGGCCGGAGGATCTCGTGTTGCACGATGGCGCGGCCGATGACGCGATCCCAGTCGACGTTCTGGCGGTCACGCCGCTCAACGAGCGTTACGTGTTTCTCGTCAAAACGCTCGATGGCCGCGAATTGCTCGCCTCGTCGGGAGACCCTGCCAGCGCCGACCGCGCCCATGGTCGTGCCTATCTGACGATCGACCCCACGGCCGTCCTGCTGTTCGACGGCGCCAGCGGCACTCGCATGGCTCGCACAACGCCGACCGCCGCAACGGCCGGGAGGCTCCGATGACCGATACCGCCCTGGCTCTGACCGGCGTCAACAAGCTTTATCACCGGCGCGGCAAGGGGCCGGTTCACGCTGTTCGCCAACTCGACATGGATATCGCCAAAGGCGAGATTGTGGCCCTGCTTGGCTCGTCCGGCTGCGGCAAAACCTCGACGTTGCGCATGGTGGCGGGTTTCGAGGAGGTCTCGTCCGGCACAATCACCCTGGCGGGCCGGTCGATCAATGCGTTGCCGCCAGCCAAGCGCAACGTCGCCATGGCGTTCGAGGGCTACTCGCTTTATCCGCCACTGACGGTGCGAGAGAACATCGCCTTCGCGCTGAAGAGCGCCAAGGTCTCGCGCGACGAAACCGATAAGCGCGTGGCTGAGATTGCGGCCCTGGTCGAGATCGAGTCGATTCTCGATCGCTACCCATCGTCGATCTCGGGGGGGCAACAACAACGTGCCTCGCTGGCGCGCGCGCTGGTCCGCAAGGCCGATCTCTACCTGCTCGACGAGCCCATGGGACAACTCGAGCCACAGTTGCGATCGGTTTTGCGCGGCCGCATCAAGAGCCTGCTGAACCAGAACGGGATGACCGCCATCTTCGTGACCCACGACCAGACCGAGGCCAATGCGCTGGCCGACCGGATCGCCGTCATGGAAGGCGGCATCCTGCAGCAATTCGCCAGCCAAAAGGATCTGAAGGATCGGCCCGCCAATCTGTTCGTCGCGACCTTCATCGGAGAACCACCGATGAACGTGTTCGACGCCCATGTGGTCGAGACCGGCGGCATCGCCCGGCTCGCGATCGAAAACGGCCCCGTGCTCGACTTCGGAGGCGTGGGCCTCACACCGGCGGTTCGCGCTGCGGTCGGCCATCGGACCAAAATCGTGGTCGGCGTCCGGCCCCACAAGGTGAAGATCGGCTCGGGAGCCTTTTCGGCCAAGATCGTTTCGAACCAGTGGCTCGGCGACCAGACGCATGTGGCGGCCGAGGTGGCCGGCAAGCTGCTCGTTTCGGTGACGAGCGAGCGGGTCAGGACCAAGCTCGGCACCGTGACGCCGTTCGGCGTTGAGGCCGCCGACCTGCATCTCTTCGATCCAGGGACCGGCCAAGCGCTGGCGCATGGGATGACGCCGGCATGATCCGTGATCTCCTGATCGGGATCGATGCCGGCACCTCCGTCATCAAGTCGGTCGCGTTCACGCGACGGGGCGAGCAGATCGCCTGTTTCGCGCTGCCCAACACATACGAGAGCATCGACGGCGTTGGGGCCGAGCAGGACATGGCCCGCACGTGGAGCGACACCGCCGCGACGCTGCGGGGGCTGGCCGGGCTGGTGCCCGATCTCGAGCGCCGCACGGCCGCCATCGCGGTGACGGCGCAAGGAGATGGCACGTGGCTGATCGACGACGACGGACGGCCGGTCGCGCCCGCGTGGTTATGGCTCGATGCGCGAGCGGGCGACATCGCCCAGACGATCCGGGATGCGCCAGAGGGTCGTGCGATCTTCGAGCGGACCGGATCGGGCGTGAATGCCTGCCAGCAAGGCACCCAACTCCTGTGGCTGAAGCGCCACCGGCCCGATGTGGTGGCGCGCGCCGCGACAGCGCTGCATTGTAAGGACTGGCTCTACTTCAAGCTGACCGGCGTGCGGGCCTGCGATCCATCCGAAAGCATCTTCACCTACGGCAACATGCGGACCCGTGCCGTCGACCCCGCGGTGGTGGCAGCCCTCGGCTTGACCGACGAGGCACGGCTGATCCCGCCCATCGTCGATGGCATGCGCGAGGTCGGAGAACTGACCGACGTCGCGGCGCGCGAGATCGGCTTCGAGCCCGGGCTGCCGATCGTGCTCGGCTATGTCGATGTCATCACGACCATTCTCGGCGCCGGCCTGTTCGATCCCGAGGCGCAAGCGGGCTGCACCGTCATCGGCTCGACCGGCATGCACGCGCGGCTGGCATCCTCGATCGACGATGTCGTGCTCAACCCGGACTGCACCGGCTACACGATGGCGTTTCCGATCGCCGGAGCCTTCGCGCAACTGCAGTCCAACATGGCCTCGACCATCAACATTGACTGGTTGCTCGACCTCGCGCGCGGCGTTCTCAGCGACCATGATGTCTCGATCTCGCGGCGCGATCTTCTGGCCGGCGTCGATGCGCGCGTGCTCAGCGCCGAACCCGGAAGCCTGATCTTCCATCCCTACATCTCGGAAGCGGGGGAGCGCGGCCCGTTCGTCGACCCGACCGCACGGGCGCAATTCCTCGGCCTGTCGGTGCGGCACGGCTACAGCGACCTGATGCGTGCCGTCTTCGAGGGGCTCGCCTTCGCGGCGCGCGATTGCTACGCCGTAATGGGCGGCGTTCCGGCCGAAATCCGGGTGACCGGGGGCGCGGCGCGCAGCAAGGCCATGCGGACCATCATGGGCGGGGTGCTCGGCGCCCGGATCAGAACCAGCAGCCGCGAAGAAGCGGGCGCGGCCGGCGTCGCCATGATCGCGGCGGTCGCGCTCGGCTTCTACCCCGATCTGTCGGCCTGTGCGGAGGATTGGGTGCGCCCGCTGTTGCAACCCGCGCTCGACCCCGACCCGATCCTGGTCGACCGCTACGATCGCCTGTTCCCCGCCTATGTGGCGGGACGAAAGGCCAGCGCGCCCGTTTGGCATGCGCTGCACGAACAACGGAGAGAGCGTCATCATGGGTAAGGTCATCGCCATCGTGGGCGACCGTTTCATGCTGCCTTCGGTCTTCGCCGACAAGATCGTGGCGGCCTGCGGCAACGACCAGACGATCCGCACCCTCGAACAGCCCTGGCCGGACGTGCCGATGGAGCATGGCTATGCGGGCTCTGCGTTGAGCGGACTGAAGGAATATCTTGGCGACCCGGACGAGATCGTCGCGTTCGTCGGCGATGCCGAATTGTTCGTCACCCATCTGTCGCCCCTGTCGGGCGCCATGATGGATCGGATGCCGGCGCTGAAATTCGTCGCCGTGTCGCGCGGCGGTCCCGTCAACATCGACATGACGGCGGCCCGCGAGCGCGGCATCAAGGTGGTCAACACCCCCGGCCGCAACGCCAGCGCGGTCGCGGAATTCGCGATCGGCGCCATTCTGTCGGAAACCCGGATGATCCGCGCCGGGCATGAAGCGCTGCGCCAGGGTATTTGGCGCGGTGAACTCTACCGGGCCGACACGACCGGCCGGGAACTTAACGAGATGACGGTCGGCATCATCGGCTATGGCGCGATCGGCAGCCGCGTCGTCAAACTGCTGAAGGCCTTCGGATGCAAAATTCTGGTGGCCGATCCCTATGTGCAGATCAGTGCCGCCGACAAAGCCGATGGCGTCGAGCATGTCGGGCTCGAGACGTTGCTGGAGCAATCCGACGTCATCACGCTCCATTCGCGGGTCACGCCGGAAACGACGGGCTTTATCGGCCGCGATGCCTTCGCGCGGATGCGGCCCGGCACCATCTTCGTCAACACGGCGCGCGGCCCGATGGTCGATTACGACGCGCTCTACGATGTTTTGGCGAGCGGCCATCTGCGCGGCGCCATGCTGGAGACATTCGCGGTCGAGCCGGTGCCGCCCGATTGGCCGCTGCTCAAGCTGCCGAACGTCACGCTGACGCCGCATATCGCGGGCGCCTCGGTCCGGACCGTGACTTATGCGGCCGAACAGGCCGCCGAGGATGTGCGACGCTATATCAAGGGCGAGCCGCTGCTCAACCTCTGCTAACAGACGCGGCAACTTGGGTGAAGGATGGCGCCTCATGGTGGATTACGGCACGATCGATCTCGCGATCATCGGTGGAGGCATCAACGGAGCCGGGATCGCGCGGGATGCGGCCGGCCGTGGCTTGAAGACCCTGCTGTGCGAGAAGGGCGATCTCGCCGAAGGCACCAGTTCGCGCTCCGGTAAGCTCGTCCACGGCGGCTTACGTTATCTCGAATATTACGAGTTCCGGCTGGTGCGCGAGGCGCTGATCGAACGGGAGGTGCTGATGCGCGCCGCGCCGCACATCATCTGGCCGATGCGCTTCGTGCTGCCCCATTCGCCCGAACAGCGCGCCGCCTGGATGGTTCGATTGGGGCTGTTTCTCTACGATCACCTCGGGGGCCGCAAACTGCTTCCCCCCTCGCGTCGCATCAATCTTCGGCGCGATCCGGAGGGGAAATCGATCAAGCCCGCCTACAAGACAGCTTTCGAATATTCCGATTGCTGGGTCGACGACGCGCGCCTTGTGATCCTCAACGCCCTCGACGCTAAGTTGCGCGGCGCGACAGTGCTGCCGCGAACGGCCGCCACTTCCGCACGGCGCATCGATGGTTTCTGGCAGATCGAGATGCGCGGGCAGGACGGCACGACCAGCACGGTCAAGGCGCGCGCCCTGATCAATGCGGCCGGCCCCTGGGTCGAGGATGTTCTTGGCCGCATCGCAGGGCGTAACAGCCAGTATAAGGTTCGGCTCGTCAAAGGCAGCCATATCGTGGTGCCGAAATTCTGGGACGGGCCGCAGGCCTACCTGCTGCAGAACGACGACAAGCGCGTGATTTTCGTAAACCCCTATGAGGGTGACCTCTGCCTCATCGGCACGACCGACATCCCCTATGAGGGTCGACCCGAAGACGTCGCGATCGAGCTGAAGGAGATCGAGTATCTGCTGCGGGTCGTGAACCGCTACGCCGTGAAGCCGCTCACCAAGGCTGACATCCGCCACAGCTTTTCGGGCGTGCGTCCGCTCTACGACAATAACGCGGAAGCCAATGCATCGGCCGTGACGCGCGACTACGTGTTCGAAGTGGACGAGCCCGAGAACCAGGCGCCCATGCTGTCGGTCTTCGGCGGCAAGATCACGACATTTCGCAAACTCGCCGAACATGCGCTCGACAAACTCGCCACGACCTTCCCGGCCGCCGGGAAAGCCTGGACCGCGAAGGAAGCGCTGCCGGGCGGCGACATCAAAGATGCCAATTTCAACGCATTCCTTGCGACGCTGCAGGCCGAGACGCCCTGGCTGCCGCCCGCCTTGGCCGAACATTACGCGCATCTTTACGGAACGCGGGCGCGCGAGTTGCTGACAGGCGCGACCAGGCTCAACGATCTCGGCCGGCACTTCGGCGGCCTGCTGTATCAGCGCGAAGCGGAATTCCTGCAGCGTACCGAATGGGCCAAGACATCGGCCGACATCCTGCAACGCCGCACCAAACACAGCCTGCATATGACGCCATCCGAGCGTCAAGACTTCGAACACTGGATGGATGCCGCCGCATGATGCAGCTTCGCGAGACATCGCCCGAAAGCCTCGCCTTGGCGGCGCTCGCGGTCCGCGTCGGGTCCGATCCGTCGCTGGTTCAGGGTCCGGGGGGCAACGTCTCGATCAAGATCGACGGCGTTCTCTGGGTGAAAGCCTCCGGCACGTGGCTGGCCGAGGCTGAAACACGCGACATCATGGTGCCGGTCGCGCTCGAGCCGCTGCTCGACGCGTTGAAACGCAATGACCCGGCCTGTGAGACGAGCGTCGATTTCGTCCGGCAGGACCTCAACGACAACAAGCTTCGTCCCTCGATCGAGACGACCCTACACGCCGTGCTGCCGCAGCGGATCGTGGTTCACGTCCATTGCGTCGAGACACTCGCGCATGCGGTCCGCTCCGACGTGCGCGACCGCGTGGCGGCTCCGCTCGCGGGTCTGCCCTATGTGGTCGTGCCTTATGCGCGGCCGGGCGTGCCGCTTACTCAGGCGATCGTCGCGGAACTGAAGCCGGACACCACCATCCTTGTGCTGGCAAACCACGGCCTCGTGGTGGCGGCCGACACCGTTGAGGAGGCCGATGCCCTCCTGACCGAGGTGGTGCGCCGCCTGCGCGTCCCGAAAAAGCCGGCGAGCCCCGCCGATGATGCGACGCTCGCGGCGCTGGCGGAGGGCACCGCCTATGAGATCGCCGATGCGGCGCTGCATGGGCTCGGCGTGGAGGCGAGCGTGTGTCGCCTCGCGGCCGGCGGCTCGCTCTACCCCGATCATGTGATCTTTCTCGGACCCTCGATCATCACGTCACAGCCCGGCGAAAGCGTCGCCGAGGCTATCGCGCGCTCCGGCCGTACCAATCCGCCGATGCTGGTCGTACCCGGCGCGGGCGTGCTGTTCCGCAAGGACGCGACACCCGCCATGCGGGCGCTCGGCGGCTGCCTCGCCGACGTCATGTCGCGCCTGCCCGCCGACGCGCCGCTGGCCTATCTGACCCATGACGACGAAGCCGCCCTGCTCGGCTGGGACGCGGAGAAATATCGTCAGGCGCTCGACCGGACACCGGCATGACGAACGCCGATCGGCCGGCCGACACTCTCGTCCTCGGCATTGATATCGGCACGTCGGGCGTCAGGATCGTCGCGATCGACGCCTCGGATCGTGTCGTGGCAAGCGCCGCCGTGCCGATGGCGCCCCCCGACCGAGTCGGGGCACGGATCACCCAGGACCCGGAGGTCTGGTGGACTGCGACCGAGACGGCATTGCACCAGATCCTCGGGACGATCGATATCGCATGCGTGCGTGCCATCGCGGTTGACGGAACCTCCGGCACGGTGCTGGCGGTCGACGAGGCCGGTCAGCCGATCGGCAGGGCCAGCCTCTACAACGATACGTGCCCGCCCGAGATCGTGGCCCGCATCGGCGGCGTGGCGCCCGACGGCAATGCCGCGCGGGGCGCGACCTCGGCGCTCGGCCGAGCCTTGGCGCTTCAGGATCAGCCCGGGACCGTTCGTATTCTGCACCAGGCCGATTGGATCGCGGCGCGGTTGACGGGGCGGTTCGGCACCTCCGACGAGAACAACGCCTTGAAGACCGGTTATGACCCGGTCGAGCGGTGCTGGCCGGACTGGATCGCCGCCACCGGTCTCCGGATCGGTCTGTTGCCGAAGGTTGTGGCGGCCGGAACGCCGATCGGCCCGATCGCGGCAGAGGCCGAAGCAGCCTTCGGGCTCGAACCGACGACCCTGGTCGTGGCCGGCACGACGGATGGCTGCGCGGCCTTTCTGGCGACAGGGGCTACAGGTCTCGGCGAGGGCGTCACATCGCTCGGCTCGACGCTGGTCCTGAAGCTTCTCTGCGATGCCCCGATCTTCGCGCCTGCCTATGGCATCTACAGCCACCGGATCGGCGACATGTGGCTTGCGGGCGGCGCCTCGAACAGCGGCGGAACGGCCCTGCTCGGCTTCTTCACGGCCGAGCGAATGCGCGCTCTCGAACCGGAGCTCGATGCCGACACGCCGACCGGCCTCGATTATTATCCCCTGCCCGGCCCCGGAGAACGATTCCCGATCAACGACCCGGCGCTGCCGTCTCGTTGCGAACCGCGCCCCGCGTCGGACGCGACCTTCTTCCAAGGGCTTCTCGAAGGCGTCGCGGCGGTCGAAGCGCTTGGCTATCGTCGGCTTGCCGAACTCGGCGGGCCGCCGCTCGTGTCGATCCGCACCGTCGGCGGCGGGGCCAACAATGCAGCGTGGTCGCGCATCCGATCCCGCCTGACGGGCGTTGCTTTGCTGCCCCCAGCGCATGCGGAGGCGGCCTGCGGCGCGGCATGGCTCGCCCGCCGCGGATTGAATACGGCCTGAGACACGGCAAGAGGATCGAAACGGTATGACGATGTCGACGTTCATCGATGGTCTCGACGAGATCATGACCCGCTTCGATGCTTTTCTGATCGACCAATATGGCGTCATGCATGATGGCAAGACGCCCTATCCAGGTGCGGTCGAGGCGATGTCGCGGCTGACGGCAGCTGGCAAGATCGTCATCGTGCTAACCAATTCGGGCAAACGCACCGGCCCCAACATGGCCCGCATCGAGGCGATCGGCTTTCCGCGATCGAGTTATTCGTCGCTGGTCAGTTCGGGTGAGGTCACGTGGCAGGGCTTGCGGACGGGAGCGTTCGGCGAGCCTTTCGAAGCCGGGTGCCGGGTCCACATCATTGGCAAACAGGGCGACGATTATGGCCTCGACGGCCTCGACCTGATTGTCGTGGCCGAACCCGAAAGCGCGGATTTCATCGTCATGGCGGGCAGCGACTGTCCCCGGACCAGCCTCGACCATTACAGCAACATGTTGGTAGCGGCGGCAGCGCGTCACGTCCCGGCGCTCTGCGCCAATCCCGATCGCATGATGCTGACGAGCGAGGGGCCGCAGCCCTCGTCCGGCGCCATCGCGGCAATCTACGAGACCCTTGGCGGCCGTGTAACCTATGTCGGAAAGCCGTTCGGTGCGATTTATCGGCACGCCGCCAAGAGCGTCGGCAATGATCCGGCCCGCGTTCTCTGTATCGGTGATAGCCTTGAGCATGACGTGCTGGGAGGTGAGAGCGCCGGGTTCAAGACTGCGCTGGTCCGAACCGGCCTTCTGCAAGACATCGACGATGCGACCTTACGCGACATGCTGGCGGCAACCTCGCATAAGCCCACCTATGTGCTGCCTACCTTAAGTCTTACCTCACGATAGACCCCTCCGGTCGGTCACGTCGGCGGCGGGATGTCGCGCAAGATGCGTGGACCTAAGCGGAGCGTCCTCGCGTTCGACATCTAGATTGGAATGGTTCGCAACAGCGGCCATTGCCCGACGCTAGCCCTTTCTTCTTGGGAATATGTCCCGAAGGCTTGCGCTCCCGCCGGTACACGACGAGGAACATCATGAGTCTCGACGACGATACGCCGTTCGGCGTCACACGCCGGCAAGTGATCGAGGGTGGCGCGGCCTTTGCGGTCCTCGGTTTTGTCCGCCCCGGCTTCGCGGCCGAAGTGAACCCGGTGGCGCCTCCTGTTCTGCCGACAGACCCCGGTCTCTCAACGATGGCTGTCCGGTTGACGGTCAATGGCAGCGACAAGGCCTTGAATCTCGATACGAGAACCACGCTTCTTGACGCGTTGCGCGAGCATCTCGGTTTGACCGGCTCGAAGAAGGGTTGCGATCACGGCCAGTGTGGCGCCTGCACGGTGCTGGTCAACGGACGACGGATCAACTCCTGCCTGAGCCTCGCGGCGATGCATGAGGACGATAAAATCACGACGATCGAGGGTTTCGCCAAGGGTGATGTGCTGCATCCGCTGCAAGCGGCCTTCGTCCATCACGACGGATTCCAATGCGGCTATTGCACCCCAGGTCAGATCTGCTCTGCGGCCGGCATGTTGAGCGAGCATAAGGCCGGAATGCCGAGCGTCGTGACGGCCGATCTCACGCAGGATCCAGCACTGACCGATGACGAAATTCGCGAGCGGATGAGCGGCAATATTTGTCGGTGCGCCGCCTACCCGAACATCGTGGCGGCCATCAAGGACGCATCGGGAGCAACGCTATGAAGAGCTTCACGTTCGAGCGCCCAGATAGCGTCGTCGCCGCCGCGAAGGCGGTGGCCGACAATACCAATGCCAAATTCATCGCCGGCGGCACCAATCTTCTTGATCTGATGAAGCTCGAGGTCGAGACACCCACCCACCTGGTCGACGTCAATCGCCTGTCGCTTGCGGCGATCGACGACACGCCAGAGGGCGGTTTGCGGATCGGCGCCATGGTTCGAAACAGCGATCTCGCGGCCGACTCCCGCGTGCGTCAGCATTATGGGGTGCTCAGCCGCGCGCTCTTGTCGGGTGCCTCGGGACAGCTCCGCAATAAGGCGACAACGGCCGGAAACCTCCTCCAACGCACGCGTTGCTACTATTTTTACGACACGTCCAAGCCCTGTAACAAGCGCGAGCCCGGCTCGGGCTGTGCCGCGCTGGAGGGCTTCAACCGCATTCACGCGATCCTTGGGGCGAGCCAGGATTGTATCGCGACTCACCCGTCAGATATGGCGGTCGCGATGCGGGTGCTCGATGCGACCGTCGAGACGGTGACGCCCGATGGCCAGACGGCATCGATCCCGATTGCGGATCTCCATCGCCTTCCCGGCAACACGCCGCAGATCGAAACGACCCTGCAGCATGGTCAGATCATCACGGCCGTGACGCTCCCGGCGCCGCCGAAGGGCGTTCAAATCTACCGCAAAGTGCGCGATCGGGCCTCTTATGCCTTCGCGCTCGTCTCGGTAGCCGCCATCGTGGACGCCTCGGACGGCAAGATCGGATCAGCCAGACTGGCGTTCGGCGGCGTGGCCCATAAGCCGTGGCGCGAACCGCAGGCCGAAGCGATGTTGGCTGGACAGACGGCCAACAAAGCGTTGCTCGACCATGCGGCCGATGCCGTCCTCGTCGGCGCGAAGGGCTATGGCGAGAATAATTTTAAAATCCCGTTGGTCCGCCGCGCCTTGAACGCCGTGTTGACCGCCGCCACCCAATCGGCGTGAGGAGCCCATCATGATCAACATGAACAACCCGGTCGGTCAGACGCCTCTCGATCAGGCAGGCGGGGTCATCGGAAAATCGCTCGATCGTGTCGACGGCCCCCTTAAGGTCGTCGGCGCGGCGACCTATGCGGCTGAATATAAGGATGTCGGCGGCAAGATGTCTTATGGCTTCTTGGTTCAAGCCACGATCGCAACCGGCCGGATGAGTGCGATCGATACGGCAGCAGCCGAAAAGGCGCCGGGCGTCTTGCTCGTCATGACGCATCAGAACGTGCCCGCGCAGGGCCCGAAAACATCGACTAGCGCACCCCAACTCGCCAGTGACAAGATCTTGTTCTTCGGCCAACCGATTGCCCTCGTTGTCGCCGAGACGTTCGAGCAAGCACGCGCGGCGGCCTTCATGGTCAAGCCGACCTACGACGCCAAGCCCGGGACCTTCGACCTTGCGGCGGGGCGCAGCGACGCTGTCGTGCCGAAGCCAAACAATGGCAGCAAGCCCGATTCTGCTCTGGGTGACTTTGCCGGCGCTTTCGGCGAAGCGGCCGTGACGGTCGACGTGACCTATACGACGCCGCCGCAAGCCCATGCGATGATGGAGCCCCATGCGACGATCGCGGTGTGGAACGGCGACCAACTCACGCTTTACACGGCCAATCAGATGCTGAGCCGCGGCCTCGAAACGGTATCGTCGACGCTCAACATGCCGAAAGACAAGGTCAGGCTTCTGAGCCGTTACGTCGGGGGCGGTTTCGGGGCGAAGCTGCAGGTTCAATCCGACGCGATTCTGGCGGCGCTGGCAGCCAAGATGCTCGATCGGCCCGTGAAGCTGGTGCTGACCCGGCCTCAGGTGTTCCACGTCACGACGCATCGGACCGATACGATCCAGCGTCTGCGCCTTGGGGCAAAGGCGGATGGGACGATGGTGGCGATCGGCCATGAGTCCTGGTCCAACAACACGCCCGGCGAAGCTTTCTACGAGACCGCAGCAAATGCGACCCGCAGCATTTACGCGGCACCAAACCGGATGACGGCGCATCGGTTGGCGACGCTGGATCTGCCGGTATCGGCCTCTATGCGCGCACCGGGCGAAGCCGTCGGACTTCTGGCGCTGGAATGCGCCATGGACGAACTCGCAGTCGCGCTCAAGATGGATCCGATCGCTCTCCGCATCATCAACGAGCCGACCGAAGACCCAGAAAAGAAAATTCCGTTCTCCAGTCGTTCGCTTGTGCCCTGCATGCAGAAGGGCGCTGACCTGTTCGGCTGGTCGAAGCGGAACGTGACGCCCGCCTCGGTTCGGGATGGCCACTGGTTGGTCGGTATGGGGATGTCTGCGGCTATCCGCGGCAATCCGATGCTGCCCGCCAAGGCCCGGGTTCTTCTCGACCATGACGGCGTCGCGACGGTGCAGACCTCGATGACCGATATCGGCACAGGCTCCTACACGATCCTTGGACAGATCGCAGCCGATATGTTGGGCTTACCGATCGATAAGGTCCGGGTCGAACTCGGCGATACGGCGTTCCCGGCAGCCCCCGGCTCGGGCGGTTCGTTCGGCGCAAACTCGGCGGGCGCGGCGGTCTACGACGCTTGCGAGACGATGCGAAACCTGCTGGCGCAGCGCGCCAAGCTTGACGCGTCGATGGCGGTCTTCTCGGGTGGCACGATCCAAGCGGGCGGGCAGTCACAAACCTTGGCCGACCTTGTCGGGCCCACAGGATTGGTCGCCGACGGTGCGGCCGACCCGGGCGACTCGCGGAAGAAATACTCACAGGATTCCTACGGCGCGCATTTCGCCGAGGTCGGCGTCGACATGGATACGGGCGAGATCCGGCTTCGGCGGATGCTCGGCGTCTTCACAGCCGGGCGCATTCTCAACGCCAAAACGGCGCGGTCCCAGGCGATTGGCGGGATGACCTTCGGCGTGGGAGCGGCCTTGGTCGAGGATCTCGTCATCGATAAGCGCTACGGCACCTTCATGAACAATAATCTGGCCGAGTATCATGTCCCGGTCCATGCCGACATTCCACAGATCGAGGCGGTTTTCCTGCCTGAACTCGACGACAAATCCAGCCCGATGAAGAGCAAGGGCATCGGAGAACTTGGTATTTGCGGCGCCGGCGCGGCTGTTGCCAATGCGGTGTTCAACGCCACGGGCATTCGCATTCGCGACTACCCCCTGACGCTCGATAAAGTGCTGGCGGGGTGGGATGCCGACGACAAGGTCCAGCAGCGGAGCTCGACGTCGCCCGCGTTGATGCCGGGGTAAATAGCCCGCGCTAAAAACCCGCTCGCAGGCTGGTCGTCACGGCATCGACGATCCCAAGATAGCCGCTCGCGGCCCAGGCCGAGCGGCCGATGAACAACCCGTCGATATGCGGCTTGCCAGCAAGCTTGCGGCAATTGTCTGGATTGACGCTCCCGCCGTAAACGACATCGAGCGTCTCCCCCATGATCGCGGTCGTGAGCGCTTTGATTAGGCGATGCTGTTCGTCGGCGAAATCCGGATCGGCCGGTATGCCGCCCTCTCCGATAGACCAGACCGGCTCATAGGCGAAGACGATGGCGTTTCGGCTCTCCGGTCCAAC
The DNA here is from genome assembly GCF_004323635.1 of Lichenihabitans psoromatis. Classification (NCBI taxonomy): domain Bacteria; kingdom Pseudomonadati; phylum Pseudomonadota; class Alphaproteobacteria; order Hyphomicrobiales; family Lichenihabitantaceae; genus Lichenihabitans; species Lichenihabitans psoromatis. The sequence goes on from NZ_CP036515.1 coordinate 439,679, forward strand.
CAGCGACAGCGCCGCGCGAACCTGACGTTCGAGCACCGCTGCTGTTTGCCCTGCGTCGTAGGCGTCTCGCGTTTCGCCGATACACACCAGGGCCAGAAGACCATGCCGAACCGCCGACGCGGTTTTCTTCGCCACGGTCTCGTCCGTCTCGCCGAAGAAAGTGCGCCGCTCGCTATGGCCGATCTCGACGAGGCGCGCGCCGCAATCCAGGATCATGGCGGCCGACACCTCGCCGGTCCAGGCTCCCGCTTCAGCCCAATGCATGTTCTGCGCCCCGACCGTAACGGGCGTCCTTGCAAGAAGATCGGCGACATCGGCGATCGATGTAAAAGGCGGGATCACGAAGAGCCTGGCGTTGGCTGTCTCGATCAGAGGGCTTGCGACCAGCGCGCGGGCGAAGTCACGGGCTTCGGCCCGGATCTTGTTCATCTTGAAGCTGGTGCCGATCCACGGTCGCTTGGCCGCCATGATGTCGTCCTTGGGTTTCTTGTGAGGTCAGCGCCCGACATCCACGAACGGCGCCCAGAACGCAACAGACTCTGCCATACTGCTCACGACGGCGCGGTCGGCCGGCTCACGCTCCCGAAAGGCCAGTTCGAGACAGAGCTCGTTGTCGGTGCCCCCACCCGACCGCACGGCAGCGATCAGACGCTCCGGCGTGATCCTGCCGTCTCGATTATAGGCCTCCGTGAACGGCCAATGGCCGCCCTTGTTCATGGAACTCTGCTTGATGTGGATGATGGGTGACTGAGCCGCGAAATCCTCCGCCCAGCGGTATGGGTCCGTATCGGACGGATCTGCGGATGAGATGTCGCCATGGTCGATATCGACCATCGGTTTCAGCGGGATCGGCAGCTTGGCCGCGTCAATCTCGTCTTGCAGGCGTTGCGTCTCGGCCAGGGTATGACCGAATTCACGCGCAACCGACATCGGCTCCCAAAACAGGTAGGTCAGCCCGCGCCGAGCCGCATGCTCCGCCACCTGTCGCCAACAATCCAGCGCCGCATCCAGCACGAGTTTGCGGCGCGCGACGTCGTCGAAGTCGCGATAGGTCAGAATGGCATATTGAGTGCCGATGGCCGGGCAACCGAGATCGGCTGCGATATCGGCCAGTTGCTTGAACCAGTCGACGTAATAGGCGCGCACGTCGGCATCGGGATGCCCGAAATGGTTCAAGCGCCCATAAGGGCCGGTCATCATCGACGTGATGTGCAGCCGCTCGGCCGCGCAAGCCTTCGCCATCCTGGCCGTCAGCCTTGCGATCAGCGCAGCTGGCCAACTCGGATTGATGAACTCATGCGTGAGTTGCACGGAGCCGATGCCGACGTCGCGCGCCAGAACCGCGACGAGATCCTCCGGTTCGGCAAAGCGATTGACGAACGGATTGGTGCTAAGCGAGAGTTTGAACGTGATGGGCCTATCCTCCGGACGGGCTCTCTCACGGAGCCTCATCAATCCTATCGATCGTGGTGTCGCGTGAAAATTCTTGCAAGCCTTGCAATATTTTCACAAACCTGTCGGACGTGCAAATGGCTTGTATTCGGTCGCGAACAGCCACACGTCAGGCGCACGACAACGATGCGAACCGCTAAGGGAGTCGAAGATGAAGCTTGTGATCGGGGCCGATAGCGCCGGACATCCTCTGCTCGAGGTGATTGCCAAACATCTCGCCACGAAACCGGATCTGCAGGTCACCGATTATTCGGTTTCGAAGGAGAGTGCGCCGGAGTTCTATGCCCATACGGCTGAACGCGCGGCCCTGGCGATTGCGGCCGGTACGTTCGATCGCGGTATTCTCTTTTGTGGCACCGGCATCGGCGTCAGCATTTCGGCCAACAAGGTTCCGGGCATCCGCGCCGCCTTGACCCATGACACCTACTCAGCGGAGCGGGCCGCGAAGAGCAACAATGCCCAGATCATCACGCTCGGCGCTCGGGTGGTCGGTCCGGAACTCGCGAAGGCCATCGTGGATAGCTGGCTCGCTTCAGACTTCGACGCTCAGGGGTCGTCCGCCGGCAATGTCGCGGCCATCGATGGTCTCGATCACAAATATTCCAAACCAACCGGCTAAAGCCGGTGTGACCATCCGCAACGCCGACCAGTGAGGGCGGCGTTGCGGGCGATGAACCGCGTCGGCGGGCGGTATATTAATTAACATGGATCAAGTCATAATTTTACCGGGCGGAATAACGTCGGCTGTTGTCTGTTGCCGTAGCATTGCCGTGAACGGGTCGGTCGCGCAGGATGGTGGTCAAGCGAATTCAGGGGCGCCCTGTGCGGGGCGAAGGGGATGTTGGCCGAGGCAAGCTGATCGAAGCTGCCCGGTCGCTTCTTAGAGCGCCGAGCGCCACGGATATATCCCGCAAAGCGGTGGCCGAAGCGGCTGGCGTCACGCCGGCTCTCGTCAGCTATTATTTCCGCGACAAGGAAAGCCTGCTGGCAGCCGCCACTCAACCGGTGATCGACGCGCGGATCACGCAACTCAAAACCATTATGGCGACGGCGAGCGACGCGACCACCACGCTGCGAGCCCTCGTGATCCTCTTCATCGACAGCAATCGACAAGATCATCAGATTATCGAACACCATCTGCGGACGTCGTGGAACCGGAACGACGCGTCCCTGAGAAGCGACGCGACGGTCGCGGCTTACGATTCCATCGTGCGGTTTTTCAACGACGGTGCCGACGCCGGCGCATGGAGCCGTTTTGATGTCCGGTTCTTCATCATCGCTCTCTGGGGCTTGTGTCGTGGCGCCGCTCAAACCCTCGGACCAGGGGAGCCGATCTCGGCGCTTGCCATGGAAGAACGGGCAGACTTCGTCATGAACTTGGTTCTGCATGGCATTACGTCGTCAGGATCAAATCCTATTGCAAAGCCTAAAGCCGATTAGTACAATTTTACCTATTCGATACGTAACAATACTGTTGCTTTCTTTTTTATCCGGTTGCGCGTCTACCTACATTGAAGTTAAGTCTCTGCTGGATTGACGGTTCTTTAATGCGGCGGTGTGGTTTAAATGTGTGCCAAAACTGTACTTGTACTCGAGCCAGACGCCACCGTGTTGAATGCTGTCGCGGCATGTCTGTCGAGTGCTGGATATGGCATGACGATACTCGACACGGCCGAAGCCTTGCTTGATTTCCTCTGGGAACAAGGCGACGATGTCGAAATGATCTGCATCGCTGCCAACGCGGTTCCGACGAGTGAACTGGACCCGCTCATCGCGATCGTGGCTGACGATTGGCCGACGATCCGGCTGATCGTCACGGGGTCGGCGACGCAGCAGCAGTCGCCGTCCGACCGGATCGAGATCTACTCTGGCCCGATGTCCGAGAGCTTGATGACTGAGATAGTTTCGCGCCTCGACAAAGACTGACCGCAGTGGCGTTGGTTAACGAGAGCCCGTCTGGTCCGTTCGACCGACGATCGAGCTTAAAACCGCCAACGCTGGGCGTTCGAGACGAGAAAGTCGCGGAACACCTGGACCCGAGCGACGCTTTTCAGTTCCTCCGGGTAGACGAAGAAACAATCGAGTTCCGGCATTTCGGCATGTTGGAGAAGTTGCACGACGCCGCTCTCGGGCTCGACCGCATAATCGGGCAGCACACCGATACCCGCGCCGCTCTGCACTGCCGTCCGCAACGCCACCATATTGTTGACCGTGAGGGCAGAGCTTCGCGATCCCTTTGCATCGCGGCCGACGATCTGAAGTGAATTCAACATCGGGGTCAGATAATTCGCGGTGCCGCCGCTATATTCGATCAAACGATGCTTATCGAGATCATCGGTAGATTTCGGCTGGCCGTGGCGCTTGAGGTAGCTGGTCGACGCATAGGCGTGATAGCGCACCGTAAACAGACGCCTCCGGATAAGATCGGGCTGGAGCGGCTCGCGAAGGCGCAACCCGACGTCGGCCTCCCGCATGCCGAGGTCCAATTCCTCGTCCGTGATGATGAGCTGGACGCGGATGTCGGGGTAGAGTTCAAGAAAGTCGCCGAGGCGCGGCGTCAACCAGAACGTGCCGAGCGCATAATTCGTGGTGATCCGAAGTTCGCCATTGGGCTTTTCCCGGCTGTCGGTCAGCCGCGTCTTCACGACGTCGAGCTTCAGCATGACGTCCTGAACGGTGCGGAGCAGCAATTCGCCCTGCTCGGTGAGGATCAAGCCGCGCGCGTGGCGATGGAACAGCGGAACCTCGAGATCCTGTTCCAAGGCGCTGATCTGGCGGCTCACCGCCGATTGGCTGAGATTAAGGCTTTGGCCGGCATGCGTGAAGGATCCCGCCTCCGCTGCAGCCTGAAAGACACGCAATCTATCCCAATCCACGGCTCACTCCTTCGGCGAGCATCTCGCGCTGCCCTGCGCTCGATCGACCATCGATGGAAGCGCCCGCGACGCGATATGCATCAAGCGCATCACAGACACGTTATATCGATGATTATGGATCGGTCGAGCCGGCGTTCCGGCTCATTTCAATCCCAAGCGCCGATCATCTGCTCTTCACGCCGTTCCTCGGCGCGCTCGCCCGGATCATGCGAATGCTCGGCCAGAAACTTCTCCGCTTCCAAAGCCGCCATGCACCCCATGCCGGCCGCCGTGACGGCTTGGCGGTAGATGCGATCCTTCACATCGCCGGCCGCGAATACCCCGGGAATGGACGTTGCGGTCGAATCGGGTTTGGTCAGGATGTATCCGTCAGGATCGGTCGGCACTTTGCCGACGAAGACGGATGTGGCCGGCGCATGACCGATGGCCACGAATACGCCGTCGACGGGCCGATGTTCTGCCGCGCCCGTGCGAACATCCCGCAACTTGATCCCGGTCACGCGGCTCGGTACGCCATCGCCGACGATCTCGTCGACGACCGTGTGCCACAGCACCTCGATCTTCGGGTTAGCGAATAGGCGGTCCTGCATGACCTTCTCGGCCCGGAAGGTGTCGCGTCGATGCACCATCGTGACCTTGCGGACGTGGCGGGTCAGATACAGCGCATCTTCCACCGCCGTATTACCGCCGCCGACCACCACCACATCCTTGTTCTTGAAGAAAGCGGCATCGCAAACCGCGCAGCCGCTCACCCCTTGCCCGAGAAAAGCCTGTTCGGACGGCAGCCCCAGCCACTTGGCCTGAGCCCCGGTCGCGATAATGACGGTGTCGGCCACATAGGTGTCACCGGCGTCCGACTGGCAGACGAAGGGCCGCTTGGAGAAATCGACCTCGGAGATGAGATCATAGACGAGCTTGGCGCCGGTATGCGCGGCCTGCGCCTGCATCTTGTCCATCAGATCGGGCCCGAGGATCGAGGTCTCACCCGGCCAATTCTCGACATCGCTCGTAATGGTCAATTGTCCACCGGGCTGCAGGCCCTGGACGACGATGGGCTCGAGGTTGGCGCGGGCCGCATAGATCGCGGCCGTATAGCCGGCCGGACCAGCCCCGATGATCAGGGCCTTGGTTTTGAATGTGGTTGCCATAGCCGGAACATTTCCGCGCCTCAACTCAGCGTGAGCGACGAGGCTTTGTCTAAAATGACGGGATCTCTGGCATTTTTAATAAGAAGGCGCGGGCGGTCGCGCAAGCATGCTGTCTCGCCCAACCGAGCCACCGCGCATCAGGGCACTGTCGAGGCTTCGCCGCCTCGCGCGCAAAAATCGTTGAAACTGGTCGCTATTGCGCGGGCAATCACCGGCGTCGCATCGAGGGGCGTGTAGGCAAACTTCTCAAGCTTGCCGCCCCAGCGCCGCGCCGCGCCAACCTCGATCAAGCGATCCACGAAGGCCGTGATCTTGCGATGGCCGCCACCGACCTCGATGATATGGATCGGCGCGCCGGTCATGGCGGCCTCTCCGATCATGTTGACGCTGTCGCCGGTCACGACGATGGACGACGCGAGCGCCAGCATCGCCAGATAGGGATTCGAGCCCTCCCCGGTCCAGACGAAACAACGGCCGGATACATCCGGCTGGCTTGAGAGCGCCAGCAACGCGCGGATCAACGCCGATGGGGTTCGACGAGACGGCGAGATCATCAGGCCATGGCCGGCGTCCAGCACGGTCTTCGCGACCGTCAGGACGCGGGCCACGTCGTCCGCGTCGAACCGATGGTGTTGGCTTGGGCCGCCGATCATCATCGCGACCCGGGGCTGCGGAAGGCCGGCCAGCCGCGCATCGGGTGACTGGCGTGACAGATCCAGCGCCGAGGTGGTCAGCCGATGCGGCGATGTCAGCGTCACGATCACGTTGGCTCCCCGCAACGGGTCGTGCTCCGGCACCCAGATCACATCGGCTGCCGTGACGCCGATCCGCGGATCTTTCAGGAAGGCCGTGAAGGTTCGCCCGCGTGACGCGCGTTTCAGCGCTCGCAGCGCCGGTACGGCCCGACGCCCTGACGCAAGCGCGATATCCGGCAGATCACCGGCAAGGGGTCCACCAGGCCGGCCGACTGCGTCTCTCGGGTCGAGCGGGCCGCGAGGCGCGATCCACGACCAGGGTGGACGCGGGCGGACGATGCGCTGCTGTGGATCGAGACCGAGCGCGGCCGCGACACCGAGGCATTGGATGAGATCGCCGGCCTTGCCGTCGGTGACGATCCAGCAGCTCGTCGCGGGGGGGAGAAGCGAGCTTTCAGGATCGAGAGCGAGGTCCGCGTCCGCCACCGGCTAGAGGTTCATCTCGCGGCGCAGCCAATAGGCGAACTGATAGGCGAGAGAATCGACCCGAATGGCATCGATGCCTTCGGTGTAATAAGCGCCGCTATAGCTCGGCGACAGGGTCGTCAGCACGTGCGTGGACGCGATCTCCCGTCCACCGCTCATCACGATGCCGTCGCCCTCGATGGTATCGTTGGGGCCGATCGCGTCGACCGTGTAACCGCCCGCATAGGACGTGAGAGACATGTAGCGAATCCGCGCCACCAGCGTTGGCGCCCGCGGATCCGTTGGTGTCAGCAGATCGGCGAAGACTTTTCGCATTTGGCCGGGCAGCACTCGTTGCAAGGCGGCCGCCGATCCGCCGCCGCCATATTGCAGCAGCGGCGAGGTATCGACCCCGATCGCGCGGAATGAAGTTGCGGCTTGCGCCGATGCGGAACCCGCGACGGCAACGAGCGGCACCGCGACGATTGCGCCTAAGAAGCGGCGGCGATCCAGCATTGACATCTCCACACGCGAGGCCGAAACCGGCTTACTTGAAGGTCACTTTCAGGATTTCGTAGCTTTTGCCGCCGCCGGGCGTGTTGACCTCGACGGTGTCGCCCGGCTTCTTGCCGATCAGAGCACGCGCTGTCGGAGACGTGATCGAAACCTTGCCGCTCTTCACATCGGCTTCGTTCTCGCCGACGATCTGATAGACCTTCTCCTCGTCCGTATCTTCGTCCACCAGCGTCACCGTCGCGCCGAACATGACGCTCGAGCCGGAGAGTTTGGAGACGTCGATCACCTCGGCGCGCGACAAGCGGTCCTCGAGTTCGGCAATCCGCCCCTCGTTATGCGACTGCGCTTCCTTCGCGGCGTGATATTCGGCATTTTCGGAAAGGTCGCCGTGCGAGCGAGCTTCGGCGATCGCCTGAATGATGCGAGGCCGTTCTTCCTGCTGACGCATCTTCAATTCCGCTTCCAGCGCGGAATGGCCAAATGCGGTCATCGGCACTTTATCCATGAGCTTCGTCTCTTTCGGCATCACATCGAGGTCGGTGCAAACGCAACGCCTCGCGCTTTCGTTCAAGTCCCGCGACCGGTCGCCGGCCGGGATGGATCCTCATCGGCGAAAATCGCTTCGCCGTCGTGGCCTGACAATAAGCCATCGCGGTCAAACCGTCATCAGCTTGACCGCGATTGATCAGGGTCGATGGAGCGGCAGGTCGCCGTCCCATCATGTTTTAGTGAAAGTAATCCTGCAAGGCGCGGATCTGCAGATCACCGCCGCGATAGGCTTGGATCCCCTGCGTGGCCGCCACCGCGCCCGCCAGCGTCGTGTAATAGGGCACTTTGTGAAGCAGAGCGGCCTGGCGGATCGAGCGCGAGTCAGACAGCGCCTGCGCGCCTTCGGTGGTGTTGATCACCAGTTGAATCTCGCCATTCTTGATGAGGTCGACCACATGCGGCCGACCCTCCGACACCTTGTTGATCTTCTGCGCCGACAGCCCGGACGCCTGCAGCGCCCGCAGGGTGCCACCCGTCGCCTGGATCTTGAAGCCGAGATCGAGCAGCAATTCGATGCTGGCCATGATGCGCGGCTTGTCGCTGTCCTTTACCGAAACGAACACCGTACCGGCGGTCGGCACCTTGGTGCCCCCGCCGAGTTGGCTTTTCGCGAAGGCCACGGCGAACGAGCGAGCAAGCCCGATCACTTCGCCGGTCGACCGCATTTCCGGGCCGAGCACGGTATCGACGTTGGGAAAACGAGCGAACGGGAAGACGGCTTCTTTCACGCCGACATGCTGTTCTTTGGCCCGAGATCCGAGATCGAAGGACGCGAGCTTCTCGCCCGCCATCACGCGCGAGGCGATCTTGGCCAGCGGCAAGTTGATGACCTTGGAGACGAACGGCACGGTGCGGGAGGCACGCGGGTTGACCTCGAGCACGTAGATCTCGCCGTCCTTGATCGCATATTGCACGTTCATCAGGCCGCCGACGTCGAGTGCCAGAGCAAGCTTCTTGGTCTGTGCCTCGATCTCGGCCATGACCTCCGGGGTCAGCGAATGGGGCGGCAACGAGCAGGCCGAATCGCCCGAATGGATACCCGCCTCCTCGATATGCTCCATGATGCCGGCCACGAACACCTCCGTGCCGTCGCAAAGCGCATCGACGTCGATCTCGGTCGCGTCCGACAGATAGCGGTCGAACAGCAGCGGATTGGTGCCCAGCACCGTGTTGATCTGACCGGTCTTGTCGTTCGGATAGCGCGCCTTCACGTCGGACGGCACCAGCCCGGGTAATGTGCCGAGCAGGTAATCGTCGAGCGCTTGCCCGTCCCGGATCACCGCCATGGCACGGCCGCCAAGCACATAGGAGGGTCGAACGACCAGCGGAAGGCCGAGGCTTGCGACGACGAGGCGCGATTGCTCGACCGAATAGGCAATGCCGTTCTTCGGCTGCTTCAATCCGAGCTTATCGAGCAGCCGCTTGAAGCGGTCGCGATCCTCCGCGAGATCGATCGAATCGACAGAGGTGCCGAGCACCGGAATGCCGGCCTTCTCGAGCGCGGTCGCGAGCTTCAGCGGCGTCTGGCCGCCGAACTGCACGATGACGCCCTTCAGGGTTCCGTTTTCCTGTTCCTTGCGGAGGATCGCCAGCACGTCTTCGGCCGTCAGTGGCTCAAAATAGAGACGGTCGGAGGTGTCATAATCGGTCGACACGGTCTCCGGGTTGCAATTGATCATGATGGTTTCGTAGCCGGCGTCGCTCAATGCGAAACAGGCATGGCAGCAGCAATAGTCGAACTCGATGCCCTGTCCAATCCGGTTCGGACCACCGCCGAGAATCACGATCTTGTCGCGATCGGTCGGGCGAGCCTCGTCGGCGGGAGCACCGGCGAGCGCGCCATGGCTTCCGAAAGGAGCCGCATAAGTCGAATACATGTAGGCGGTCGGCGAGGCGAATTCGGCCGCGCAGGTGTCGATCCGCTTATAGACCGGCACGACGCCGAGCGCGTGTCGCAAGGCCGCGATCTCTGTTTCGGCCATGCCCGACAGCGCGGCGAGCCGCGAATCGGCAAAGCCGGCCGCCTTGAGGCTTCGCAGGTTGCCGGCGGTCTTCGGCACCCCGAAACGACGGACTTTGGTTTCAAGATCGACGATCTCCTGCAACCGCTCGATGAACCAGCGATCGATCCGGCAAACCTCGTAGATATCGTCGTGGCTCATGCCGTGACGGAGCGCCTGCGCGACATTGAGCAGCCGATCGGGGGTCGGGCGGCCCAGCGCGGCCCGGAGGGTCGCCCGATCGTCGCCCCGTCCGAGCCCTTCGATCTCGATCTCGTCGAGACCCGACAAGCCGGTTTCGAGCGAGCGAAGCGCCTTTTGCAGGCTTTCGGCAAAGGTCCGGCCGATTGCCATCGCTTCGCCGACCGACTTCATCGAGGTCGTAAGGATCGGGTCGGCGCCCGGAAATTTCTCAAATGCGAACCGCGGGATTTTAGTGACGACATAGTCGATCGTGGGTTCGAACGAGGCCGGCGTGGCGCCGCCCGTAATGTCGTTGGCGATCTCGTCGAGCGTGTAGCCAACCGCGAGTTTCGCGGCCACGCGGGCGATCGGGAAGCCGGTCGCTTTCGAGGCCAAGGCGGAGGAGCGCGACACGCGAGGGTTCATCTCGATCACGATCATCCGCCCGTTCTCGGGGTTGATCGCGAATTGCACGTTGGAGCCGCCGGTTTCGACGCCGATCTCGCGCAGGACCGCGAGACTCGCGTCCCGCATGATCTGATATTCCTTGTCGGTCAGCGTCAGAGCCGGCGCGACCGTGATGCTGTCGCCCGTATGGACGCCCATCGGATCGATATTTTCGATCGAGCAGACGATGATGCAATTGTCCGCCTTGTCGCGGACCACCTCCATCTCGAACTCCTTCCAGCCCAGCACGCTTTCCTCGACCAACACGTTGCTGGTCGGGGAGGCGTCGATGCCGCGCTCGATGATGTCGATGAATTCGGCCTTGTTGTAGGCGATGCCGCCGCCGGTTCCGCCCATCGTGAAGGACGGCCGGATGATGGCCGGCAGGCCGATATCGTCGATGATCGCCAAGGCTTCGGACAAGGAGCTGATCTGATGCGAGCGGGGCGTATCCAGGCCGATTTTCGTCATCGCGTCGCGGAACAATTCGCGATCTTCGGCCTTGTCGATCGCGGCCGCCGTGGCGCCGATCAATTCGACATCATGCTCCGCCAAGGTGCCCATCTTTTCGAGCGCCAGCGCGCAATTCAGCGCCGTCTGGCCGCCCATCGTCGGCAGGAGCGCGAAGCCGCCCGGCACGGCGTGCCGCTCCAACGCGATAATCTTAGCCACGATGTCGGGCGTGATCGGCTCGACATAGGTGCGATCCGCCATGTCCGGATCGGTCATGATCGTGGCCGGGTTCGAATTGACCAGGACGATCCGATAGCCTTCCTCGCGCAGAGCCTTGCAGGCCTGGGTCCCGGAATAATCAAATTCGCACGCTTGCCCGATAACAATCGGACCGGCGCCGATGATCATGACTGTCGAGATATCGGTCCGTTTCGGCATCATGTCCCCAGGGCGGCAAGAGCCGCAATTGCGCGTCGGCCGCGATCAAACACGCGCCGTTCTAAGCGGGGGCGGAACGGCTGGCGATGAAAACGGCTGGTTTTTCTTAGCTCCGGACATGAGTCCGGCCGGCGGGTGTCAGTAGACGGAAAGTGACCAATTGGAAAGCGCGCTCGCGCGAGGTCGGCGCCTCGACACAAAAATGCCCGGCACGGGAGGCCGGGCATTCGGTTCAATGACGCGTCAGATCAGCCAGGCGGCAGATCACATGGGCGGAACGATACCGTCCTTGCCGACCGCCATGAAGCCCTTGTCGAACGTATCCGGCGCAGTGCCCGGAGCCGCCGCCATGAACACGGCCGCGCCCGGCTTCACGTCCGCCGCCGTTGCGCCCACGATCGTCACGATCGGAACGTTCGGCGGGATCGTCACTTTCTTCTCGCCACCCTTGTACGACAGCGTCACGGTCTGGCCGTCCACACCCTGAACGGGGTTGCTGACGGTGGCATTGGTCATCTGGCTGTTGGGCTTCAGATCCCACCCGTAATCGCCCTCACCGGTGCCGCGCATCGCGTCCGGAAACACCACGACTTCGAGGGCCTTGGCGCCATCCGGCCCGACCGTGTTGGCGGTGCCGATGAAGGTGCCTTGCTTGATGTCGGCCAGCGACGCCTTGACGACCCCGGCCACTTTCCAATTGTCGCCGAGCGTGAGCGTCACGTCCTTGCCTTCGCGGGTCTTGATCGTCACCTTCGCGCCATCGACGGACGCAACCGTGCCGCGAACGTGGACCGGGTCGGCCGCAAATGCGCTGACGCCGGAGAGAAGCAGGAGCGCGCCGGCGGCCGCCGCGACTGTTGAGTGTGAAAACGTCATGGGATGATCTTTCATTGGCAGAACCCCGGGCCTGCCGTCCGCTCGGTCGCGGGGCAAGCAACGGGTATGCGCGTTGGATCGGAGCAGGCCGAACGAGCCGGGCTGCTGAACGAGAACCGCTCGGTCATTCATACGAACGCCGAAGGACGATGATTACGTCGCCTTAAAACGAAAAAGAGCCGAACAATCGTTCGGCTCTGATCCCCTCCTGACACAACCGATCCGTCGGATCAGTGACCCAGCGGCTCGTCGTCGACTTCTTCGATCTCGGCTTCGACCAGACAGAACGCCGGAACGGTGCCGGTCTTGATGTCGTCGCTCATCTCGCCGTACCAGAGAACCTGGACGCCTTCGGCGCCCTCTCCCGTCACGATCATGGCCGGGCCACCGGCCTTGAGTTGAACGATATCGCCCTTTTTGAAGTCCATAGCAGATCCTCCGCATGGGGTGACGCCGCCCCGGTTGGGTTGACGCGCGCGGCGTCTAACACGACCCAACGCCGAAGCCTAATCCCCATCGTCGCATATAGCTAACGCCGCCGGCCGGTCACGGCCACTCGACGCGAGGAGGCAGCGACGACAAGATCGATTCGACGTTGCCTCCCGTTTTCAAGCCGAAGATCGTGCCGCGATCGTAAAGCAGGTTGAATTCGACGTAACGTCCGCGTCGAACGAGTTGCTCGCGCTCGTTGTCGCTCGTCCAGCCCGTTCCGAAGTTCCGCATGGCGAGTTTCGGATAGATATCGAGAAACGCCTCCCCAACCGCTTTCGTGAAGGCAAGATGCGGGTCGAAAGCATCTCCCGAGAGGTAATCGTAGAAAATACCACCGATGCCGCGCGGCTCGTTCCGGTGCTTCAAGTGGAAATAGTCGTCGCACCACGTCTTGAACTTGTCATAGGGCGCGACCGCCGCGTGATCCGCACAGGCTTGTCGGAAGGCGGCGTGAAAATCCTGGGCATCTGGATCGTCCTGCTGGCGTCGCTTGTCCAGCACGGGCGTCAGGTCGGCTCCACCGCCGAACCACGATTGCGTCGTGACCACGAAGCGGGTGTTCATATGAACGGCCGGAACGTTCGGGTTCCAGGGATGAGCGATCAGCGAGATGCCGGACGCCCAGAAGCGCGGGTCGGCTGCGGCGCCCGGGATCGTGGCGGCAAATTCCGGCGCAAAGGTGCCGAAGACGGTCGAGGAGTGAATACCGGCCTTCTCAAACACCCGCCCCTTCAGCATGGCCATCTTGCCGCCGCCGCCGGGTGCGCCGGTATGATCGCTGCGCGACCACGCCTTCCGTTCAAACCGGCCCGGCTCCGCTTGCGCCAGCGGGTGGCGGGGGCCGTCGGCTGCGTCTTCCAGCGCCTCGAAGGCGGCCACCAACCGGTTCTGTAACGTCTCGAACCATGCGCGCGCCGTCGCCTGTTGGCTGCTGGTTCGATCGGCAGCCGCACTCTCCGGATCCGCCATACGGTCGGAGCTTCCATCGACGTCAATCCGGTTCACACCAACCTCCCTCTGGTTTGCCGAAGCGCTTCCCCGAGCACCATCGCGGCCGTGACGGCGACGTTGAGTGACCGCATCCCAGGCCGCATCGCGACGCGCAACCGCGCATCCGCCGCCGCATGAACCGTGTCGGGCACACCCGCCGATTCACGGCCCACCATCACCATGTCGTCCGGCGCAAAATCAAAATCGAGATAATCCGTCTCACCGAGGGTCGTGAGAAGCACAAGCCGCCGCGGCCTCTCCGCAACGTCGGTTCGCATGGCCTGAAAAGCCGCGAAGGACGCGTAATGCGTCAGGCCGAGAGTATCGAGATAATCCATACCGGCCCGCCGGAAGTGCCGGTCCGACACCGGAAAACCGGCCGGCTCGATCAGCCCGGCCTCGATGTCGAGGCACGCGCACAGGCGCAACATCGTACCGGCATTCTGCGGGATATCAGGCTGAAAGAGGACCAGTTGCAACATCGACCGGCCCATACGCCGTTGACAGGAGATCGCCAAGTTCTTTCACGGGAGGGCCGACCGTCCTCACACCACTCTGGACACGAGTTTCGAACGATGCCAAAAAACAAAGGCGTCCACGTTCTGTCGCCTCAGGCGTCTCGGTCGCATTGCGCTGTTCACGCGGCGGATTTAAGACAACGAGCATAAAAATAAATTCAAGGTGAGGATCGGGCGAGAGTCGCCGAACGCGGCCCCCTTGTCAGGAATGGAGCAGGTTTTGACTTCTGCGACGATTGCGCCCGGAACCCCGACCCGCCGAGACTTCCTGTTCATCGCGACCGGTGCCGTGGGCGCGGTCGGGCTCGGCGCGGTCGTTTGGCCGCTGATCAACCAGATGAATCCCGACGCCTCGACGCTGGCTCTCGCATCGACCGAGGTCGATATCGGCAAGGTCGATGTCGGCCAGATCCTCACCGTCAAATGGCGTGGCAGCCCGGTTTTCGTTCGGCACCGTAATCCGAAGGAGATCGCGGATGCCGAAAACACGCCGATTAGCGATCTGATCGACCCGCAGACCGATCAGGAACGGGTGCAAAAGCCCGAATGGCTCGTTGTTGTCGGAGTGTGCACGCACCTCGGCTGCGTGCCGACCGGTCACGAAGGTCCCTACGAAGGTTGGCTCTGCCACTGTCACGGGTCCGTCTACGATACATCTGGACGGGTGCGACATGGGCCGGCCCCCAAAAATCTGGCGGTTCCGAGCTACGCCTTCCTGACCCCGACCAAACTAAAAATCGGCTGAGAGCCACCCATTCGCCGCAAGACCGCGCTCCGTTGAAAGAAGACCAGATATGAGCGGACCTTCGACTTACGTTCCACAGAACGCGTTCCTGCGGTGGTTTGAAAGCCGTTTGCCGATCATCGGCCTCGTCCATTCGTCTTTCATTGCGTTTCCGAACCCAAGAAACCTGAATTATTTCTGGACGTTCGGCGGAATGTTGGCCTTCATGCTGATCGCCCAGATCGTGACGGGCGTCACTTTGGCCATGCATTACACGCCCGAGTCGACGCTCGCTTTCGCATCCGTCGAGCACATCATGCGCGACGTGAATTTTGGCTGGCTGCTCCGCTACTTGCATGCGAACGGCGCCTCGATGTTCTTCATCGCGGTCTACATCCACATCGCACGCGGGCTGTATTACGGCTCCTACAAGGCTCCGCGCGAAATCCTTTGGATCCTCGGCGTCATCATCTTCCTGCTGATGATGGCGACCGCTTTCATGGGCTACGTGCTGCCCTGGGGCCAGATGAGCTTTTGGGGCGCGAAGGTCATCACCAGCCTGTTTTCCGCCATTCCGCTCGTCGGCGATTCGATCACGACCTGGCTTTGGGGTGACTATTCGGTCGGCAATGCCACGTTGAACCGGTTCTTCTCGCTGCATTACCTCTTGCCGTTCATGATCCTCGGCGTCGTGGTGCTGCATATCTGGGCGCTCCACGTTCCGGGATCGAATAATCCGGTCGGCGTCGAGGTGAAGAGCCAGAAGGATACCTTGCCGTTCCATCCTTATTTCACGGTCAAGGACGGCTTTGCGCTGGCCTGCTTCCTGCTGTTTTACTGCTACTTCGTGTTCTATGTGCCGAACTATCTCGGCCATGCCGATAATTACATCGAAGCCAATCCGCTCGTGACGCCAGCCCATATCGTGCCGGAGTGGTACTTCCTGCCCTATTACGCGATGCTGCGAGCCGTTCCGTCCAAGCTCGGCGGCGTCTGTGCCCTGTTCGGTTCGATCCTCCTCCTGGCCTTCCTCCCCTGGCTCGATACATCGCGGGTCAGGTCGTCCAACTTCCGCCCGCTCTATCGCGGCTTCCTGTTCATGTTCTTCCTGACCGTGATCGGCCTCGGCTATTGCGGATCGCAAGAGCCGGTCGGCGCGGTTGTGATCTGGTCGCAGATCCTGACCGCCTATTACTTCATCCACATTCTCGTCATCTTGCCGGTGCTCGGCCTGTTCGAAACACCTCGGAAATTGCCGACATCGATCACCGAGGCGGTTTTGGGACCACGAGGGTCGTCGGCCGCGATGATGGGTGCTCAAACAACCGCCGGCCCACCCACCAAGGGATGACCGATCCCCTTCGATCGAGACGCGACGTGGTCCGAACCGGAATTCAACGATGATCTTCAAAACGCCTCTGCTTCTCAGGACGGCCGTGTTGGCGGGGCTTATGGTCGGCGCCCTGCCGGCTCTCGCCCAGGAAGCCGAAACCCCGACGCCGGCCAAACAATCCTGGTCGTTCGGCGGTCCGTTCGGGAAATTCGATCCCGCGCAGTTGCAGCGCGGCTACCAAGTTTATCGCGAGGTCTGCTCGAACTGCCATTCGATGCACTACATGTCGTTTCGCAACCTGTCCCAGCCCGGCGGGCCGGCTTTTTCCGACAGTCAGGTCAAGGCCCTTGCCTCGACCTTCAAGGTTCAAGACGGCCCCAACGACGCCGGCGATATGTTCGATCGTCCCGGCCGCCCGTCGGATCCGTTTCCCTTGCCGTTCCCCAACGAGCAGGCGGCTCGTGCAGCAAACGGCGGAGCCTTACCGCCGGACATGTCGGTGCTGGCCAAGGCGCGTGAAACCTCTCAAGGCTGGTACGGCTTTCTGCTGACGCCTTTCACCCAGTATCAGGAAGAAGGCGTCGATTATATCGTCGGCATCCTGAACGGGTATGACGAGCCGCCAAAGGACTATGTTCTGCCGGCCGGGAAATATTACAACACCTACTTCCCGAATCACGCCATCTCCATGCCCAAGCCACTCAGCGATGGTCAGGTGGATTACACGGACGGATCGCCGAAAACCGTCGCGCAATATTCGCACGATATCGCGGCCTTTCTCATGTGGACCGCAGAGCCCAAGCTCGATCAGCGGAAGTCGACGGGACTGACCGTGATCGTCTTTTTGGCGGTCTTCGCGGGCTTGCTCTATGCCATCAAGCGACGCATCTGGGCCGGGCTTCACGACGTGAGCGGCACGCCGATCGACCACCGCGCCTGACCCCGACTCCGGCCCGACAAGCCTCAGGGCTCGTCAAACGCAAAAGCCTCATCGAGAACGATGAGGCTTTTTGTTGGATGGTCCTGGGAAGGTTTGAAAGGTGGGCCGTTTATGGCGCATTGATACCCGCTTCCTGTATTCGCCATCGAACGTTCATCTGCCACAGCCTAACTACGGTGGGTCAACAATCGATGGATGCGTTCCGTGCCTGACGACATACAACAGCCCTCACTTTCCAATCCGATGCCTTTGCGGCTCGACCCGACCTTCGTGGTGGGCATGGACCGAAACGGGTCCTGGCTCGCCATTGAGACGCATGGGTTGGGGGGCGGCATCTTCCTCGATCGAGACGCGGCGACCCATTACGCGGAATTCGAAACCGGGCATCGCCCCGGATCGGTGCTCGTTTCGACCGATCTCGTCCAACTGCGCTTCTGATCGCAACGGCGAGAGCCGGGCGACCTCGCTCCGTCAAAAAAAAAAGCCTGATCTTGGTCGCAACCGAGATCAGGCTTTTTTTTTATAACTGCGATCCGCTCATGCCATCACGTGCCGTAAGCGAGATTTTTTACTTCAAGCGTTTGAGGATCGCGCGGCTATCGCCGACCGCGGCGAGTTCTTCGGCGACGATCGCGACCGTGCGGCGGATCTGTTCGGCCGTATGTTCCGACGTGATGAAGAAACGGAGCCGGGAGGTTCGCTCCGGAACAGCCGGATGAATAATTGGCTGAACATTGACGCCGCGCTCGAACATTTTCTGGCTGAGCACCACCGCGACCAGCGAATCATAGACGATGACCGGGATAACGGCCAAGCCGGTGGTCGTGCCGATATCGAGATTGTGCTCGCGCGCGACCTGGCAGAACAGCGCTCCGTTCTCCCTCAGCCGGGCAACACGTTCGGGTTCAGCATGGAGCGCATCGAGCGCGGCCGAAGCGGCGGCCGCCATCGCCGGCGGGAGACCGACGCTGTAGACGAAGCCGCCCGACGTGCATTTCAGAAACTCGATCAAGGCCGCGCAGCCGGCGATATAGCCGCCGCAGCTCGACAAGGTCTTCGATAGCGTGCCCATCCAGATATCGACACTGCGCGGGTCGATGTCGGCGTGTTCGAACAGACCTGCGCCGTCATGTCCGAGGACGCCGAGCCCGTGCGCGTCGTCCACCATCAACCAGGCGCCATGGCGATGCTTGAGAGCGATCAGCGCCGCGAGATCCGGCACATCTCCGTCCATGCTGTAGAGACCCTCGACCACGATCAGCACCCGTTTGAACTGCGGGCGGAGCGAGACAAGAAGCTGTTCGAGCGACGCGATGTCGTTATGCGCGAACGAGCGACGTTCCGCGCGCGACATCGTCGCCCCCATGATGATGCTGTTATGCGCGAGTTGATCGTGCAAAATTAGGTCGCGCGGCCCCATCAGGGCGCCGATGGTCGACACGTTCGTCGCATGGCCGCTGACGAAGACCGCACAGGCCTCCTGTCCGTAGTGGGCCGCGAGCTTTGCCTCGAGCTCCTGGTGGACCGGTCGCTCTCCCGCGACGACGCGGCTTGCCGACGACGAGGTGCCATAGTCGTCGATCGCGCCTTTGGCGGCGATCCCAACCGACGGATGACCGTTCAGGCCAAGGTAATCATAGGAGGAGAAATTATCGTAGGTCGCGCCGTCGATGACGGTCGTGGCCCCGGCCCGCACCGAATGGGTACGGAAAAATGGATTGTCGATCCCAAGCGTTTCGGCGGCGGATCGTTGGATCTTCACCTCCTGGTAGCCAGGCAACGTGGTGAAGTCGGTCATAGCATGAAAACGCGAGACCGTCGGCAATTCAGGTTCGAAGACATCGGCGCCACGTCGTGTGGCAACAAGCTTTTCCAGAGATTGCCGCGCATTCACGGGCAGCGCGCTTTGACTACTTCGACCCATTACTCATTCCTTCTCGCGAAGAAGGATCGTACTGCAGTAAAGGTTGACGTTCCAGCATGCCCCCGCAACTGATTTTATCGGCGCGTCAAATAAGTCACACTTGGTGGCCTTGTTTTGGCTTCTCGGCCACACTGAACGGATTCATGCTTTAGGGACCTTTGTGTGAGAAGCCTATAAAATGCTACACGCCATGCGCGGCGTTCGACCACGGTCGGGCAAATGAAGTGAGGCTAGCTTGATGGTTCGTGGTCCGATGGTGTTGCTCGCACTGTGTTCGGTGTTGGCCGGCTGCTCGTCTTTACCGAGCGATGGACCATCCGCGAAGGACGTGCTGCAGCAATCGAAGCTCAACGGCGACGAAAAAGGGCCGAGCCGTTACGAGATCGTGGACATCGACTCGGCCGCCGTTTCGGTCCTGCGGCGTCGTGCCCCGGATGGGTTCTCGTCTCACTTCGGCGATTACCGACCCTCAGCCGATCTCCGCATCGGTGTCGGCGACTATGTGACCGTGACGATCTGGGAAGCCGGCGCCAACGGCTTGTTCTCTGCTCCGCTCATGACGGATCGCTTTTCGACCGGGGCGAAGAGCTCGACCATTCCGGATCAAGCGGTTGGTCGCGACGGCACGATCTCGGTGCCTTACGCGGGTCGCATCAACGTCAAGGGTCAGACGACCGAAGCCGTTCAGCACACGATCGAAGTGGCGCTCGAGGGCAAGGCCATTCAGCCGCAGGTGCTGGTCAACGTCTCGCGCCCCATCAGCAATACCGTCACGGTGACGGGTGAGGTCGCGGCCGGTGCCCGGGTGCCCCTCACGGCCAAGGGGGACCGCATTCTCGATGTGGTCGCGACCGCCGGTGGCGTCCGCGCGCCTGTCAACGAGACCGTGGTTCGCCTGTCTCGTGGGAGCACGACCGTCTCGGTGCCGATGACCCGCGTGGTCAGCAATCCGCGCGAAAACGTGTTCATGCGGCCTGGGGACGTTCTCACCCTCGTCCGCGACCCGCAATATTTCCTCGCCTACGGTGCGACGAATTACAGCCAGAAAGTCCCGTTCGAGGCCGACTCGATCAGCCTGTCCGAGGCAATCGCCAAGGTTGGCGGATTGCAGGATCAGCGCGCCGACCCATCGGGCGTGTTCGTCTTCCGCTACGAGCCGCCGGCCATCGCCCGCGCGCTTCGCCCGAATACGACCTTGGCGGTCAACGGCTGGGTGCCCGTCGTCTATCGGCTCGACATGCGCGACCCGGCAAGCCTGTTCGTCGCTCAGGGCTTCCCGGTGTTCAACAAGGACATCGTGTTCGTCTCAAACGCGCCGATCACGGAAGCCACGAAGGCCTTCCAGATCTTCAATCTGGTTGCGTCGCCGGTCTCGACGGGGGCCAGCCTTTCGACGGCACTCCGCTAGTCGGACCCACGTCCACGCGAAACTTCAACCCTGTTGCGGCGATGCAACAGGGGGTTTTCGTTTGTGCTTAGAAGCATTTAGCCCTCGCGGGCGACCGGGCCGTCATTCTTGTGCTTTGACAAAACGGTTCTGGCACGGCCTATCGTTGCGATTACGGCGCGGTTGAAGCCAAGGGGTTCCCCAGCACATGCAGCCGATGAAGCGGATTCAGGGCAACATTGTCGCCCGGCAAGAGCGGCGTTTCCTCAACTGGGCTTGCTCGGTCATGCCGGAGCAGGTCTCGTCCGACCATCTCACGGCCTTCGGCGTTTTCGGCGCTGTTCTGGTCGTCGTTGGCTATGTGGCCGGTCGCTCGAACGTCGACTTTCTCTGGATCGCCGCTCTCGGTTACGTCATTCACTGGTTCGGCGATTCGCTCGACGGTAGCTTGGCGCGGTACCGCAATGTCTCACGTCCGCGCTACGGCTACTTTCTCGACCATTCGCTCGACGTCTTCTGCATCGTTCTGATGGTGGGCGGCATGGGGCTGAGCTCCTTCGCCCGGATGGATGTCGCGATGTATGTCGTGGTGGCCTATCTGATCCTCGCGATTCATGTTTTCCTGAAAAACCATGTCACCGGCACCTTCCAACTGTCCTTCATCGCGCTCGGGCCGACCGAACTTCGGATGGTCTTCGTCGCCATCACGGTCTGGATGATCATTCAGGGCGGCGATAGCTACCATCTCGCGCTTCCGGGTGTGTCGGGCTACGACATCGCGCTGCTGGTCACCGGAACGGTGCTGTTCACGCTCTTCATCGTCAATTCGGTCACGATGGTACTGCATCTCCGCGCTCTCGAGGGCGACGGTCGCCGTCCGCTCCCCGCGATCGAACCCGCTCGCGCGGCCGGCGCGCGTCAAGCCTCCGACATCGCGCGCGATCGTCGCTCCGCCTCGGTTCAGGAATCGAGCGCCTACTAGCCAGACCTCTACGTCCGGCGGGTCTTTTCAGCTGCGACGTTTCGCCGAGACTTGAAACAGCGTCATGGCCCGCCGCAGCACCTGCTCGGGCACGAATTGCGACAACCGCGAGACCGTCGCCAAGGTCCAGGGAAATGCGATGGTGGCCTGATTTCGGGCGAGGCCCGCCACGATGCGCTCCGCTGCCTGGTCGGCGCTGATCTCGAAGGGCTTCCATCCCCCGAACGTCTTGGACATCGGCGTCGTCACGAAGCCCGGACAGACCACGTTGACGATGACGCCCTGCGCGGCCGAAACCTGCCGAAGCGCGAGCCCGAACGTCAGCAGCGCAGCCTTGCTGCCGCTATAGGCCGCAGCATCCGGCAACGGCGCATAGGCCGAGAGCGAACTGACCAGCACGATCCGCCCATGCCGCCTCTCCTGCATTCGCGGGAGCATCGGCATGACAAGGTTGAGGGTTCCGACCAGATTGACGTCGAAAATATCATAGACCTGCTGGCCGCGCTCGGGATGTCCGCCCTCCAGCGCGCCGGCCGAGATGCCCGCATTGGCGATGAGGCAGTCGATCCGGTGGCGGCCATCGAAGGCTTCAACCCATTCGGCCAACCCGGCCCGATCCCGCGTGTCGAGCGTCGCGGTCTCGACCGTGGCACCGCGAACGCGACAAAGGGCGGCGACGGTCTCGAGCCGGCCGGCGTCGCGCCCGACGAGCCCCAGAACGGCGCGCGGATAGGCGGCGAGGCGTGCCGCCAAGGCAGCCCCGATGCCGCTCGAGGCTCCGGTGAGGACAATGACGCGATCAGGCAGGTCTTTTTTCATGCGCTGGACCATAGGGACAGCCTTCACCTCCGCCTAGAGCCGCCTCGGACGAGAGCGGGTCAATCCACGGCTCGACCGTGCCAAAAAGGTGATCGCTCGTCGCACCGCGATCCAGTCTTTGCGGCCTCGCCTTGGATCGGAGTATGACCAAGGCATCGATCGTCACCGGCTCGGAGATCCATGTGAAAGCGCTCGTCAAAGCCAAGGCAGAACCGGGAATTTGGATGAGTGACGAGGAGGTCCCGACGATAGGGGCGGACGATGTGCTGGTGCGCGTCAACAAGACGGGCATCTGCGGCACAGATATCCACATCTTCCGGTGGGACGAATGGGCCCGGAAGACTATCCCGGTGCCGATGGTGGTCGGACATGAGTTTGCCGGTGAGATCGTCGAGGTCGGCAGCGCCGTCAGAGGTCTCGCGGTCGGGATGCGCGTGTCGGGCGAAGGGCATGTGATCGGCCATCGCAGCCGGGCCAGTCGGGCCGGGAAGTTTCATCTCGATCCCGAGACACGCGGCATCGGCGTCAATATCCCCGGCGCTTTCGCCGAATTCGTGAAGGTTCCGGCTTTCAACGTCGTGGCTCTGCCGGATGATGTCGATGACGAACTCGGCGCCATTCTCGATCCGCTCGGCAACGCGGTGCACACGGCCCTCAGCTTCGATCTCGTCGGAGAGGATGTCTTGATCACCGGCGCCGGACCGATCGGCATCATGTCGGCCGCCATCGCGCGCCACGTCGGCGCGCGCCATGTCGTCATCACCGACGTCAATCCCACCCGTCTCGCTCTCGCGAGCGAGGTGGCCGACTGCACGCCGGTCGACGTGTCGAAGGAGGATCTGCGATCGGTTATGGATCGGCTGAAGATGCGCGAAGGCTTTGACATCGGCTTTGAGATGAGCGGTTCCGAGGCGGCATTCAAACAGATCACCGACAACCTGCTGATGGGTGGAAAGCTGGCCATGCTGGGTCTGCCGGCGAAGCCGTTTCCGGTCGACTGGAGCAAACTGGTGTTCAAGATGATCACCATCAAATGCATCTACGGACGCGAAATGTTCGAGACCTGGCACAAGATGCTGGCGATGCTGCAGAGTGGTCTCGACGTTCGGGGCGTCATCACCCACAGGTTTGGTGCCGACGATTTTGAGCAAGGCTTCGATCTGATGAACCGGGGCGCTTGCGGCAAGGTCGTTTTAGATTGGACGGTTCAAGCGGCGCGGACGCCCCATCTTTGAGCGAATGCTTTCGAGTCGACGCGTTGCTGTCAGGCGACACCCAAGAGAGAAGATGCTGCGCCGACCGTCACTTTGCCACCGAACGCCGGATTGTGCGTTAGAGATGCTGTGGGCTCGCATCCATGGCCGACGGCCGGGCGAGCGGCGTCGGTTTATGGGCGCGAGCGAAGGGGAGACTTTATGTCGATGAAGGTTAAAGCCTGCGTGATCGCGGCCCTTACGGTGGTTTCAGCGCCGGCATTCGCGTGCAACGGGCCCAAAACACTTTTCACCGACAATTTCCGCGAGGTCGATGCAAGCTGGGGCCTTGATTCACCGGACGTGTCCGTCGAGGACGGCAAGGTCAAGGTCAAGGCTCAACCCGATATTTCGAACCTGCTGATCTACAAGGGTCTGTTGTTCAGCGACGCAGACTTCTGCCTGTCGTCGCGCATGCCGAACGTCGTGGCGAACTCCGACAATACGATGGCTGGCCCGATTTTTTGGGCACAGGATTATGACAATTACTACATGTTCATGATCACCCCGAGCGGTTATGCCGAGATCACCCGCAAGGTGCAGGGCAAGTGGATCGACGTCATCCCGTGGCGGCAGGATACCAACATCAAGCGGGCAGCCGGCTCGACGAACGTGCTCGAGGTGCAGACCCGCGGCGACAGCATCACGACCTTCATCAACGGGGCGAAGTTTCAGACCGTGAAAGGCCAGGTGCCGGAGGGCGGCGGACAGATCGGCATGCGGGCTCAATCCGAGAAGGATCAGGTCGATACGTGGAAGTTCAGCAATCTGAAAGTGACCGATCTTCCGCCGGTCGATGCGTCGGCCGCCACAAATCCGCCGACACCCGCTGCTGCGCCGACACCCGCTGCTGTCGTGACGCCTGCTGCACCTGCACCCGCAACGACGCCGACCCCCGCTCAATAAGCAACACCGTCCGAGAATCAGCCAAAGTCACGGAAGTACCTTATTCAAGACCTATCTGTGGCATTGGCCGTTGCTAGACATAGCTTTAAGCCTGCAGCTTCTCGGTTGCGCGCTTAAAGCTATCGTCACCAACCTTTCTCGCATTGGGTCTTGCGCCGCATGATGGGTCTCGCTTTCCGGAAACAGATCTGGTCGTCGTCCGTCGGACTGGCGTCCCTTGCGGCCGTTTTTTCCACGACGGCGATTGGCGGCCATGCTTTCGCGCAAGCGACTAGCGTTCCCGCCCCGATCACGGCGGCTCCGGTGCCGGCTCCGAGCGCCCCTCCCGCCGCAAAGACCGAAGCGCCCGCCCTGATCCCCGCCCCTGCGCTTCCGGCTCAGCCGGCAATTCCAGGCACGGCCGCATCGGTTCCGCCAGCGACCCTCGCAGCACCGGTCGCCCCGCCCGTGGCTGCAGCCTTGAAGCCGAAGCGCAAGGTGCCGATCGCACCGCCGCGTGAAACCGCTTTATCGACCGACCCGAATCCGACGTTGACCCCGGAGACGTTTTTCGCAACCGCAAAAGCGTCTGAGCGCTATGCCGCAATCGCGGACGCGGGCGGTTGGCCGGTGATCGAAGGACCGCTGTCACCGAGCAGCAAGGGTCGCCCCGTTTCGACACTGCGTCTGCGTCTTGCTATTGAAGGCGACCTCAATGCGGTCGGTCATTCCGGAGCGGGCGTCAATCCGCAAGAATCGCCAAGCATGTTCGACACCCGTTGGACACCTGACCTGACGAGTGCGGTCAAACGCTTCCAGATCAGGCATGGATTGAAGGACAATGGCGTCGTGGCCGGCGCCACGTTAAAAGCCCTGAACGTCTCGGCCCGAACCCGCTTCACCGAACTGGCATCGAGCGCGCAGCGGCTTGCGGGTCGGAATTTCTCGTTCCCCGAACGTTATGTGGTGGTCAACCTCCCATCGGCCTCGGTCGAGGCGGTCGAGAATGGACAAGTCGTGCATCGTTACGTGGCAGTCGTCGGCAATGCCGAACATGCCTCGCCGGAAGTCGATGCCAAAGTCGTCGCGGTCAATCTGAACCCGACCTGGACGGTCCCGACCTCGATTATCAAGAACGAGATCATTCCCAAGATGCAGAGGGATCCGGGTTATCTCGCGCGCGAGAAAATCCGCGTCCTCGACAATGCCGGCAACACGGTCAATCCGGCGTCGATCGATTGGAAGAGCCAGCGGGCGGTCAACTACACGCTTCGGCAGGATTCGGGAAAAGCCAATTCGCTCGGATCCATCCGCATCAACATGCCGAATAAATACGCCGTCTATATGCATGACACGCCCGCCAAGCACCTGTTTGGCGGCGATTACCGGTTTCTCTCGCATGGTTGCGTGCGGGTTCAGGGCGTCTACGATCTCGCGGCTTGGCTGCTGCGCGATAGCCTCGGCGCACCGGATGGACTGTGGAGCCGCGAGGCCATCGAGGCCCGGATCGCCGATGGGCAGCATGAGGAAGTGCGCCTGAAGCAGGCCGTTCCGGTGTCCTGGGTTTACTTGACCGGATGGGCCAACGGCGACGGCGTCGCCAACTTCCGCGACGATGTCTACGGCATCGACACGGTCGGCGCCCCGGCCGAAGCACGGGCTGACCCGGCGGTCGTCCCGTCAAACTGAGACGCCGATCGTCCGTGCAGGAGCGTCAGCACCTGAAAGCAACTTGACGATCGCGATAACCTGACGCTCGCGCTTTCTGTTGGCGCGACGTCGCCAACGCCCGGTTGCCGTCTTTACTCGGCTGGCATCCGCATCGGCTCGGCCGGCAAAGCTTTCAGGACGATCTCGACCAGCGTGCCTTCATGTTTGCGGCTCTTGATCGTGAGAGACGCATGGTTGGCCTCGACCAACGCGCGGGTGAGCGGAAGCCCAAGCCCGCTACCGCCCCGCACCGTCGAGGTCGCCATCTGACGGAACGGCTCCATGGCCATTCCGATCTCGTCATCCGACATGCCGACGCCCGTATCGCGAACCCGAACCGCGACATCACCGGCGTCGTTCACGGCCGTCGAGACAATCACCTGCCCGCCGGGCTCGTTAAACTTCACGGCATTCGACAAGATGTTGGTCACGACCTGTCGAAGCGCCTGCTCGTCGACGAGCGCGGCCGGAAGGCGGGACGCGAGCGACAGGCGCATGATGACCCGCTCGCGGTGAGCCGTCGCCTGCATCTGGCTCACACACTCGCCGACGACGCGATTGGCATCGACAGCCGCCATGCTCATCTCGAGCCGCCCCGCCTCGACCTTCGACAGATCGAGAAGATCGCTGACGAGATGCATCACATGTGCTCCCGCTTCGTGGATGTCCCGCAGGTAATCCGTGTAGCGCGGATTACCGATCGGCCCGAAACGCTCGTCCAGCATGACTTCGGTAAAGCCGAGGATGGCGTTGAGCGGTGTGCGAACCTCGTGGCTGACCTTGGCCAAGAAGTCCGACTTGCTGGCTTTCTCGAGGTCGAGGTCGCGCTGCGCCGCCGCGAGGTCCTGCGTCGCCGCCGTCGCGACCGTCGCGCTGTGAAAAAGGACGCAGATCGTCGTCGATCCTATCGATTTCGCGCTCATGTTCACGCTCGAGGGCGCGCCTCGCGTCCGGCCAACGACCTCGATGGACGCCGGCCCGTCGGCGTCGCCCGACGAGCGGTTCGCGATCACCTCGAGGGAGGCCGCGTGGCTCTCGGGTTCGAGCAGACGCGTGATTGATTGGCCTGCGACCTCGTTGGCGACGCAGTCGAACAGCCGTTCTGCAGCGGCGTTCATCTTGCGGAGACGGCCCTCAAGGTCGAGCACCACCACCACGTCGGAGACGAGATCGAGGATCTGCGACGCCTCGGCCGCTTCCGCATCGCGGCGGCGAAGCTCGAATTCCAAGGTTTGGAGTTTGAAGATCCGATCCGTGGCGAGCCGGAAGCTCGCCATCAACAGAGGTCGGTCGCCAAGCGCGATGGGCTGCACACGTCCCTCGACCGCCACGATCTGTCCGGCCGCGTCGGTGATCGGGAAGGCCCGATCTTGCGCGCCCGCTTCGACATGCTGAAGATCCAGTCCGCCCAGCAGATGTCTCAATCCACCAACCTCGGCCAAAGCCTCGGGGGACGCGTAGGATGTCAGGGTGCGGAAGGTCTGGTTGACGTAAATTGGTCGATCCGCATCCATCAGCAGAATGGCAGCCGGAAGCTGCTCGATGACGTCGAGCGCCTCGCGCGGCAGACCATCGAGCAGAGTCTGTCGCTCTGAAACGACCGGTGCGATGGTGTCGGGCAACACGGGCTCGTCGTCGACCTTGCCCCCGAGAGCTCGCGCGATTTCCTGAAAAGCAGACCGCTCGAGAGACGAGAGATCGCTTCGGGCGTCCTCGGTCCAAGCGTCGACCGGATCCAACGGCTTGGGTGGGCCCGACCAAGGCGCCATCTCGCTCCCGAGAAGATCACGGACCGGAGCCGGCGCGCCACTGGCCTGCTGGAGCCATTGGTTCGGCCGCAAGGCGACGACCTTCGAGGAATAGGACGAGTTTTGATGCGGTTCGGCAGACAATTCTTGTGGATCGGGCAGATTTGGCCCGGCCTTATTGTCCGGAGACGCAAGGGCCGCCGGGGTGATCGAACCCTCGTCACCCGTTGCTGCAGGCACACTGTCGCTCGACGGTTCATCGTCCGGCGGAACGGACAAACCGGCGTCCCTGTTCGAAAGCGGGGTTGTTGCGGCAGAATCGAGAGAGGCCGTATCGGGCGACGGAGCACGCGACACGGCGGTCAGATCGGCCACGCCGAAACCGCGAAATCCATTCGGGTCGCCGGCCTGATCGACGAGCGGCACGGCCCCGAGCGTCGCCTGCACGGCAAGCTTGCTCTCGACGATCGGCCATGGAAGCGTCAGCCCCTTCCACGTCGCGTTGGACGTGAATGCCGTAGCGAGCTTGCGATCGGGATCGCACCCAAGCGCCTCGAGTGATTTGGCCAAGGATTGTCCGACCAGCGATGTCGCGACATTCATGCCGAAGAGGTCAGCAAGCCCTCCCGACATATCGACCACGCGACCCTCACGGTCGGTCTGCCATCGGAACCGCGACGAAGGCTGCGCCGCCAAGCGAGCCTGCAGCGCGTCAGGCATGTCGAGCGGCTCGACCTGCGGCTCCGCCAGGTCGGGCGCGGCTCGCTCTTGCGCCAACGCGCGAGGCTCGCCCTGCTCTGCCGTCGAAGGGGCATCCTCGGGGACGGGGAGCGGAGCGGCAGACGACTCGGGTAACGCGGGGAGCGAGAGCGCATTATCCGCACCATGACGGCGATCCGGCGCCCCGGGCAGCAGCACACCATAGGCCACCTCGCCGGACGCGAGCAGGTGTCGTGTGAACGCGAGGGTCGCGTTCCGCGACCGCGACCCGGACCCGATGCGGAGACGTTCGAGGCTGCGGGAGTGATCGACCGGTAACGCGATCAAACGACGGCGTATCGCCTCACCGTCCGGTCCGCCGAGATAATCGAGAGCAGCATCGGGATCGTCGCGACCCACCAGATCGATGGCGGCGCGATTGGCCCAGACGACACGCAGCGGTAAACCAGCAAGGATCCAAAGCGCACCGGCCGGAACGTCGTCGCCCGCGCGGCTATGACCCGCCACGACGCGTTTCACGTCATCGCCGCTAAGCGACGGCTCGACCGTTTCTGAGCTCATGCCTGAGGCCACCTACTCCCGGCCAGCGCATACCGACCAACCGCCAGCATCACCCAAGAATGACTCGAGTTTTACTGAATGTCATACTTAACAAACTGTTAGGGGAACTGGCAACCTCGCCCAAGCGTCTATCTACGTGCTGCCGCAGTTATGAACGGCTTTCGCCGTCATGGTGCAGTGCACAATGACGTTGCACTGCAACAATTGGTGCATTATGGAGGTGACGCGCAAGGTCCTTGTCATTGAGAGGGGCCGCGCGCAGCGGCGGCTTCAATGTCGAAGCGCCTGTGCAGGGAGTTTTACGATGACGTCTTCGAATTACGAGATCCCCAACGAGATGCGCGACTTCGCTGAAAAGAGCGTCGATCAGGCCCGCAAGGCGTTCGAAGGTTTCATGGGAGCGGCCCAGAAGGCTGTCGGTCAGGTCGACGAGAGCACATCGTCGGTGCAGAACAATGCCAAGGCGGTCGGCGGCAAGGCGATGGGCTTCGCTGAAGAAAACATCCGCTCGGCTTTCGATCATGCTCAGCGCCTCGTTCGCGCCAAGGATGTGCAGGAAGTCCTGTCGATCCAGTCCGAATATCTGCGGACGCAGATGACGACCATCCAGGAACAGGCCAAGCAACTCGGCTCGTCGATCCAGGGCGCCGTTCACAACGCGACCGAAGCCAAGTAAGGCAAAGACAGACAACGGGTCGCCCCGAACTCGATTGCTTGCCCAAACGGCATGACACCGGCTTGGACGACCCGCCCGTCGTTACACTCTGAAGTCTGCCGCCGAAAGGCGGCATTTTTCGTATCGAGGGTCGCTCTGCCATCGCGCATCGGCGAGCGCCAGGGGTTCGTCGGCGATGATGCAAACTCGGCCTTGCGCTTCGCGGGCTTTGCTTTTAGAACGCGTTTCCTGTGTTGGCCGCCATAGCTCAGTTGGTTAGAGCGCTAGATTGTGGATCTAGAGGTCCCCCGTTCGAGCCGGGGTGGTGGTACCACTTTTCACGCAGATCGATCGTGGATGGCTTATCCG
The DNA here is from genome assembly GCF_004323635.1 of Lichenihabitans psoromatis. Taxonomy (NCBI): domain Bacteria; kingdom Pseudomonadati; phylum Pseudomonadota; class Alphaproteobacteria; order Hyphomicrobiales; family Lichenihabitantaceae; genus Lichenihabitans; species Lichenihabitans psoromatis. The sequence continues at coordinate 469,787 of NZ_CP036515.1, forward strand.
ATCGACACGCGCCATCAACCCGAAGTGGGTGTTTGGCGGGATTGCTGGCCCAGGGTCACTCGGTTTCCGCCATAGTAATACGGGGGATAAGGCAAGCAGATCTTCGCAAATTGTGCTTGACCCTGCTTGCGTTGTTACTCTGGCGCCCTTATCTCGGTTCAAGCAACGGAGATCGAGATGAGCGAATCAGCCTCTACCGAAGACTATATCCAAATCGCTGCCGATATCGTCTCCGCCTTCGTCAGCAATAACGCCGTGCGAGTTAGCGAATTGCCCAGCCTCATCGAGGCTGTTCACACGTCGTTGGTGAAAGCGGCGGAACAGAAAGTGGAAGAGCCCGTCGCCGAAGCGAAAGCTCCGGCTGTTCCCGTCAAAAAGTCGATCACCGACGAATTCATCATCTGCCTGGAAGACGGCAAGAAGTTCAAGTCGCTGAAGCGTCATCTCAGCACCGCCTATAATATGTCGCCCGACGAGTATCGGACGAAGTGGGGTCTGAGCCCCGACTATCCGATGGTGGCTCCTGCCTATGCTTCGGCCCGATCAAGTCTGGCGCGCCAAATGGGTCTCGGGCGCAAACGCGACGATGCTCTCGAAGAGGTCGCAACCACGGCACCGACCCATATGGAAGAAGCTCCCCAGGCGGCTTTGGCCGCGGAGGCGCCACGCAAACGTGGTCGTCCGCGCTCGATGAAGACGGCCGCTTAGGATTGAAGAACCGCTTGATCGATCGCTAGGCGGATTTCCCGAGCGCCTCGATCTGCTCGATGAGCTTGGTAAAGTCGATCGGCTTGGGGTGGTAATCGTCGCACCCCGCCGCGATGGCCTTTTCGCGATCGCCGGACATGGCATGCGCCGTCAGGGCGATGATCGGGATATGCTTGGTGGTCGCATTCGATTTGATGGTTCCGGCCGCGGTCCAGCCGTCCATGATCGGCAGGTTCATATCCAGCAGGATCACGTCGGGTTTGTCGGACACAGCCTTGTCGACGCCGCTTTGGCCATCGGTCGCGAGCACGACATCATAGCCACGGCGCTTGAGACGCCGCGACAGGAAGTCCCAGATTTCCTCGTGATCTTCGACAAGTAGAATACGCATCATCCGGTCTATACAGGTTTCCGCCCAAATTGGTTGCATAATGAGGACCGATAGCGGCCATCGCGCTCTGGGGTCACCATTTCGAGATATGCCGCCTCTAGGTTAGGCTCTCGGTAAGGTTCAGACCGATGCCCCAGACCTCAGAGTTGCCTCATGACCGACAGCCGCGACGCACCAGGCCATCCCGGAATCCAGCCACGCTGGACATCCAGCGCCAAGACAGGCGTGGGGGCCGCGATCCAGGGCGTCAGCCGGGTCAGTTTCACGGTCAGCCACGGCATTCTGAACGAGATCTACTTCCCCAGACCTGACGAAGCTTGCCTGCGGGATCTCGGGCTGATCGTCACCGACGGCACGCATTACTTCTCGGAGGAGAAGCGCGCGACCGACAGTGAGGTCCGGCAGATCGCCCCCGGCGTCCCGGGCTACATCGTCACCAATCGCAGCCGCGATGGACGTTACGTGATCGAAAAGCGGATCATCGCCGATCCGGAGCGGGATGTCGTGCTGCAGCAGATCCGGTTCCAGGCGCTTGTCGGCACCAAAGCGGACTACCGGATCTTTGCGCTCGCGGCCCCGCATCTCGTCAATGCGGGTGCCCATAATACCGGCACGGTCGACAGCGTGAAAGGATGGCCGATGCTCTTCGCGGAGGGCAAAGGGCTCACCATGGCGCTCGCGGCGTCGACGCGCTTTCGCGCCCTGTCGGTCGGCTTCGTCCAGGAAAGTGACGGACACACCATCCTGTCGCAAAATTTCGTTTTGAACGATGGCTATACCCGGGCGGCGGACGGCAATGTCGCGCTCACGGGAGAACTTGATTTTCGGGACACCGATACGGTGGTGCTCGCCGTCGCGTTCGGCCGCGACAAGTCGGAGGCCGGGTTCCGCGCCCGCAGCAGCATCATGGATGGTTACGCGCTCGCCGAGGCCAGCTATGTGGAGGCGTGGCAAGCGTGGCAGAAAAACCTCGTGCCCCTCGACCGGACGGATCCGAAGAACCTCGGCTACGACCCCTATCGCGTCTCCACCGCCGTGTTGCGGACGCATGAATCGAAGAGTTTCGCGGGTGGCATGATCGCCAGCCTCTCGATTCCGTGGGGGTTCAGCAAAGGCGACGGCGACCTTGGTGGCTACCATCTGGTCTGGCCGCGCGATCTCGTCGAATCCGCGACCGCGCTGCTTGCCATCGGGGCCCACCAGGAGGCCCGCCGCGTGCTGACCTACCTGCAGGCCACGCAGGAAGACGACGGCCACTGGCCGCAGAACATGTGGCTGGATGGCCTCGCCTATTGGAACGGCATCCAAATGGACGAGACGGCCTTCCCGATCATCCTCGTCGACATGGCCGAGCGCGAAGGCGCGCTGCTCGAGGGCGATTTCGACCGCTTCTGGCCGATGGTCCGTCACGCCGCCCGTTACATCATCCTCAACGGACCGGTGACGGGTCAGGACCGTTGGGAAGAAGACGGCGGCTATTCGCCCTTCACGCTCGCGGTTGAGATCGCGGCTCTCGTGGTGGCGGCCGATATCGCGGAGCGGCTCGGCCACAAGGAGGATGCGGGCTACCTCCTCGATACCGCTGACCTGTGGAACGATTCGATCGAACGCTGGACTTACGCCACCAAGACACCGCTCGCCGAAGCCGCCGGGGTCGCGGGCTATTACGTGCGGATCTCGCCGGCCGGCACGCCGGAATCGGAGCGTCCCGTCAGTGGGTCGATCGACATCAAGAATGTCCCCGAAGCGCAGATGCGCCAAATCGCGTCCGAGGTCATCAGCCCGGATGCCTTGGCGCTGGTTCGCTTCGGCCTTCGTGCCGCCGACGATCCGCGCATTCTCGACACCGTCAAGGTCATCGACAAGCTGCTCAAGGTGGATCTGCCGCAGGGGCCATTGTGGCACCGCTACAATTCCGACGGCTATGGGGAACATGCCGACGGCTCCCCGTTCGACGGAACGGGCATTGGACGGGCCTGGCCGCTGATGGCCGGCGAACGGGCTCATTACGAACTGGCGCTCGGCAACGTCGCCGAGGCGCGCCGCCTCCTCGAAACCGTCGAGAAATCCGCCAACGACAGCGGCTTTCTGCCGGAACAGAGCTGGGATAGCGACGACATTCCACACCGCGAATTGTTCAAGGGCAAACCGGCCGGTTCAGCCATGCCGCTCGTTTGGGCGCATGGAGAACACGTCAAGCTGCTGCGATCGTTGCGGGACGGCAAGATTTTCGACATGCCCGCGCAGGTGGCCAAGCGCTATAGCGATGGCAAGCGGCGCTCGACGCTCCGGGTGTGGCGGTTTAATAGCCGAGCCACCAAGATCGACGTCGGCATGAAGCTTCGGCTGTCGTTGCTGGCGGCAGCCCGGGTGCATTGGAGCATCGATGGTTGGGCCACGGTGCATGACACCGACACCTGGGCCACCAGCTTTCATTTGCATGTCGCGATCTTGGACGTCTCCGCAGTCCCGGTCGGCGGCTGGGTCGATTTCACCTTTTACTGGACTGACGCCAAACATTGGGAGGGGACCGATTTCGCGATCGAAGTGGTGCAGCCGACCGATGATTTTTAAGGTCGACGGCCTGCCCAAGCTTGCGAAAACTTGTCGAGCGTTGCGCGATTGATTAGAGCACGGTCGTTCGAGCGGTCCTGCGACCGATACCATGCGCAGGTCCAAGCTCCCCTCAAACGATCGGTTCGCATGGCCGCTTCTTCGTTCGGCGTCGGCGGTTCGTCATGACGGCGCCCATCCTGGTGACGGGCGTCTCCGGTTTCGTCGGGTCCGCCGTCGCCCGCCAATTGATCGACGCCGGCCACCCCGTGCGTGCGCTCGTGCGGTCGACCAGCCCGCGCGGCAATCTCGAGGGGCTCGATCTCGAGATCGTCGAAGGCGACCTGCGCGATCCCGCCGCCATGGCCAACGCCTTGCGTGGGGTCGGCCACCTCTTCCATGTGGCGGCCGACTATCGCCTCTGGGCACCTGACCCCGAGGAGATCGTCCGCGCCAATGTCGAGGGGACCCGCGTCGTCATGCAGGCGGCACTCGCGGCCGGCGTCGAGCGGATTGTCTACACCAGCAGCGTCGCGACCCTGGCGCTGCGGCTCGATGGCGTTCCGGTGGACGAAACCGCGCCGCAGGATCCCGCTCGGGCCATCGGCGCCTATAAGCGGTCGAAGACGCTCGCCGAACGGTTGGTCGAACGCATGGTCGCCGACGACGGGCTCCCGGCCGTGATCGTGCTGCCGTCAACGCCGATTGGTCCGCGCGACATCAAACCGACCCCAACAGGTCGGATCATCGTCGAAGCCGCAAGCGGCCGCATGCCGGCCTTCATCGACACAGGGTTGAACCTCGTTCACGTCGACGACGTCGCGGCCGGCCATCTCGCGGCATGCCGTCTCGGTGTGGTGGGGCAGCGCTACATTCTTGGTGGGCAGGATGTCGGGCTCGGGCAGATGTTGGCCGATATCGCGGCCCTGATGGGCCGCAAGCCCCCGACCGTGACGCTGCCGCGTCAGGCGATCTATCCGTTCGCCTATGCGGCCGAGGCGATCGCGCGCATCACCAAGCGAGAGCCCTTCGCCACGGTCGATGCGCTGCGGATGGCGAAATACCACATGTTTTTCTCCTCCGCGAAGGCGGAAGCCGAGCTTGGCTATCGGGCGCGACCCTACCGGCAAGCCTTGGCCGATGCGGTCGCCTGGTTTCGTGAGGCCGGCCACATTTCTGGGAAGCGGTCCTGACGACACATGCAGCGGACTATCTTCAGAACGGCCGTGAGAGTAGAAACGCGCACGCAATCGGGCGACGGGTTGCCTTGCCGGGTAGACCGGCGTCGATATCTCGACCAGGGAAGGCGAAAGCCGATGCCGACACGCTCATGACGACTTCTGCCGACGTTGCCTCGGGGAAGACCCACACGGACGAGAATTTTCCCGTCGCGTCCCATCTTATCGCGGCGCGGCACCGACCCGCCATCATGGCCTTCTATCATTTCGTCCGCGCCGCCGACGACGTCGCCGATCATGCGACGCTCACGCCGGATCAGAAAATCGCACTGCTCGACGCCATGGAAGCGTCGTTGCTCGGGCAAACCGATAGCGAGGCGGTGGCGCTGCCGCTGCGACGGGTGCTGGCCGAACGACGCCTATCCCCCAAACACGCACAAGATCTGCTCGCGGCGTTCCGGCTCGATGTCGTGAAGAGCCGCACCGCCACTTGGGCGGAGTTGATCCACTATTGCAGCCTGTCGGCCATGCCGGTCGGACGTTTCGTGCTGGATGTCCATGGCGAAAGCGAGACGACGTGGCCGGCGTCGGACGCCATTTGCGCGGCGCTGCAGATCATCAACCACCTGCAGGATTGCGGGAAGGATTACCGCGATCTCGACCGGGTCTACATCCCGCAGGATATGCTGGCGGCGGCCGGTTTGCGGGACGACGCGCTCGCCAAGCCGACCGCATCGGTAGCGCTGATGGGGTGCTTTCGCGATCTGGCGGTCCGCACGGACGGCTTGCTGGACGAGGGTGAATCCCTGCCCCGGATGATCGGGGATTTTCGGCTCAGCATGGAGATCGCCTGCATCGCGGCTCTGGCGCGGCGGCTCACCACGATCCTGAAAACGCATGATCCGTTGAGCCAAAAGGTGCATCTCGGCAAATCCGCCATGCTTGGCGTGGCCTTGGCCGGCTGTGCCTCGGTCGCGTTGAAGCGATGGACGGGCGGATCGATCAAGCCAACGACACGGCCTGGAGTGCAGCGGTCATGAGCGCGGTCGACACTACCGCGCCGGTCGCGGCACAGGCCTCGGGGAGTTCGTTCTACACGGCGATGCGGCTGCTGCCCCGCGCTCAGCGCGATGCCATGTTCGAGGTTTATGCCTTTTGTCGCGCCGTCGACGATATCGCCGACGAGGGCGGCGCGCGGGATGAGCGGCATCGCGGCCTCGCCGATTGGCGCGCCGACATCGACGCGCTCTACCAGGGCCGCGTCGCGCCGCGCACCCGCGGGCTCAAGATCATCGCGGACCAATTCGGCCTCGCGCAGGACGACTTTGTGGCCATCATCGACGGGATGGAGATGGATGCGGCCGCCGATATCCAGGCCCCCGACGAGGCGACGCTCGACCTCTATTGCGACCGGGTCGCGAGTGCGGTCGGCCGATTGTCGGTTCGCATTTTCGGCCTGCCGCGGGAGCCGGGTATCCGCCTCTCGCATCATCTGGGCCGTGCTCTGCAATTCACCAACATCCTGCGTGACATCGACGAGGATGCGGAGATGAACCGGCTCTATTTGCCGCGTGAGCTGCTCGATGCGGCCGGCATCCGCTCCTCCGATCCAGCAAGCGTGGCAGCTGACCCCCGGCTCGGCGTGGTCTGCGCGCCGCTTTTGGCGCGCGCGCGCGACCATTTTACAGCCGCCGAAGCCATCATGGCGGGCCAGCCCCGCGCTGCCACCAAGGCACCTCGGATCATGGCGGCCGTGTATCGCATCATTCTCGACAAGCTCGAAGCGAGAGGATTTTCACCGCCGAGGCCCCGCGCCCGTGTGCCTAAGCTTCGCCTGATCATGACCGTGGCGCGGCACGGATTGTTTTGATGCAGGACGGCAAGCCAACCGTCCATGTGATCGGGGCCGGTCTGTCGGGTCTCGCGGCCGCGCTCGCGATCGCGCCGGCGACGCGCAACATTCTCGTGCATGAAGCGGCCCGCCACGCGGGCGGGCGATGCCGGTCCTATTACGACGCGACCCTCAAGTTGACGATCGACAACGGCAACCACCTCGTCCTGTCCGGCAACCAGGCGGTGCAACAGCACGTTCGGACGATCGGTGCCGAAGACAAGCTGACCGCACCCGACGGTGCGGCCTTCGACTTCGCCGATCTCGCGACGGGCGAGCGGTGGCAGGTTCGGCCCAATGCCGGGCCGGTACCATGGTGGATCTTCGTGCCGTCACGCCGCGTGCCCGGCACGCGCTGGTATGATTACCTCGGCCTCGCGTCGCTGATGCGGGCGAAGGGTCAGGCCACCATCGGCGAGACGATGCGCTGCGAAGGTCTGCTCTACGATCGCCTCTGGCATCCCCTGCTCGTCGCGGCCCTCAACACCGAACCGCGCGCCTCCTCGGCCGTGCTGGCCGGTGCGGTCATCCGCGAGAGCCTCGCCAGAGGCGGCGCGGCCTGCCGCCCTCTCATCGCCGCCGACGGACTCGGCGAAGCCTTCATCGATCCGGCCCTGACGACCCTCGCGGCGCGCGGCGTAACGGTCGGGTTCGACCGTCGGCTCCGACGCATCGACACCGCCGACGGACGCGTCACGACGCTCGATTTCGGCGACGAGACGATCACGCTCTCGCCCGGCGATCAGGTGATCCTTTCGGTGCCGGCGCCCGTCGCGGCGCTGCTGCTGCCAGGCCTCCGCGTGCCGACGGCGTTCCGTTCGATCGCCAATGCGCATTTCCTCATCGAGCCTCCGGCCGAGCTTCCCGGCATGCTGGGGATGATCAATGCGACCGCCGAATGGCTGTTCCGCTTTCCCGGCCGACTTTCGGTAACCGTGAGCGATGCTGACCGATTGCTGGAGATGCCCCGGGAGGATCTGGCCCGCCTCTTATGGCTCGAGGTCGCCAAGGTCACCGGTTTGCCCGAGACGCTGCCGCCTTGGCAGATCATCCGCGAGAAACGCGCCACCTTCGCGGCCCTCCCCGAGCAGGATGCGCTGCGCCCCGGCGCCGTGACGCATTTGACGAACCTGTTTCTGGCAGGCGACTGGACCGCGACCGGCCTCCCGGCCACGATCGAAGGCTCGCTCCGCTCCGGTGCGGTCGCCGCCAAGGCAGCGCTGGCCGCTTAAAACAGGGAGATCAGCCGATGCGGGTCGTGATCGAACGGGTCGAGACCGCTTACAAGGGCTGGCTGCGGCTGCTGCTGGCCCATATGCGAAGCGACGCGGGCGATAGCTTCCAGCGCGTCATCGAGGATCACGGCAATGGCGTCGCCTTGCTGCCCTATGACCGCGAACGCCGCGTCGCGCTGGTGGTGCGCCTGCCGCGCGCGCCCGTGATTTATGCGGGCGAGACGACGCTGTTGATCGAAGCACCGGCAGGGCTGATCGACGAGGGCGAGGATGCCGAGACCGCAGCCCGGCGTGAAGCGATGGAGGAGGCCGGCGTGCGGCTCAGCGCACTCGAGCCGCTCGGCACCATCTGGACCATGGCCGGCATTTCGACCGAACGCATGTCGATGTTTCTCGCGCCCTACGCGGCGTCCGACCGGATCGCCCAGGGCGGTGGTCTCGCGGTCGAAAATGAGAATATCACGGTGGAGGAGCGCCCGCTTTCGGAGTTGGCCGACCTCGCCGATGCCAATCAATTGACCGATATTCGCCTGCTGACGTTGTTGCTGACGTTGCGGGTCCGGCACCCCGCCCTGTTCGCGTAACCCGTCGTGCGTCACCCCTGCCTTCGCTTCGGGTCGCAGGTCGCCGGGCCGAAAAACGGCTCCACTTCCGGCCAACATGCTGTAACAGGGGTCTACGGTAGACCGGCTCATGCATCGCGACGCGTGCAAGCCGGGCCGATCTCGTCCGTTCAGGGTAACGATGGCCGTCTATACCGAAGTCACCTCCGACGCGCTCCGCTCGTTCCTGGCCACCTACGATCTTGGGGATCTGCGCTCGTTCAAAGGCATTGCCGAGGGCGTCGAAAACTCGAACTTCCTGCTGCAGACGACCGCAGGGCGGTTCATCCTAACGCTGTACGAAAAGCGCGTGAACGTCGACGACCTGCCGTTCTTCCTCGGCCTTCTCGACCATCTCGCGGAGCGCGGCCTCACCTGCCCGCGGCCGGTTTACAACAGGGCCGGGTCGGTCCTGGGTGAAGTGGCTGGCAGGCCGGCCGCGATCGTGACGTTCCTCGATGGAATCTGGATTAAATCGCCGGAGCCGCACCATTGCGCCGCGCTCGGGGGAGCGCTGGCGGGCTTGCACAAGGCCGGTGCGGATTTCGCGATGCGTCGTCCGAATGCGCTGTCGGTGTCGACATGGCCGACCCTGTTCGAGACGGCACGACCCCGCGCCGATGAGGTCGCCTCCGGGTTGACGCGCGATGTCGCGACGGAACTTGCCTTTCTCGAAACGCAGTGGCCGTCCGACCTGCCGACCGGGGTGATCCACGCGGATCTCTTTCCCGACAACGTCTTTTTCCTCGACGATCGCTTGTCGGGCTTGATCGACTTCTACTTCGCCTGCACGGACGCCTTGGCCTATGATCTCGCGATCTGCGTGAATGCGTGGTGCTTTGACACGGCCGGAGCGTTTCAACTGGCACGAGCCGAAGCGTTGATCGAGGGTTATACAAACGTCCGCCCTCTCACGCCGCGCGAGATCGACATGTTGCCGGTGCTGGCGCGCGGTGCGGCGCTGCGCTTCATGCTGACCAGGCTGGTGGATTGGCTCAATGTGCCGCCCGGCGCGCTCGTCAAGCCGAAGAATCCGCTGGAATATCTCGACAAGCTGAAATTCCATCAGGGTGTCGCGGATGCGCGCGCCTATGGGCTCACGTCATGACCGGCAAAGTGACGGTCTGGACCGATGGAGCTTGTTCGGGCAACCCCGGCCCCGGCGGGTGGGGCGCCATCCTGAAATTCGGCGACACCGAAAAAGAGCTCTGCGGCGGTGATCCGGCCACGACCAACAACCGCATGGAATTGATGGCCGCCATCGCGGCGCTCGAGGCGCTGAGCCGGCCCTGCGACATCGACGTGCACACCGATTCGCAATATTTGCGTGGCGGCGTGACCGGCTGGATCAACGGCTGGAAGCGCAATGGCTGGAAGACGGCTGACCGCAAGCCGGTCAAGAACGTGGAACTGTGGCAACGGCTCGATGCCGCGACGACGCCGCACACGATCGCCTGGCACTGGGTCAAAGGCCACGCCGGTCACGACATGAACGAACGAGCCGACGAGCTCGCGCGGCGCGGCATGGCGCCGTTCCTGACCAAACGCCCGGCCCGCTGATCCGGCTCGACCGCGCTCGCGCGTTATTGTTGCCGCATAGCCTCGTCCAGCACCTCGAAGATGCGCGGATGCGCGCAATTCGCCACGTTGAATCGCAGGTAGCTCCGTGACGCGTCCGACACACTGAAAACGTCGCCCGGCGCGAAGATCACGTCCCGCGCGAGCGCGTAACGCGCGATGTCAGCGGCGTTCAAGCCGTTCGGCAGACTGGCCCAAAGAAAGACGCCGGCTTTGGGTTCGATGAAGGGCGTGAGGCCGAGGGCCCGCACGCGCCGCAGAGTCTCGCCCATCGCGGCCGCGAGCTTGGCCCGCAGCCCATCCATATGACGATGGTAGGTGCCGTCCGTCAGCAACCGATGCATCAGAACCGCCGCGAGATGTCCGTTGCCGAGCGTCATCGCAAGCTTGAGATCGACCAGGGGCTCGAGCCAGTCGCTGCGCACCGCAATATAGCCGCAGCGGATGGCGGCCGACATGGTCTTCGAAAAGCTGCCGACCTGAATGACCCGGTCGAGCCCGTCGAAGCCTGCGAGGCGCGGCGATGGCTCCTCTTCGAAGTCGGCGAAGATGTCGTCCTCGATCACGATCGTCCCGTGATGCTCGGCGAGTTTCAGGACCCGATGCGCCGTGGCGGGCGACAGCGATGCGCCGGTCGGATTGTGAAGGCCGGAATTGGTCAGGTAGAAGCGAGGCTTGTGATCGAGCAAGGCTCGGCCAAAGGCCTCGACATCGGGTCCGTCGCGTGTGAACGGCACCCCGACAACGCGAAGTCGGTGGGCTCGCAGCAAGGCGTGGTAGTTGAAATAGCAGGGGTCGTCGACCAGCACCGTGTCGCCCGGTTCGACGAGAAAACGACACAACAGATCGAGCGCATGCGACGCCGAGTCCGTCAGCATGATCTGGTCGGCACCGGCCGTGACGCCGCGCTCGCCGAGCCGCCAGGCGAGCTGCTGGCGGAGCGGCGCGAACCCCAATGGCGTGTCGTAATGCACCCGAGCCGACGCATGTTCCCGAGCCATCTGACGCAAAGCTTTCTGCACGGCCGCATCGGGCATCAGGCTGGACGGCAACCATCCCGACCCCGGTTTCAGCACGGTGGGGCCAGCCTGTAGAGATTGCCGCGTCAGCCAGAGCGGATCGACCGCCCGGTCGAGTTGCGGCCCGATCGCCGCGAGCGACAACGGGCGCGTGGTCCCGGCCACGAAGAAGCCCGACCCGCGACGAGACACGATCGTTCCGGCTGCGATCAGCCGATCATAAGCCTCAACCACCGTGGATTTCGACACGTCCATGCTCGCGGCGAGAGCACGTATCGAGGGTAGCTTGGCGCCCGGCGTGAGGGTGCGGCTATCGATCCGCGCCACGATAGCGCCCATCACCGTTTCGACGAGGGTGGCGCCGGCTGACAATCTATCGGTTTTATCGAGCATCTGTACTGGCCGATCTCTTGGACAGTTTGATCGGATTGTACTGCTCTGTCTCTACACGAATGCCGCGCGTTTGGCGATCCTGCAATCAAGGAGGATGTCATGGACGAGACGATCAGATCGACAGAAACACGTACAGGCCAGGCTTTTCACGCCTTCCGGTGCGCCGTCGGCTATGCGATGGCATGGCCCGTGAGGGTTGCGGCAGCGCGTCGCGCGATGCACCAACTCGGCGGCATGAGCGATTGCGAACTGGCCGACATCGGCCTCAGCCGGCATGATATTCGCGACGCGACGGCGCTCGGGATCGATGGTGATCCGACGGTCCTGCTGGCGAAGCGGGCGCGGGAGCGGCAGCGATATTCGCTTGCCTCACGCGACGCTCGCGCCCGTCAGGCGATCCAGCGCCGTTTGTAACGTCGCCTCATGTTTGGCGAAGCAGAAGCGCACCGTGCTGGTCACCTTATGGGTCGCGTAGAAAGCCGAGTTCGGGATAGCGGCAACGCCATGCTGGCGCACCAGCGCCTCGCAAAATGCCACATCGTCCCGGCCTTCGCCGAGATCGACGGAGAGAAAATACGTCGCTTGGCTCGGCAAAACCGTGAAGCCGCGCTCGGTTAACCCGGTCGCGAAAACGGCACGGCTGCGCGCGAAGCCCGCCCGCATCTTGGTGAAATACTCGTCTGACTTGCCGAGCCCGTAAGCCACCGCGACCTGGAGGTTCGGCGGGGTCGTGAAGGTGATGAACTGATGCGCCTTGGCGAGCACGCGGAGCAGGTGTGGGGCCGCCATCACGAAGCCGACCTTCCAGCCCGTGAGCGAGAAGATCTTGCCGGCCGAACCGATCTTGACGGTACGGTCCGCCATGCCCGGCATCGCCATCAGCGGCAGGTGTGAGAGGCCATCGAACGTCACATGCTCCCACACCTCGTCGCAGATCGCGATGACGTCGTGAGCGACGCAGAACCGCGCCAACAGGGTGAGTTGATCGCGGCCAACCATCGTTCCGGTCGGGTTCAACGGATTGTTGAACAACACGACCTTGGTGCGCGGCGAAAAGGCGTCGGCAAGATCGCTCTCGGTGAAACGCCAGAATGGCGGCTTGAGCGTCACGAACCGGGGCACGCCACCGGCCCGGCGCACGAGCGGCAGATAGGCATCGTACATCGGCTGAAACAGCACGACCTCGTCGCCCGGCTCGATCAGGGCCAGCAGCGCGCCCGCCAGTGCCTCGGTTGCGCCCGATGTCACCATGATGTTGCGCTCGGGATCGAGATCGAGGCCCTGAAACCGGCGGTAATGCGCCGCGATCGCCTCGCGCAGAACCGGAAGGCCGAGCATCGGCGGATATTGATTCCAGCCATTGACCAGCGCCTCGGCAGCCGTCTCGCGGACGTCGAGCGGACCGGGGTCGTCGGGGAATCCCTGGCCGAGGTTGACGGCCCCGGTCTCGCGTGCCAATCGCGACATGGTTTCGAAGACGGAGGTTTCGGAATCGGCGAAAATCGGGTTCATGATCGGCGGGTAACTCGTCGCGTCGGTTCGATACGGGCCGCGATCATCTTCCAGAACACGGCATAAATCCATGATCGAGACGCCCTCACCGGCTCGCTTCGTCCTCGTGCTTGGGGGCGCCCGTTCAGGCAAGAGCGGATATGCCCAACGGCTCGCCGAGCGCTCAGGGCGACGCCTCGTTTATTGCGCCACCGCGACGATCTACGACGATGGTGAGATGCGGCAGCGCATCGACCGTCACCGCGCCGAGCGAGACGAGCGCTGGCGCACCATCGAAGCGCCGCTGAGGCTGGGAGAGACGCTCGGGGCCGAAGCAGGCCCGAGCCGATTGGTTCTGGTCGACTGTCTCACATTGTGGCTGACCAACGTGATGCTGGGCGGCGGCGATGTGGAAAGCGCCTCGGCCGATCTGGCCGAATGCGTGCAGAGCCTCCGGGGGCCCGTGATCTTCGTGTCGAACGAGGTCGGCTCTGGCATCGTGCCCGACAATAGGCTCGGCCGGGCGTTCCGGGACGCGCAGGGACGGCTCAATCAAGCAATGGCCGGCGTCTGCGATCATGTGGTGCTGGTGACGGCTGGCCTGCCGCTGCGCCTCAAGCCGCGGCTCGAACCCGACCTCACGATCGGGCCGGATTAGGTCTCGACCAACCCGCTCGTATTGCCCGAACCGGGCGACGTCGCGCTGCCGTGCGGCAGGCCGAGATAGTCGTCCGATCGCATCTCGATCAGGCGCGAGACCGTGCGGTCGAACTCGAAGGCCTCGCGCCCCTCGTCGGCGACGTAGAGATCCTGCGGCTCGGCTTCGGCGGAGGCCAGCAGCTTGACGTGTCGATCGTATAAGGTGTCGATCAGCGTGATGAAGCGCTTGGCGACGTTGCGCTCACTGGCGGCGATGATCCTGATGCCGTCGATCACGACTGTGTGGAAAGCCTGCGCGATCGCCAGGAAATCGGCCGCCCCGAGCGGTTGCTCGCAGAGATCCGCAAAGCTGAAGCGCGCCACCCCACCGGCCGCTTCCGGCACGTGGAGGTGACGGCCGAGCAGCGGCAGATCGCCTGGCTGTCCCGTCTCAGTGCCCGTCAAATCTAAAAACATGTGGCTCAACGCGCTATGAGCCGCGGCATCGACCGGCACCAGATAGGTGCTCGATCGCGTCAGCTTCAGCAGGCGGAAGTCGGTCCTCGCTTCAAGCCGCAGCACATCCATCCGCTCCTGCAAGAGCGCGATGAAGGGGAGAAACAAGGCCCGGTTCAGCCCGTCCTTGTAAAGATCGCCCGGATCGACGTTGGAGGTCGCCACGACCGTGACGCCGGCCGCGAACAACCGCGTGAACAGGCGGCCCAGAATCATCGCGTCCGCGATGTCGGTGACGGCGAATTCGTCGAAGCACAGCAGCCGCGCCTCGCCAGCCACCATGTCGGCCACCGGTGCGATCGGATCGTCACCCGCCCCCTCGCCCCGTTTCTTGCGCTGGCGCCACGCGTGAATGCGGGCATGGACCTCAGCCATGAAGGCGTGGAAATGGACGCGCCTTTTGCGCGGCACGGGCGCGAGGTCGAAGAAGAGATCCATCAACATGGTCTTGCCGCGCCCGACATCGCCGAAGATGTAGAGCCCGCGCGGCGCATCCGGCTTCTTGCCGAACAAGCGCGACAGCATCGATCCCTCGGCTTGCGTTTGCGCCACAAGGGTCGCCGACAAACCGTCGAGCGCCGCGGCCGCGTCCCGCTGCGCCGCGTCGGGCTCGAGGTGGCCCGCCGCTATCCGCGTTTTAATCGCCTCGAGAACCGACCCGCTCACGTTTCGCCTTGCGTTCCACCGCGCCAGGGGAGCATGTCGCGCGTCCGGCGCACGGCGTCAACGCGGCAGTGGTACGCCATCCTGAGCCGCAAGAGGGGATGAGGAAGGCGACACCGTTCCAGCGCCGATGACGCGCGGCGCGCCGCCGATGGCACGAGGCGCGACCGAGGTGGTCAACTCGCTCGGAAGCGGAATCGCATTGCCGATCACGGGAGTCGGCTCCTCACGTTGGACGACCGTGCGATGAACCGTCAGAGGCGCGCGACGAGCGACGCGTCGCCTCGAGACATGACGGCTCCGGCGCGGCGGCGGCGCGGCTTCCGTATCGTCGCTCGATTCGGCTGCCGACGTCATCATCGGCGCGCCGGCTGGGTAGGAATAGACCGGAGCGGCCAGCGGCGTGTAGCCCGTCGCGGCAAGCGGAGCCGGCGCGTAGACCGGCACGGGCTGGGGATAGGCATAGGTCATGGTTTGCGCCATCGGCGGCTGCGGCGTCGAGTAATAGGGCATTGGAGCGGCAGCAGCAGGCATGCCCGCCATCCCGCCGGCTGCCGTCAGCGCATCTCCGCCCATCGGGATCGCCATCGGCATCGGCGCCATGGCGATCGAGCTTCCGCTCGGCGAATAGACGACGAGTGCCCGCACGAGGCCGACAAGACTCGCTTCTGACGCATGCGGCTTGCAAAGACGAACGCGGACCGAGATCGGGTAAGGGTGCAACCCCGTCGCACCCTCGAGCAAGCTGATCGGATGCTCCGGCCCGATCCACTGCCAAGCGTAGACGCAGGTCGAGCCGGCGGGGCCGTGCCCGATCGCATAGCCGAATGGACCTTGCTGATTCTGCTCGAAGTTCGGCGAGATATGCATCGGCACGTTGGGGAACAGCGGCTCGATTTCATCCGTGATCGCGACGTCGGTCGGCTTCGGGATCTTGACGTCGCCTTCGGTCAAATTGCCCTTGGTCGGATCGGGCGGGATCAAGGCCGTGACCGCGATGTTGTTCTCGCCGCCGTTCACTTGCGAGCCGCCGAGCACGATATCCTGCAGGATCGCATTCGGCTTGCGGGTCTCATTCACGGCCAGGACCGGACCTGCCCCCGCCGGCAACATCGCCAAAGGTCGCCCCTGCGTGATCTGACCCGCGAGCGGGTAATTGGCCTGATAGCCCGGCGTCCCATAGGGCGCATTGGCGCAGCCAGCCATCATCAGGGTCGCGACGAGAACGAGAGCATGTTTGGTCATGGTGGCGTTCCGCACTGTCAATATTTCCGCCTGGGATCGATCGTGCCGTCGATAACCGCTAGAGCCCGCTGCGATTGAGCGTCGGACAATTGGCTATTGGCCTGTGTGAAGATCTGTTTGGCGCCGTCGTAGTCGCCGAGGTGAAACAGAGACCAGCCCCGTGCCATCCGGAGGTCGCGCGTCTCCGGCGCGTAAGCCGCTCGCTGGTTCAGCGCCGCCAACGTGTCGGCCCAGCGTTGAGCCCCATAATTGGTGTAGACCCGCTGGGTCAGAACCTGCACTCCAATGTCGTTGCGCCGGGACGCCGAGAGCGGTGCTCCGCCGGCCACCTGTGCGGCTGCGTCCGTCTTGCCGCTTCGCAGCAGCGACAACGA
The DNA here is from genome assembly GCF_004323635.1 of Lichenihabitans psoromatis. NCBI lineage: Bacteria > Pseudomonadati > Pseudomonadota > Alphaproteobacteria > Hyphomicrobiales > Lichenihabitantaceae > Lichenihabitans > Lichenihabitans psoromatis. The sequence continues at coordinate 486,263 of NZ_CP036515.1, forward strand.
TTGTCCGTAAGCGCTATCCTCCCGGAGCTTGCCCTGCTGCCCGTTTTGCGCCTGCCCGAACGCGATGGCGGCTTCCTCTGGCCGATCGAGACCGAGCAGGCACCATCCTTTGATCTGCATCAGATTGCCGGGCAGCCGGCCGCCGCGCTCGCCATTGCCGATCTGGGCGAGGCAACGCGTGTAGTCCTTGGCCTGCAACGAAGCGGCCGCGCCGCCACCTCCCCCGCCGCCACGGCTCGCCCGCTGCGTCAGCGACGCGCCACTCGCGACACGCGGCGCCGCCTCGCGGACCGGCATGACCAACCGCGCCTGCGGAGCTTCGGGCGTCGCCTCCGCCGTCATTTGCGTCATGGCTTGAGGCGAGGCCTGAGGCACTTGCGGCGGCGCATCGATCGAGATTGTGGAGGCCATCGTCGTCGGCACAGCGGGAGCCATTGTCTGCTGCATCGTTTGCGGCTTTGCGCCACGGCCGCCCCCGCCCTTCAACGCTTCACCGAGACGCGGAAATTGCGTCCGGTAGGTTTCGATGGTGGACGCGAAATTCGCGAGATCGCCCGCACGGCGATACGACATCGCCAGCCCGAGAGCTTCGCCCTCGCTCGGCTCCCAACTCAGCGCCTTGGTGAACCAAGCCAACGCCGGTTTGAACTGTCCGGAATTATAGGAATACCACCCGAGTGCCTGGGCGCCATTCGGCGATTGAATGGTCAGCACGGCGGTCGCGAACTTCTGCAAATCGTCCGTGCTCATCGCGACCGGCGGCTTGCTGCGGGCCAGACGCTCGGCCACCGTATCGACATAGAGGCTTCTCAAGGCAGCGCCGTCAGCGGCATTATACCAGGCATAGGCCACCGCCTGCGCCTCGTCGTAACGGCCGAGATTTCGCAACGCGCTCGCATAGCCTTCGGCGATCTTCACGTCGCCCTTGTGGTCGGGCGACCAGGTCGTGGCGGCGCGGAACCATTCGACGGCCGCATTCCAATCCTTGTGGGCCGTGGCATTCCAGCCGAGCGCGCGCGCGCCCTCGGACGAACGCTCGGCAGCGACCAGGCTGGTGATCTTGGCCATCTGATCGGGTGGCAATGTCACGCTGGAATCATTCTGCGACAGCATCTCGGCCACGAGACCGGGCACCTGTTCGCCGAGGCTTGGAATCCGCTCCCGCCACGCGGCCACGAACGTCAGCGCATCGGGATCACGCCCGAGCGCGCGATACGTCAAGGTCAGCCCCTCGGCGGCTTTCGGATCGACCTTGCCGTCAGTCGCCCAAGTCACGGCGAAGCGGAACCACGTCAATGCGTTCGGGAAATCTTTCTGAGCGTAGAAATAATACCCAAGCGAGGTCGCCCCGGACATGTTGCGGCTCGACGTCACGGCTCCCGTCAAATCGGCCAGCCGATCCGCCGCCACCGGGGTGGCTCCACCGCCGCTCAATTGATCGAGCGAGGTGTCGAGGTAGAGCGATGCCATAGCGGGCGACAAACCACGCAGAGTCGCCGCGATCGCTAAGGCTTCGTCGAAACGCTTGAGATGGCGGAGCGCCAGCACATAGCCGACCTGCACGTTAAGATCGGCAGTGGCTGTCAGGTCCGTACCGGTGCGCCAGTCGAGGGCCGACTTGAACCAGACCGCAGCCTCGGTCCAGTTCTGCTTGGCCGAGTTATACCATCCAAGCGCCTGGGCGCCCTTGCTGGACCGGTCCATCTCGAACATATCGGCGTAACGCTTGAGCCGATCGGGCGGGATATCCGCTACGGGGTTGGTCTTCGTCAGCGCCGTGACGGCGAGATTGACGAAAAGGTCCTGCATCGCTGGCCAGCGATCGCGCCAGTCATAGGCAATCTGCTCCGCTTCAGCCGTCCGGCCGATGGCGGTCAAAGCCATCACATAGCCGGTCCATGTCGTGGCGAGGCCGGTATAGGTATCGACATAGGAGCGGCCCTTGCGGCTGATCTCGGCCGTCCGACCACCATAGGCGCGTGGGGTGCGTCGGTAATCCGGCAGCACCAGTGCGAGCTTGGCCGTGACGGGCTGGTAGTCATCGACGACCGGATCGCGGATTTGCTCGCCTTCGGGCGTCAGCGGCGGCCACCAATCGAGCGCGGTCTTGAACCATTTGACCGCATCGGCATCCTCGGCGCGCGCGTGGCGGTACCAGGCGATCGCCTGAGCGCCGAGCGCGCTTCGGATCGGCGTGATGACGCCGATGAAGCGGCCGAGGCGCGGGTCGTCCATCGGCATCGGCGGATTGTCGCCCGTGAGTTCCGACACCACCACATCGACGTAGATGCTCTTCATGGTCGGCACACGATCGGCCCAGCCGTAGAGGACCTCTTCGGCCGCCGCGAGTTTCCCCACTTGGCGCAGCGACAATGCGTAGCCTTCGTTCATCTTGGCATCGCCGCGACGGTCTGGCGACCATTGGGCCGCCAGCGCGAACCACTGCGCGCCGTAACCGCAGTTGGTCTCGCGGTAGCGGTGCCAAGCTAGAGCCTGGGCGCCGTTGGCGGACTTCTCGGACGTGATGACCTCGGCATAGCGGCTCAGGCGCGCTTCCGTCGTTGCGATCACCGGCGCATCGCGGGTCAAAACATCGACCGCGATTTTGACGAACAGCGCCTTCATGTCGGGCGCCCGATCCTTCCAGGCATAGGTCAGCGTCTCGGCCTCGGCGTAGTGGCCGACCGTCTGCAACGCTTGGGCGAGCCCCTCGTTGACCTTGGCGTCGCCCATCTTGTCGGGCGACCACGCCACCGCCTTGTTGAACCACCCGACCGCGTAGCCGCAGCCGTTTTGATGCAATCGATACCAGCCCAGCGCCTGCGCGCCGCCGCCGAGCTTGTCACGATCGACCACGGCCGCGAAGCGATTCAGCCGCGCCTCGGACAGGTGGGCCGCGAGATCGTCCCGCGTCAGTTCGACCACGACCGTGTCGCGGTAGACGGCACGCATGTCGGTCGACTTTGGCATCCAGTCGTAAGCAAGGTCTTCGGCAGCCTCGAAGCGCCCTGCCCCCTTGAACGCCAGCGCTAAGCCTTCATTGGCTTTTACGTCGCCCTTATGGTCCGGAGACCACACGTTGGAGGCGCTGAACCAATCGATCGCATCGGCGAAATTGTCGGCCCCGAGCGCATGCCAGCCTAGCGCGGACGCGCCCTGCTGGGATTGCTCCTTCTTGATGACCTGCGCGAAACGATCGAGACGCTCGGGCGAAAAGGTCTGCCCCGGCTTGGTGAGTTGCGTGATCGCGATCGCGATAAAGATCTGCCGGACGTCGGCACTTCGATCGCAGGCCATGAATGCGATCGTTTCGGCCTCTTCGAAGCGCCCGAGATTTCGCAGCGCCAGCGCATAACCCGCGATTGTTTTCGGATCGACGTTGTCGATGGGCTGACCAGTCGCAGGCGGCGTCGGGGCCGCAGGCGGCGTGGGGGCCGCGGGCGACATTGCGGCTGTACCGGCGGGCGATCCATCGGCTGCGGCCATGGCGGATGCGGCCGGGGGAGCCGCGATCGTCCAATCGACCGCTAATTTGAACCAGGTGACGGCGGCTTGCCAATCCTTGCGATTGTAGCTGTACCAGGCCAGCGCCTGCGCGCCATCGGCCATATGGTCGGTCGTCACAACCGTCGTAAATTCGGCCAAATCAGCCGCCGAGATCGTTGGCGGCGGCGTTTCGCGCGTCAGTTGGGCGACCTCGAAGCCAAGATAAAGACCCCGTAGCGCCGGCGATTTCTGCCGCCATTGATAGGCAAGCTTCTGCGCCTCGTCCAAATGGCCAAGGTTGCGAAGCGAGAGCACATGGCCCTCTTGCAGCTTCGGGTCGTCGGGCAGCAAAGCGAGGCCCTGCTTGAACCACTGATCGGCGTCACCCCATTTTTTCAGCTTGTAGAAATACCAGCCCAGCAGCGTCGCATCGGCGGCATTGTTGCTGGCCGTCGCGGTGTCGCCGAACAGCCGCACCGAATCGGGCGGCACTTGGTCGGTCGTCTCGCCGCTCGCGAATTTCCCCAGCGCCCCACGCACGAGATCGACCCGAACCGCGTCGAACTCATGCGAGCCATCCGCGAGCACCGTCCCCATGCCGATCAGATCCTCGACCTTCGCAACGGGCAAGATCGCGACGGCCTTGCGGACCGTGGCGAGACGCTCGTCGCGATCGGTGCAACTGGACAGGATCGCTTGATAGACTTCGAAGGCCCGATCGATCGCGCCGGTCTCAGAGAAGGCCTGCGCGACGCGCCAGTTATTGTCGATGGCCGAGCAGATCAGCATCGATGGGGTCGCGCTGGCGATCTCCAGAACACGGGTCCAGGCCTTGGCGTCGGACGCCTGGACCAAGCGGTCGGTCGCGTCACGGATCTCGATCTTTCCAGCCAGATCCGCAGAGGGGCGCCAGCCATTATCCTGAAGCATCCGCAGCGAAATGGCGGCGCGCAACTGCGTCAGCTTATCGGCGGCGAACAGATCCCAAAGCGGCTGTTCGTTTTTGCCATTCCCGCCAGCGTCGGCCGTGTAGAGGTTGGTCGGCACCTTCCAACCCGGATTGAGGGTCTTGAGCCGACGGATTTCGGCATCGACGCGAGCGTGGTTCTTCTGCGACGCGTAATAGCGAAGCGCACTCTCATCGACGCGGGCCGCGGTTGGTCCGCCGTTCGCCCGGTTGAACACGGGTGCATCGTAGATGCCGCCGAACAGGATCGCGCGGGCCGGCTTCGCGGGGGCAGCCGTCTTCGTGGGCTCGGCTTCAATCCGTGGGGGCACGTCACCGGGCGACGGATCATTGCTGCGAGGCTCGTCAGTGGAGGATTTGGGGGCTGCTTCCGTTACGGAGGTCTGCGCTTTGTCGATCAGCAAAAGTTCGCCGGCCGCAACCGGGGTCGCGATACCGAACAGGAGAATGACGGCTGCAGCCTTTACCAATCGCATGGAAGCGACCTCTGACGAGCGGCGACCATCGCAAGCAGATGCAGCGTGGTCGAGTAATAACGTTCTAGCTTGACGGTCTTTAACGGAATCGGAATCGCGGTCCCCTTGACCGCACAGGCCGTCAAAGCAGCGACGGCTGCATAACCCTGGTCGTAAAACGGCTCGGTCACGCGGGCCGTCACGACGTCGACGACCGCCGGCATGCCGGAGGAGGTCGCACTCCAGGCCGACAGGAACGGCGTCAGCGCTGCGGTGCCGCCAGCATCACCCCACACCAGATAAAGCGGGATACGAATACCATTATAGCCAAAGGTGGGTGGGAAAGAGGCGGCCGGCACCGGCTCCGGCCCTTTCAGAGAAATCCAATCCGACGGCAGGCCGGTCGGTGCGAAGCGAGAGGCGTGCAGCAACGCCACTCCGCTTTCGGTCAAGCCGGCCCAGTTGATCTCGGGCGCCACCGCTTTCAATCTTTTGAAGGCCGGAAACACCCAGTAAGAGGGGTTCACGACCGGCCCATCCTTCATGTCGTTCGGACCGAAGCCCGACGCTCCCGGCAGAAGCGTCAAGCCGAAACGCCCCTTGAACGATCCGTGCTGAACGGCCGCGACAGCGATCGAATGGGCCGCCGCCTTGTATTCGGGGCTATCCCACCGCAGGGCGGCCTCGGCTAATCCCCACGCGATGAGGAGATCGCCATCGGTGGCATTATTGCCATCCGTGACGTGAGGCGTGCTGGTCGGGCTCCAGCGCCACGATGCCAACCCGTCGGGCCGGCGATAGAGTTCCCGCACGGTCCAACCCCAAATTCGCGAAAAGGAGAGGTCATCTCCCGCGAAAGCAGCCAGCAGCATGGCGTAGCCCTGCCCTTCACTGTGGCTGATGTCGCCATTCGCGTCATCGATCAGCCGCCCTTCCGGCGAAATGAAACGGGCCTTGTAGGTCTGCCAGATCGCCGGATCGAGAAGATTCTCGGAGGTTGTCGGATGGCTTGCCGGCATCGGCGGAACTCCCATAGGGGTTGGCGTGGCCATTTGGGCAAAGGCCGGGAAGCCAGCCACAAGGGCCGCCACGACGAGAGAGGCGGCCGTCAAACGCTTGTTCAAGGCTTCACTCCGTAGCGGCGCACGACCGCTGTTGTCGCGAGACCGAGGCACAGACTCATCGTCACGAGGGCAAGCACGTAATATTCTAGATACGAGGATAACCAGCCGGCGGCGATCAAACGGAGATTGCCGGGCGACAAAGGTGCGGTCTTAATGAAATAACCCTGCTGCGCCGGCACGATCGCCAGAGCGGGAGATTGCGGATCGTAGCTCGCGATCCGGCCTTCCAATTGGGTCCAGTAGCTCGTTCCCGTGACAACCCGCATGCCTTTGGACAATAACTCGGCCGATGGGGCGGTGATGAGGGTCCAGGTCGCGCCGTTGCCGCCGGGCGCGGCATGTTGAGCGATAAGCAGGCGCGACCTTTGGTCCGGCACATATTTGACTTCGGTCCGTTTCCAGGGCCTCAGGCTCTGGCTGGTCAGCCCAATTCCGTTGCCCAGAACGTGGCCGACCCAATCGACGGGGTCGAAATGCCATTGTCCGGTATTGACGTTGGCGGACCACTTCTGGAACAAATCGGGCTCGGCGCGGCTCTCAGGGCGCTCGGGCAAATTCGGGCGTCTGTCGGCGCCTGCCTTCTCCTTGGCGCGCAGCAGCCGAGCGAAGGCTTCAGACTTGGCTTCAATGTTCGACCAGACGTCTAACGTCTGCGACAGATCGATGCCGGCCTCGTCCACAATGGTCGCCGGAATGTCACTAATGGCGCCGACGATGATGGCTGAGTGATCGTCGATGTCTGGTTTCGACAGAACGATCCGGGTCGCCAGCGGCGCTCCGGCCGACCGCGCCGCATGAGCCAGGAAGGTTGCAACAGCGGCGATCGAATCCGCGTCCGGATGCGGCAGATAGAGTTGCGTGTCGGCATCTTCAGCCACGTAGGGGAAGCCGCTGGCACCCGTCGCTGACAGGCTCGGCATATGAGCGATCCGAGCAACGTTCGGCATTTCCAGCGTCGATGTTTCCAGCAAGACGAAGCGCTTCTTTGCATCGATGATGCCGGCGACATCGCAGGTCTTGTCAGACGGCGCGGCAACTTGCGCCTCGATCTGAACGTGGTTGTAGCCGGGACGCAGGTCGGCCAGCGACACGGTGATCGGTTGATTGCGAAAGACTTCGCCGTTCGGATTGCGGAGCGCTAGCGATGCGGCATCGCGATCGTTGACCCGAACAAGGATCTGACTCGACGGATCGAGCCCCGCCACATAGCCCGCATCGATCCGGAGCGTCATCTTGCCATAGTCGGCGGCATAAAAGTCGGGTGGCATCAGGAGATCGAAGCCGGCGCGGAAGAGCCGGCCCGAGAATTCCTGCGTGTTGACGCCAAGATCCCTGAAGCTGACCGTCAGTTCGCCCCGTATTGGTTTTGTTCGAAGCAGCAGAGCCCGAAGGCCAGCGGCGGTCCCGGTCGGCGGCTGAGATGTCGCCCCCCTGACGATATCCGCAATCGCGGTCTCGATCTCCGGCACACCGAGGCCGGAGATCACAAGCGTGCTTTCTCCTGACTTCGCTCCGGCGTGGAAGGCAATCGGCTGGTCGTCGGACACATATTGGCCGAAGCCACTGTTGCGGAGATCGTCGACGGTACCGACCATCAGGTCGAGACCCGGCTTGTCCTGCGGCTCCGAAACGATGTCGATGGTCGGATGGGTGAAGTTACCGCGGATCACCACCGCTTCCATGGCGCGCAGGATGCGGTCGAGCCCGTTTGCATCGAGCCCCTTCGGGACCACCACGCGGAGCGGCCGAACACCGGTCGGGTCTGGTGCGAGCGCCGGCAGGTCGACGAGGTCCATGATGGTTTCTTGCGGCAGATCGCTGAACGCAAGCCCGGACTGGGCCGGATCGAGTTGCGTCCAGAGCTCGTAGGTGGCCGGAAGCGAGCAATCGACGCGGTGGCGCTGTTGCACGACGACCTTGACGGCGTTGTAGCCCGGCTCGAGCACGCTTTCGGGCACTTCCACGTCCAACACCGCCGCACCGTTGGCGGCCGATGAGACGATCGGCGCGTCGGCGACCGTCACGTCATTGACGCTGACCGTCATATGCGACGCCTCGGGCATGACCGACACCGCGTTGGTATAGGTCAGATGCAGGCGGGCCTTGGCATTCGCTTGGGCCCCGGTCAGGAAGATCGCGTAGCTTCGGCTGTCATTTTCGCCTTCGAAACGGAGCCGCGATGCGCCGGCCTGAAATCGGTGCAGCACGCTGACGTCGCTCGCAGCGGCGACCGAACGCCCGGGTGTCGTAACAACCACCGGCTTCGGCAGGATCGGCGCAACCGCGGCAGCAGCAGCAGCAGCCGGAGCGTCTGGGGCGACCAGCATCTGCTGGGCGGCGGCGTGGCCGACCCAGCCTTGACCGAGAACGACCCCGAAACCGGTCAAGCCGGTGCCGCCCGCGATCGTCGCTGCGAGAACGACGGAAACGAGGCGGCGGATGGGTGTTGCCCCTCGATGGAGGCGCGAGACGAAAGGATCATGCATCATGGTCACGATGCCTTGGCGAGAGGGGGGGCGTTCGCGCTACCGCTTGGCTCGACACCGGGTTCGGCGGAGCTTTGCGTGATGGCCGCCAGGGAGGCTGCGAGTTTCGCCTTGGCGAGGCGAACCTCCTGGATATGTCCGTGCATCACGCGGAAGCCGCGCACCGGCTCGGTCAGGCCCCAGCGGAAGAAGCCGAAAATGCCGCCGAAGATGCTCTTCTGACGACGTCGCTTGGACCGGAACGCCTCGAGCCCGTCGCTGCCCGCATACATCAGATCGACCAGCAGCCGGTAATTGTCGGCCCGAAGGTTCTTAAATTCGAACTCGTAGTAGGATTCGCCATCCTCGACCCCACGACGGATCAATTCGACCGGAAGAGTCTGGGTTCCGGTTCCCTCCTTGCGGAGCGGCACGTCGAGGATACCAGCTGCTCCCTTTTGCAGATGACGGGGGATCAGCCCCTCCTCTACCTCAACACGGCAACCGCCGGTCGATACGTCGATGATGAGGACCGGCACGATCGCGGTTCCGACCGCGAGTTCTGCCACCCGCTTGATCGGCGTGCGGTTCGTCTTGCGTTCGGAAACCACGCCGAGTGCCGCGCCGGAGAGCAGCAGATTAAAGAAATTCCAGCCGCTCACGACAATCAGCAACTCGTTGGCATTCGGCTCGGTGAAGAGACGCAGAAGCGCCCAGAGGCCAGACGCCACCACAATGCCAAAGATCACGAAATACGGCATTGCCAATTCGGACAGATGGTCTTTGTCGAGCGTCAATCCCTTGTCGGTCACATTGAAGGTCGGTTTACGAGGGTTCAGAATGACGCTGAACAATCCCTGCACCAAGTAGATCGACTGAACATATTCATAGAGTTCGGACACCCACGGCCAACGTACTTTACCGTAAAGATAATTCTGCATCATCATATTAGCAGCCATGTACAACATGGTGTAAGCGAAGAACTCTCGCGTGTTCGCAACGTAAATCTGCATCGAAAACCAGATGTAGAGCAGCGGCGCGATCAAGAAGGGCAGACGAAAAATTGGAAAAAACCAATAAGACATATTGGACAGATAACAGATCTTCTGTGCAACGCTGAGACCACGCTTGAAGGCGGGGTTTTTTAGAAGGAAGATCTGGAACATGCCGCGGCACCAACGCGAGCGCTGACCGATGAAGGACGCGAAGGTTTCAGGTTGCAGCCCAGAGATCATCGGCTTGTCGACGTAGATCGAATTCCACCCGCGCGAATGCAGGTCGAGCGCGGTCTCACAATCCTCGGTGATCGAAATGCCCGAAAATCCGCCGACCTCCTCGAGGGCAGCGCGGCGCAGCACCGCCGCCGATCCGCAGAAGAAGGCGGCGTTCCACTTGTCGAGGCCCTTTTGGATGACGCCGTAGAACATTTCATTCTCGGACGGCATCGACGTGTAGGTTTGAAGATTATTCTCGAGCGGATCGGGATTGGCGAAAAAATGCGGGCTCTGGCACAGGAAAAGGCGCGGGTCGGTGCGAAAATGTCCGACGGTTTCGAGAAGAAAGTCCGGCATGGGAACGTGGTCGGCATCGAACACGACTATCAGCTCGCCATTGGTATTGGCGAGCGCGCTGTTCATGTTGCCGGCCTTGGCATGCAGGTTCTTGGCCCGCGTGTGGTAGGTCACGCCCATGTCGGCGGCGAGATCCATCAGATCGGCGCGACGAGCCTTAGCGACACGTGCCGAGGCCGCATTGTCCGAATTGCACTTTTGATCCGTTCCGCCGTCGTCGAGCAAATGCACGCGCAGCTTGTCGGCCGGATATTCGAGCCGCGTCGCCGCCGCGAGGGTTATGGCCAGCAGATCGTGATCTTCGTTGTAGGTCGGCACGAAGACATCGACGGTCGGCATCTCGTCATAGCTCAGCCGTCTGGCGGGCTTGCGCTCGAGCGGATCGGCGATGACGAACAGGCTGATGGCCAACATGATGGCGCTGTACATTTCGGCGATCCAGAGCGTCAGACCGCAGACGAAATTCAATGTGTCCGAGACGGGCGGTAGCGTACTCGTCGTCCGCCAATAGAAGTATCGGAGGACCACAGCGGTCCCGAGCGCAAGGAAGACGTTGCGCCACGGACCCGTGAGCCGCAGCGTCCGGATTAACGCCATCCCTAATATTGCTGTGGAACCTAGAACAAATTGTGCTTGTATACTCACAGGTTCTATGGCCAGCACGACGTAGAGCACGCCGATGATCAGCCAGTTGATCGTAGTTAAAGCCTTGATCACCGAGTTGCTCGCCTTCGACGGGTTGTCAGCCACTCTTAAGCGGGCGAGTTGAAGGATTCGTCTACGGCGGGCCGCCTCGTGTTGCGATGCGAAACATGGTTAAGCAATGCAAGCAAACTCGTGACGAAGTCGCATCAGTCGATGTTACGGTCGCCGCCAGAGAGGCGATGAGACTTGGACGGAGGCGAATTTTCGGGTATCAGCGTGGCAGGCGCCTGTAGCTCAGCTGGATAGAGCATCAGACTTCGAATCTGAGGGTCGGGGGTTCGAATCCCTCCGGGCGCACCAAACACTTCAATGACTTAATGTCCTGTCGCGTGGCGGATCGACAATTTGCGAACCCCTTGCGGACCTCATGTTGGATAGCTTTCGTCATAGAAATCTTTCTCATGACTTCGGCTTCGGAGCCGTCTCGAACAACGCACTGCACCGTGGCGTGTGCTCTCGCCGGCCGGGGCAGTGACGTTTTGGACGTGATGACGCTGATTAATACGGCGCCTGCCCGTACCTCGGGTTCAAAGCCCAAACGCAAGCCCGATCGAGCGGCAGCTTGATGCAGGCCAAGTGGACGTCTTGCTCGTCTCGCACGTCTTTCAGTTGAGCCACGACGCCAGCCCTCATCGGCATGCAATCCCCAGTCTTCTGTCGGTCCAAGTGGAAGGCCATGAATCCGGCCTTGTCGTTGGCGAGCTGACGAAGCCCCCTTCGCACAGCGTCGCTGATATCAAGACATGCAAAGCCGTCCCGCGAGTTAGAACACGCCATCCTAGCTGGCACTGCGGAGCAAAAAAGCGGCAGCGTAGTGCCCCTTCGTTTTATCCCCGTCTGTAGCTGTGTCACCTTCACAGAATCGGCGACCCGCCCGGATAGTTAAACCATGAAGAAGACTGAGCCGAGTCGACTTGCCCCCGCCTTTCCTACAAGCCTTTTCGCACAACTTGCGGAAGCTACCAACGACGTCATCATCGTTACGACGCCCGACATGGAGCTCCCTGGGCCTCGGATCGTCTACGTCAATCCGGCCTTCACGAGACTGACGGGGTACACCGCTGACGAGGCGATTGGACGCTCTCCTCGCATGTTACAGCGGTCTGGCACTGACCGTGTGACGCTCGATGCGATTAAGCGCCGCCTTGTAGCGGGCCTGGAAGTCCATGAAAAACTTCTCAATTATGCAAAAGGGGGAGAGCGCTACTGGCTGGACCTCCGCATCGTCCCCTTGCGCGACGAAGTCGGCAAAATCACCCACTTTGCGGCGATTGAACGCGACATCACGATGGATAAGCGGCGGCTGGATGAATTGGAGATGGTCGCCGATAGAGACGGTTTAACCGGGATACCCAATCGGCGAGCGTTGCTCCGCGTCATCGAGTCCGAAATCGCGGTATTGCGATCGCGCTCCACTGCGAGACCTTATGGCCGCGACGCCTGCTTGGCTTTCTTTGACGTCGACCATTTTAAGAGCGTCAATGATGCGCACGGACATGGCGTTGGAGATGCAGTGCTTCTCGGCATCGCCGACCGGCTCACCGAGAACCTACGTCGATCGGATGCGCTGGGCCGCATGGGCGGGGAGGAGTTCGCGCTGTGGATGCCGGGCGTCACTCTTCGGGATGCACAAGAGTTGGTCGACCGACTTCGCCGCATTGTATCAGAGCAGCCGTTTGAGACACCATCAGGTCCAGTTAAGGTCAGCGTAAGTATTGGAGTTACGGCTTTCCAGCCGATCGATAATTTGGTCCACCTCATGAACCGTGCCGACACAGCAATGTACTCTGCGAAGAAAGCGGGGCGCAACAGGGTAGTGGCGCTCGAAGGGACTTAGCGCCTGCGCCGCATTGAATGCGACTAAGTCTGGGCGTTTCAATTAATGAGCAAGACGCCGATGGACGGGCTCTATCAGCAGGCCTTTATCGATAGGACGGAATGTTGCCTTACGGTGTCACTGATCAGGCTAAGTTTGTCGTCGATGACGGCCAGCAAGGTTCGGAGCGCTGCGGCTCGGCTATCCGGCAGGAAGTCGGCCGTCGCCATGCTAGCCGCTTCGACTGGATGACGAACCTCGTCGATGTCGTCGGCGGTTTTGAGCCGGTCTAGTTCGATGGTTCGCTCAGACATTGTCGCCTCCGTTGAGAGTGTCGAGGATTGTTCGAGCTTGGGCCAAGAGGCGTTCTGCTTCTGGCCTGTCGCCGCGCAGATCTGCCGCTTCGCAGGCATGCAGGAGGTCGATGACTGGCTGATAAAGCCGAGCGGCTTCACGGGCGGGCGATGGCAAAGTCACGGCCGGCGATTGGCACAAGCGCGCCTGCAGATCGTGTGAAGGTGCGGCGGTTCATGCCTGCTCCCCATAGAAGGTCGCCGATAAATCCGCAGACTTTCGATGACGCGAGCGTGAGCGTGCGACAGGGCTGTCAATTGCTTCTCCAGGATCACTGGATGCAGAAGGCCATCGGCATCCCCCGGTCGAGCGCTGCACACGCTCTCGTCGATGTCGTCAATCGCTAAGGTAAGCAGCAGCATGTCGCCTTCGGCGTCGGTGATCGCGCATTCGAGTCCGATGCGGTTAGGGAGGGTGCGGGCCGCGCTCATGCCTGCACCCAATGAATGCCGGCTGCGCTCAACACGACGGCTGCGCGGGTCGATGGAGCGGGGCGGCTGAACATCCGACGTGAGCCTGCGTTCCCCATCAGCACGTAGTCGAACACGTCCCCCGTCGAGCGGTTGCGGTACACAATCTCGAAATCGCTCCCGAGTGGGCTGTTCTCTTGCGTGCTGTAGCGCTCAAAGCGGAGATGATCCCGCTCTAAGCTGAGCCATGTGTCATAGCTGTCGAGAAGGTCCGGCGTCACCGGCACAGCGACAGCGGTTGGATTGCCGATCAAGGTCAAGCCGCCGCCGATTAGCGGGAGCGATGCAAGGCCCGACAGGAAGGATCGACGGGTGGACGGCAAGCCGGTAACGTTCACCGGAACGGTGTTGTTTGACATGATTTGACTCAATTTCTGGGCAGTGAGCGGCTTCTCAAGCCACGTCGAAATCAGGCAGTCGGGAACAGTGCGGCCGAAGCCTGGGCTATGGTGGAAATTGCTTCCCACCCGATAGAGGAAACCTCGCCGAGACCGTCATCGAGGTCCGGTCCGACGAATGCGCTCCAATACGCCACATAGGCGGCCAACCCGGCGATCGTCTGCGGGACGACCTCGTGCATGTCGTGCCGGGCCTCAACTTCTGCCTCCGATGCTGCCTCGGTGGCCGCAGCCAGATCACTTGGGGGCCGCGACAGCCAAGCCGTCTTGTTCAAGGCTGCCAAGAACGCCGCATTGGCGGCCTTATGGTTATCGATGGCGGCAAAGATCGGATCGTGATGGTGCCCTGAATTGATGGACACGGGGGTTATGCCGCCAGCCTCTCGGCTTGTTCTGGCGTTTTGTAGCCGAGCGCAGAGTGGATCCGTCGTCGGTTATAATAGCCTTCGATGTAGGCGAACAGGTCGCGTCGGGCCTCGTCGCGTGTCGCCCAGTGACATTGGTGGACGAGTTCGACCTTCAGCGTGTGGAAGAAGCTCTCCATCGGGGCGTTGTCGTAACAGCAGCCCGTGCGGCTCATCGACGGCGTCGCCGCCATGACGGCCAGCTGCTTTCGGTAGACCTCGGCGGCGTATTGGCTGCCACGATCCGAATGTTGGATGAGCCCGGCCCCTGGGCGTTGACGCTGGGCGGCCATCATGAGCGCGGCGAGCGGCAGCTCGGTGCGCATATGATCGCGCATCGCCCAGCCGACGATCTTGCGCGTGGCGAGGTCGAGGACCGCAGCGAGATAGAGCCATCCCTCTCCGGTGGCGATATAGGTGATGTCCGCCAGCCAGACGGTGTTCGGAGTTGTTGCCGCGAACACCTGCTTGAGCCGGTTTGGCGCGATCGGAAGATCATGGCGGCTGTCCGTTGTGCAAGGCTTGAACCGACGCCCTGCCAGGCCGCGAATCCCGTGGTGGCGCATCAAACGGGCGACGCGTCCCCGGCTCACCGTCCGGCCTTCAGCACGAAGCGCGGCGTGCATCCTCGGTGAGCCATAGCGGCCACGATGCTCGGCCTCGAGACGCCGGACATCGCCAAGCAGATGACGGTTGGCGACGAGCCGAGCACTGTCGGGGCGATCCCGCCATGCATAGTAGCCGCTGGCAGAGACCTGCAGCACGCGGCACATGAGCCGGATCGGCCACGTGCCGACGTGATCGCGGATGAACGTGAACCTCATCTGGGCACCTCCGCGAAGATGCCGATGGCTTTTTTTAGGACGTCGCGCTCCATGCGCGTGCGATCGAGATCCCGCTTCAGCCGCGCAATCTCGGCAGCCTGGTCGGCCGGGGACGGGAGCTGCGGCACCCCGGCCGCGACCGCTCGCGAACGGGCAGCGCCGGTGTGGATGGCCGCTCGCCAGTTCCGCAGCATCGACGGCGAGATGCCGACCTCCGTGGCAACCTGCATCAACGGCCGACTGCTACTTTCAAGCAGCGCAACAGCCTCTCGTTTAAACTCGGGAGCGAACTCCCGCCTCGTTTTGGGCATCCAAACACCTTTCCCGCTCATCCGAGCGTATCAAAGGTGTCCACCAATGCGAGGGACCATCAATCGGGAGCAGACAATCCGGTGGCGACTGCTGGGATCGTGGTTTGCATGGCGTGCGTTCCTTGAACTGGAGTTGCCGGCCTGGCGGGCTTAGGAGAGGGTTAAGCAGTGATCTTCAGACGGGCACTCGCCTCGATGACATCGGCCCGTCTGAAGGCTTCATCGATCGCCGCTAGAGCCTGAGCGACGGTTCCTGACTGGCCGCGCTTCTGGATAGCTTCCAGGGCATCGAGATAAGCCTCGGCGATCTGGCGTTCGTGGCGGATCTGGTCAGCGTCGCTCATGGCTCAAACCGCCTGTTGGAGGGAAGCAAGGTGTGTCCATGCGGCAGCGACGAGCGCATGCGAGCCAATCGTGTCGTTGTGCTCGGCGATCAGCAGAGCGTTGCGGGCCTTGACGACCGCCTGGGCATCCGCAGGCAGAGCAGAAACACGGGCCGCTTCAGCATCCTGCTCGATGGCCCACATGGCATAGGAGCGCTCATGTCGAGCGTCGGCCGATGTGGCTTTCAGCGCGTCACCAAACTCAGCGCGGGCAGTAGTCTTGTATCGGGCAGCGACGTTGCGGGCCTTCGACCAGGCTGCTCGCATGATGGCGGCTCGGTCGTAAGTGTTTGACGGAGTGGTGTAACGGGGCATCTCTAATACATCTATAATAGACAGATACGGTTATAATAGATGCTATAAGCCGGGTCAATGGATTTACGATATAGTTGACGAAAATAGATGGATTGGGTTAGTGGGGGACATGATCACTCCCGCGCAGTGTCGAGCAGCCCGAGCGCTGCTGAATTGGACGCAAGACCAACTTGCAAAATCAGCCACGGTCGGCATCGTCACCATTCGGCAATTTGAGGCTTCAAACGCAGATCCACGCAATGCGACGCTCGTGGTGGTCACTCGAGCTCTCGAAGCAGCAGGCGTCGAGTTCATTCCGGAAAACGGCGGCGGGGCTGGCGTGAGGCTGTGTAAACCCCGTGTCTGAGATTTCCTCCTCCGATGAGCAAGCTACCAAGGCTTTAGCGTCTGCACTCCGTGCGATGCGTCTGCTCGGCACCAACCCAGTGGAGGAGAATTCGGCGATCGCTCAGAACGTTCTCCATCAAGATCTAGGATACTTTGGCGAGCATGATCTCAGGTACTACAATCTAAGCGACGCCACACGCGACCGACTGATTACACACGCTAGGCAGGATGCATCCGCGGCATCAATTCAGGCTTCTGAGGCTTTGAAATCGACCATGGCATCCGTGCGACTGCTTCGTCATTGCAGGTTACTTTTAATTTTTTGTCTGATGTTTGTCGCCTATATCGCTTTGCGCATTTCACGTTGAGATCTGACGTAGTCGGTCGTCCGACATTTCCAATTTTGCGACTGCGAAGCGGCAGCCATACGGCCACACCCTAGTTGATCTTCGAAAAGCCCCAGAAACGGCCGGTATTGAATTCATTCCTGAGAATGGTGGCGGCGCGGCGCTGGGGTGCTGTTGAGGAAGGTCGAGCCTTGAACAAGCCAGCTCGTTTCACAGTCGCCGACCTGCGTCGGGCATTGAAAGCCGCGAAGGCATCTGGTTCCGAATGGTGCGTTGAAGTCGCGCCAGATGGGACGATCCGCATCGTGAGACATGCAGGCGCTGTAGGCAACTATCTACAGCTTGAGTCAGAGGAAGTGATCGTGCTCTGATTGATTTGCACAGCGTCGGGACGCGGATCAGAACCTGTTGACTAGCTAAGGAATGAGTTTGTGAAGCCGGCTCAGTATGTTGAAATCGTGGTCCTCCCAAATATTTGTCGGTTCCTCAATGCGCGAGCAGACATAAGCTTGGCCTATACTGCATGTATTTTGACTTATCACCTTGCAGATCACCTAGCTTAGGCTGAAGGGATGTCGGACAAACGCAAGGTGATCGACAAATTACTCGGTTTTTGTGAGGGACCTTTTCGGATTGTTCAGGGCCTTTGCAACGGAACAAAGCATCCTAAGAAGCGAGATGGCATCAATCCCGGCGACGAATCAATCGTGGCGCAGTTCGACTTTGACAATGTTGGCGCATGCTGGGATCAGGGTAGGTTAGGGTCTGAGGGATTACGCGTTGGACCAATCGAAGATGATGTGTTTCTTGATCTCGTTGTACAAAGGGTGCTCCTCGCTATGCAGGCATTTTATCCATATCACTTGGGTGCTGTCGATATCGGCTGCCTTGACTTAGAGGTTAGACGCCAACACGCTCAGATTTGGCAGTGGCGTGATGGTACAAGGTCGTACCAGGAACGCGTCGGAGACATCGATCCGTATGTAATCAAGGGCGAGGTTTAGTTGAACCACATAGGTCCGAGACATATCAACATGCCAGAACCTAGAAGCATTGTTTTTAAGGACGATCGATTGATCGTTAAGGGGGACTGGCCAGACGGGGCTACAGTCCACGGAATTGAGGGTCCAGGGGCGGTGGAGTTCCGCCGACTGTCTTCTATCGACGCAGATATGCGTAAGGCAAAACGTTGGCTCGATCTGATTTCCTCGGACATCGCCCGGCCGGCGACCCCAACTGAGGAAGCGCTTTACGAGGCCTCACTGATCATTTTTTGTAGGTGCTTCAAGGGAGCAGGAGGCATTAGGCAGCGTCCGCTAAAGCCCAAACAAGTTTTCAGCCAAATTCAGCGTGGCCAATTCGAGCTTCTCAAAATTATTAGAGATCGGATGGTAGCCCATGACGAGCAGCTGGCAAGTGCAACCGTTGCTTTACTGATTAGGAGCAAAGAACATTACGCACTTGATGTTCTTTCCTCGAATTTCTCAGTTCCATTCTCGGCCATAATGGAACGCAAGTACCTGATTGGCTTAGTAGAAACGGTTTTAGATTGGCTTGATATAGAAAGGCACAAGTTGGCTTCTGACCTGAAATCATGGTTCGATCAAATGCCTGAAGACCGGGTTTCGGCACCTGCCTTCAAACTGGATATCATTGAAGGGGATCCCTTTAGACGTGGCACATGAATTTGTGCCTGACTGTTTGGATGTTGACGACTTAATGTTTGTTCATTGACTAGCGTAACCTCGGCAATGTCCGGGGCAGCTCAAACTCGAGGTCACGATTATGGCAAAGACACCGTCAAAGCCCAGCGTGGAGCCAATCACGTCATCAAAAATAAAGTCGCTGGCCGGTAAAGGCGAACGAGCCCCAAGTACGCTAACGACGAGGGAGACGCAGTCTCTTGCAGCATCGGTGCTGGCTCACATCGAGCCACGCAAAAAACCGAAGTAGATTTTACAAACTGATCATCTTGCGAACGGCAGTAGTGGGTATTCGTATAATGCCGCTGGCTTGTACACGGTCTTTGCTGAAGTCTCCAAGGTTCGGAGCGATTGCAATCGCATCGCAAGTCTCGGCTACGAGATACCCGACCGAAATGCACCCGACCGCAGTCGGAACTCTGTATTCGTCAAGCCATTGCCACGATGGGATCGGCTGTTGGCTGTCCTCCCATTCGACTAGCACAAGCTTGAAAGGCACAGTCGGTCTAAAAACCTTTGTTCGCTTCATATAAATGGCCTGCGAGATCTAAAGCGTCTTCGGCTGATGCCACGGCTGCGGCTTGATCCCGCCCGCGCCGTCAGAAGCGACGAACGAGACGATCATCAACCGCGCGTGCTTCCCAAACTCAGCCTGCTTCTGAGCTCGGAATACCCCGGGGTCTACGTCGGGCGGGCAAAACCCCAGGGTGTAGCTGCCATCGCTTGGCCGCGTGCTCCACGCCTCGACGGCAGCGATGCGCTTCTCAATGGGTCGCATGGGTGAAGTCCTTTCGATTGGGAAGGAAAGCGAGCAAGGCTTCGCTTTCCGTCCCACCTCAGCCCGTTCAACCATGATCGAACGGGATGGACGGCCACCGGAAGGTTGACCAAGAAGATCAAGCGCCAGCCGACGGCATCGATCAGCACCGGCGGTCACGGCGCCCACGTGCGCAAACCCGAACGTCCGCTTCGGGGCAAGCACCTAATGTCCGCTCCTGGCGCGACCCGGAACCGCAGACCCGCGACCGCTGCTTAGTCAGGGTTGGGTGGATAGCTGAAGTTGGCTTTCTGCCCGGAAACGGACGTTCGCTCGGCGCCCCGGGCAGTCGTTTGCGCCTCCTTGCCGGCGGCGTTCAGGATCCGTCATGCACCTGCGGTACAAACAGGACCTTTTCGCTGCCACAGTCGGGGCAGCGCCAATCCGTCGGTAGGGCCATCAATGCGGTTCCAGGCGGAATGCCCTGTTGGGGCACGCCCGCGCTTTCGTCGTAGATGTAGTAGCAGCCTCGGCAGATGAACTGCCGGCGCGGGCCTTCCGGTTCGGGCGACCGCGCAGGAGGGGCGGCGACGTATTCGATCGAGCCGGACGCCAGGACCGTGTCCCCGACCGCGATGGTGCCGTTCTGGCGGGCGATGAGATAGACCCCAAGGTTCTTATGTCCGAAGCTTGCCCGCAGCGAAGTGGGGATGTCGAGGTCCCGGCGCGCTGTGGCCGGGTTGACGTTGGTGGCCCCGCAGCGACCGTTGACTCGATCGACCAGGAACGTCGTTCCCCCGATCGTGACCTCGCTTCCTACCCAGTCGACCTCCTCGAAGGCCTTTGCGCCATCGATATAGATGTTGGCGCGAAAGCGCAGCGGGTCGAGCGAGACGCCCCAGCGCTCTTCGAGGCTGCGCAACGTGGCGAGGTTGATGAGCGAGATCACGCTGTCGGGTTTGTCCATGAAATGCCCAACGCGTGACCGAATGAGCACCGGCGGGTCCTTGAAGCTCGGCAGCAGCGTCCAAAAAAAGCGCTCCAGCTGTTCGCGCTGGGCGGGGTCGGTCAAGCAGCCTGCCGCGACCTGCCGGCCGGCGCGCCACGCCGTCAACCACATCGTATCGATGTCCAGGCTGGTCGCGACCTGGGCCAACCCCTCGTCCAGCATCAGCATGGCGAAGAGACCCTTCTTGGCCCATTTCGGATCGTCGCGGTCGAGGGGGGCCGTGGGCCGGGCGAGCGCAAAGACGCGATCGTATGGAATGGGCCTGCCTGCTTCTGTGTCGACCTGGGCGAGGGGCTGCGCGCTCAGTCCCTTGATTGGGTATCGATAAATGCTACTGACGCTCGCCATGGTGAGCCCGGGTCCTTGTGCGATCCTCGTCTTTGACGGTGCACGGGCACGACGTGGCTTTGGTAGAGCCGGTTGCTGGCGAAAGCGGGAGTCCAGATGCATCGGGGTGCGCCGAGCTCGGCCCGGCAGCTGGACCGATCCCTGCGGCGCCTCCACGAGATAAGTCGTAACGTCGGTCTTGAGATCGTCGACCGTATCGTCGATGGCCTCGGACAGCCGATCCATCGCCTGTTCGATCTGCTTGGGAAGCAGGGCCCCGAAGCCGAGCAGGAGAGCGCGACGATCCAGGAGGGACGGACGGATCGTCATGGCGCCACAGGAGGCGAGCGGATACACGCCGATGCGGGATCGTCGGGCCAGATTCTCAACCACTGCTGCGTCGGGCACGCCGGCCGGAAGGTTCCACAGGAGGTGGAGGCCACCCGTCTCGCCGCTGATGCTGACCTCGCCGAAGCTGCGACGCAGGGCGGCGAGGAGGCGGTCACGGTTTTCGCGATAGTGGGCGCGTACGCGGGCGACGTGGACCGCGTAGCTGTTGCCGGCCATCATGTCGGCCAGAGTAGCCTGGTCGAGCCAGGCATTGCCGCCATCGAGCAGTTCCTTGGCCGCGACCACGACCTCCGCGAGACGCGGCGGCACGACCATGAAGCCCAAACCAAGACCCGCACCCAGCGTTCGCGCGAAGGAGCCGAGGTAGATCGTGCAGTCCGGCGCATCGGCCGCGATCGCGGGCGGGTTCGAACCCTCGAACCGCAAGTCGGCGTCGGAATCGTCCTCGAGGATGTAGCAGCCGCAGCGGCGCGCCCAGGCCGCGATGCTGTCGCGGCGGCCGGCCGACAACATCACGCCCGTGGGAAACTGGTGGGATGGCGTGACGTAGAGCAGCGCCGTCGATCGGAGCGGTAGATCGCTGGGCACGAGCCCATCTTGGTCGACGGCCACGCCGACGGTCTCGGACCCGGTTGCCTCGAAGGCATAAAGGGCGCCCTGGGAGCCGGGGTCCTCCAAGGCTGCGAGCGTGCCGCGATGCAGGAACAGACGGCTCGCTAGGCTGATGCCTTCCTGGACGCCTGAAACGATGATGATGCGGCTCGGGTCGGCCGCGATGCCGCGGGTGGTGGCGATATAGAGCGCGATCGCCGAGCGTAGCGCGAGCAGTCCCGCCGCCTCGCCGCCCTCGGTCAGGCCCCGGGCCCCGCCAAACGTCAGGTTTTTTGCAAGGTGTCGCCGCCAGAGCTTCAACGGGAACAGCGCGTGATGAGACCGTCCGGGATAGAAATCGAAGGAAAGCCGGCGGCGTATTGTGCCGGACCGCTGCACAAGCCGCACCGGGAGCGAGGGCAAGGGCATCGACCAGGACGGTTCGCGCACCCCCTGTGGCGCGGTCGGGACCGGTGGTGCACATCCTGGGTCGGGCGCGGAGACGAAAATCCCCGACGCCGGTCGGGAGTCCACCAGGCCCTCCGTCATGAGGATCTCGTAGGCGCGCACGACGGTGTTGCGGGCCACCGCGAGCTGCTCCGAAAGCTGGCGCGACGAGGGCATCCGTGTTCCTACGGGCAGACGCGCATGCGTGATCGCACGCCTCAGCTGCTCCACGATCTGGCCCGTGAGGGTCTCTCCACTGGATCGGTCCAGAACCACGGGAACTTGCATCGATTCTCCACTGGACGCCGCAGAGCTGCTCGGGGTGATCCTATCGTAGGCCCTGGGAGCGCCCGCGCAATCGGTCCGCGTCTCTGGACCTATCGTTTCTGCCGCGACTGGACTAATGCTGGATGATCCGTGAGCAGGGCCGCGCGTGGCTCAGGCAGGTCCGAAGCGCCGCCTCGGGAATTTGCTCGATAAGCGCACAGCGCAATGCTGCAGCGTGACGCCAAGCCCAAGGCGGGGTGGACCCATCGCATGCGCACGGCTTGGCTCTCTGCGGCTGTGCTCTGCCATGCCAGCCTTTCGACGCCTTGAAGTGTCCGCACGTCCCCCGGGCGGCATCCGTGCAAGGCGGCGAAAGGAGCGGACAATGTCGAAGACACGACGATCTTGGCTGAAGGGGCTTGTCGCCTCGGCCATGCTTTGGACGACATCGGGCTATGCGGTCGCAGCCGACGACACGATCAAGGTGGGCGTGCTCCATTCCCTGTCGGGCACGATGGCGATCAGCGAGACGATCTTAAAGGACGTCATGCTGATGCAGATCGCCGAGATCAATGCCAAGGGCGGTCTTCTCGGCAAGCAGATCGAGCCCGTGGTCGTCGACCCGGCCTCCAATTGGCCCCTGTTCGCGGAAAAGGCTCGCGAACTGATCAGCAAGGACAAGGTCGCGGCCGTGTTCGGCTGCTGGACCTCGGTGTCTCGCAAGTCAGTGCTGCCGGTGTTCGAGGAGTTGAACGGCCTCCTGTTCTACCCGCTGGAATACGAAGGCGAGGAGGATTCCTACAACGTCTTCTATGGCAGTTCCGTGCCCGACAACAAGGCGATCCCCGCGGTCGAGTATTTGATGAGCCCCGACGGCGGCAACGTGAAGCGCTTCGTGCTGGAGGGGACCGACTATGTCTATCCTCGGACCAGCAACAAAATCATCCGTGCCTTCCTTAAGTCGAAGGGTGTCGCGGACGAGGATATCTTGGAGAACTATACGCCGTTCGGCTTCGCCGACTGGCAGACCGAAGTCGCCAAGATCAAATCCTTCGGGTCGGTCGGCCGGAAGACCGCCGTGATCTCGACCGTCAATGGCGACGCCAACATTCCGTTCTACAAGGAACTCGGCAACCAGGGCGTGAAAGCGACCAACATCCCGGTGATGGCCTTCTCGGTAGGTGAGGAGGAGCTCGCCGGCGTCGACACCAAGCCGCTGGTCGGCCATCTGGCAGCCTGGAGCTACTTCCAATCGGTCGACACGCCGGAGAACAGGGCTTTCATCGCCAAGTGGCGCGCCTATTCCAAGAAGCCGGACAACGTCACCAACGATCCCATGGAATCCGCCTACATCCTGTTCCACATGTGGGTTCAGGCGGTCCAGCAGGCCGGCACAACCGACGTCAATGCCGTTCGGCAGGCGATGATCGGCCAGAAGTTCAGTTCGCCCTCGGGTGTCGAGGTGACGATGCTGCCCAACCATCATATGGCTAAGCCCGTGATGATCGGCGAGATCCAGGGCAACGGCCAGTTCAGCATCGTCTACCAGAGCGCGGCACTTCCGCCGAAGCCCTGGAGCCCCTACGTCGACGCCAACAAGGGGAAGGTTGCCGATTGGTCTTGGCCAAATGTCTGCGGCGGATGCAAGGCGCCGAAATACTCGACCTTTTGAGTCGATCGTCAAAGCTGATGGGCGCGCCGAAAGGCCGCCCATCAGCCGTTCGAGACCGGCAGGTGCGAGAGACATCCCCAAACGCAATTTCTTTTCGGCCGACGCGCCCGTTGCCAAAAACTTCGAAAGCCACACAAGCGGACTCTCTGAAGGTCTTAGTCGGTTCGACTGCTGCCGGGACGCCATGACCGAACGAAGGTCCGCTTCCTGGCGGCCAGCCGAATCCCGCTCCTGGCGCATTCGAGACATCTGCTGAGGTCCGTTAGCTTCCGCTAAAGGACATTCCCGGAAGTGAATTCCGTGGCTAAAGTTCCAAACTGCTGCTGCTTCGGGAGGCAACCGTGACGCTGAGTACCGACCCTGGGCGCAGAGAACCGTCGCGCGCGGCTTCGTTGAGGAAGATGCCGACGACCTCGGTCCTGCGTTTGATCTCGCCGTTGAGCCGCTCTAGCGCTTTCGTCGAGTGGAGCTTGGTGGCGATGCACGAGTGGAAAAGTCATGTAGGCCAGCACGTCGGCTTCGCTGTCGTACATAAGATGGGGCGAGCTTTGGAAGCCTAGGCCTGCGCTGTCGGCGCCGCGAAGCGAACTGGACGCGATAGCTGCTGCAATATGGCGGCGAGCACCCTCAGGTCAGGCCCGAGGGCAGGCTCTTGACGGACGGCGGCCTTCAGCCCCTCGTACGCGTCCGAGATCACCAACTAGACCTCCGGAGGCCACGACGCGCCAGCTTGCGCAGGAACCCCGTCCAGAAAGTCTCGGTTTTGGACAGGTCTATGTCCATGCCGAGCACTTCGCGGTGCCCCTGTTCACTCCAACTGCCACGTCGACAGCAATGGACACGATCCCGCCGGACTGCAACCACGCTCAGGAACACAACCCGGCCTGGCTCCGGATTGCATGGGCACTGACGAGACCGTGAGTAAGCTCACGACCTTTCGCCAACCTTGAAGTCGTTCAGATATTCGGAAGCGGGCAGCACACCAGTCAGCAGCAGGTGCTCCCGGGCGCGGGTGCAGGCGACATAGAGAAGCCTTCGCTCAGTCTCGTAAATCTCATCGAGCTCGGCCTCGTCCGCCGCGTCGGCGATGCGCTCGTCGAGCGGCAGGATGCCCTGATCGCAAGCCATGACGATGACGGCGCGAAACTCCAGACCCTTGGCGAGGTGCATAGGGACAGTCGTGATCGCCTCGGTCCCCTTGAGGCCCTTGAGCGCCGAGCGGGCACGAGAGACCAACTCCGTGGTGCGGACGAAAATGCCGATCTCGTGAGCGGCGACACCCTCCGCGAGCCACGCCTCGACCACTGCGCCGACTGCCGCCGCTTCCTCGGCCGCACTCGCGACGATTCTGATCTCGGGAGCAGGGCCATGGAAGACCGAGACAATGCCTCGCCGCTCGTCCTCCAGGCCATCGACGTCCCGCAGCACGGTCGGCAGCAGACGATCGGCCGCTTTCCGGATTTGGTGAGATGTGCGGTAGCAGACTTTTAGGGTTTGCGACCGGCCGCGGATCTCGACGCCCAAATTGGCCCAGGAAAAGGGGTGCTGGAAGATGCGCTGGCCCATGTCCCCAGCCAGAAAAAGAACATCGGGACCGGCCGGCGCAAGCGCGGCAAAGAAACGCAATTCGGCCGGCGCGAGATCTTGCGCTTCATCGAGAACAATGTGGTCGAACGGCTTGCGCGATCGGCCTGCGAGCGCATCGGCAAGCCCCGTGAAAACCTGAGCCCAGCTTGTTGTACGCTCGGCAAGGAGCGCGGCACGAACGGCTTCGAAGACCGGCCACAGCCGCTCGCGCTGGTTGGGGCCGAGGCGGCTTTTGCGCCCCATGCGCTGCACGGTCGCATAAGCCTCTGAGGAGGTGATGCCCCAGGCATCAATGACATTCGTCCATTCCGACAGCAGAAACCGATCGGAAAAGCCCTTGAGCCGCACAACCTGGGCCGCCTCGCCCAGCCGCTCCCGCAGCACTAGGTCAGACGCGATGCGAGGCCTTGAACCATATTCGAGCTGGTACATCTGCTCGGCGATGCCGCGGAAGCAGGCTGTCGTGATCCGCGGCACGATTCCGCCAGTGTCCGGCGCCAGCACCACAAGCTTTTTGGCCATTGCGTCCGCCAACGGCTGCGAGAAGCTGGCGAGCAGGACACGCGCGTCCGGGTTGTCGCGAGCAAGCCGAACCGCGCGGTGGAGTGCCACGATCGTCTTGCCCGTGCCTGCGGATCCCGCGACACGCGCCGGCCCGGCAAAGCTGCGTTCCGTCAGGGCGCGCTGTGAGGGGTGGAGAAACACACCCCACTTTTCCCAAGGGAACGCCAGCGCCTGCTCGAGTTCCTCCTGGTTGGCAATCGGCCGGATACGCCGCAGGGCGTCGGGGTGCGCGAAGGGGTTGGCGACAACCGGCGCGGGCTTGGGCAAGAGGCCGGTGGCGGCATATTCGAGCAGCGCCTCGGAGGCCTCGGCCGGCAGATGCGCCGCTAGCGTGAAAAACGCATCTTCGGTCGCGCCGCGGACATCAGCCAGCCAATCCGCCGGCACGCCGACCGATAGCAGGGCGTTGTCGTCGAGCGAGGCGAAAAGGTATGGTTGAGGCGCGACGGCAGGTACCGCGTGACTTACGACGTCGAGCGTCCCGGGTGGCGCGACCTCCTCCACGCGCTCGCGAACTTCGACGATCTGAACCGCGCCGGTGCGCGGATGCGCCTCGATCCGCCGCCGCTCGGCCCAGTCATAGGCGTCGTCGTGATGATCGACATAAGCGACCAGCATAGACTCGCCGGTCTTGTGGACGATCAGTCGAACGTCGCGGTTGACGCGAGCGGACCAGAAGTTTTGGTCCTTGCTCTTGTCGATGCGATGAAGTTGGAGCCCATTCCCGGTTGGGTCCATCTGGAGATCGAAGACACTCGCCTTCACGGCCTTCTGGTCCTGACCGGACAGGCGATTGAAAGAGGCGGTGAAGGTTTCGGCGATGAGGAAGTTCACGACGATGACAGTAATGTTTTGACCGCCGCAGCGGCGGTCGGAACCATTGTCCATTCGAATTCGCGATCGGGCGGCTGCCAACCTTCGGCAATGAGGCTCATCCAGATCGGGCTGCCGTCGGCACGCCTGTCGACCGGCCATCCGAACATCTCTGCCACACGCCGAGCGAGTTTGCCGTAGAGCACATTGGCTAAACTCGGAGCGGTGCTGGCGAGCGCGGCGGTCGCGATCGCGCGCATGCTCATCCCTCGCGGAAAAAGTTGACCGCTGCCCAGTCGTCGCTCGATTTCGATACCTATAGCGAAAATGCCAAGATCAACGAGGTTCGCGGCTACCTCGCGGCATGGCGCCCGATCCCGAACCCTGGGGATTGGGGCGTTACCCCGACGACCCAGCGGCTGATTGAGCACTGGCGACGTCCGAAGAATGAATGGGCCGGTCCGCGCCCGTTCTTCTGCCAGATCGAGGCCGTCGAGACGATGATCTGGCTCACCGAGGTCGCGCCGAGACGCGCGGTGACCCGTATCCTGCTCCACCAAATTGCCAAGGACAATGAGGAGGCCAACCCGGCCCTGTTCCGGTTGGCATTGAAGATGGCGACCGGCAGCGGCAAGACCACCGTCATGGCGATGCTGATTGCCTGGCAGGCGATCAATGCCGCACGCAAGGAGACGAAGGACTTTTCCCGCGCCTTCTTGATCGTGGCACCGGGCATCACCATCAAGGACCGGCTGAGGGTCCTGCAGCCCAGCGAGCCGGGCAACTACTACGACACACGCGAGATCGTACCGCCGGAGATGTTGCCCGAACTGCGGCGGGCAGAGATCGTCATCACCAATTACCACGCCTTCCAGCATCGCGAGACGCTCGCTATGCCCAAGGCTGCGCGCAGCTTCCTGCAGGGCAACGATCCCGAGCCGATCCGGACGATTGAAACCGACGGTCAGATGCTGGGACGGGCCTGCGACAAGCTGCTTCGCTTCGACCGGATCAACGTCTTCAACGACGAGGCGCACCACTGCTATCGTCATAAGGTGGACGGCGACGTCGAGGGTGCCCTAACCGGAGACGATAAGAAGGAAGCAGAGCAGAACGAAGAGGCCGCACGCCTCTGGATCAATGGCATTGAGGCGCTGGATCGGCAGCTCAAGAAGGGCAAGCGCAGCGGGGGAGTGCGCGCGGTCTATGATCTTTCCGCGACGCCCTTCTTCCTTCGCGGATCTGGCTACCAGGAAGGCACGCTGTTCCCTTGGGTCGTGTCTGACTTCAGCCTGATGGACGCGATCGAAAGCGGAATCGTCAAGCTGCCGCGCGTGCCCGTCACCGACAATCTGGTCGGCACGGAAACGGTCGTGTACCGCGATCTGTGGAAGCACATCGGCAAGTCGATGCCGAAGTCGACCGCGAGCGCGAACAAGCTCAGTCCGTTCGACCTCAATCCGCTGCTGCTCACCGCGCTCAATTCCCTCTACAGCCACTATGCCGGCGAATTCGAGAGCTGGCGAAAAGCGGGCATCGGGGTGCCGCCCGTGTTCATCGTGGTCTGCCAGAACACCGCCATCTCGAAGCTGGTGTTCGAATGGATCGCGGGATTCGAGCGCGGCGATGCCGAGGAAGGCGAGCGCGCGGGCTTCCACGCCGGTCATCTAGAGCTGTTCCGCAACTATGACGAGCATGGTGGCCGGCTTCCCCGCCCAAGGTCGCTGCTGATCGACTCGCGCCAGTTGGAGGCGGGCGAGGCGCTGGATAGCGGCCAAAAGCCAATCAACAGGCAACTCAATGATCATCACACACCCAATCCAGGTCGATATCCGCGAGGCGGGACCACCGCTCGTCACACAGCCTGATCCGCTCCTGGCCCGGCTTAGGCCTGCCAAACCTCTCGGTCGATGGGAGATCGCCGATGGCAAGCATTCGTAAGCGCGAGTGGACCTACAAGGGGGACACGAAATCGGCATGGTGCGTCGAATACACAGACGTAAACGGCGCTCGAAAGCGGCAGACCCCTGCCTCCGGCTTAAAAAAGGACGCGGATAAGCTGCGCGTCAAAATTGAGCAGGAGCTTGAGCGAGGTGACCATCTTCAGAATAGTTACGCTGCAACGGTATCCGTGGTGTGCGACGATTTCCTTCGTCATTGCGAGATTCGGCTGAAGGAAGGTTCGATCGGGACCAACCGCATCCGGATCATGAGGCAGGCGGTCGATGGCTACCTCGTGCCTAAATTAGGCGGTGTGCTGCTCAATCAACTGACGTTCGTCCTCACCGACCGCTGGTACAACGATATGGTCAAGAAGGGGCTGAGTACCACGACGGTTAGGGCCTACCTGCTCGTCGCCAAAATGGTCGGCGACTTTGCAGTCAAGCGCGGCATGGCAAAGGGAAATCCTTTTGCCGAGGTCATGCGAGAGCATCGAGGCAACGCGCGAAGTCGGATCGAGACGCTCGATCTCGAACAGGTCCGCCTGGTCATCAAAAGCGTGGAAACTCCAGGCTACAACTGCAGCCGGCGGCAACAGGCGATGCTCAAAAGCGCCGTGCACTTGGCCGCATTCTGTGGACTAAGGTACGGCGAAATCATGGGGTTGACGCGAGACAACGTTAACCTGTCGTCCGGCATCATCCGCGTGCGTCACAGCCTGACAGTCGAGGATGAGCTTAAAGGACCGAAGACATCGGCCGGAAACCGCGACGTTCCGATGCCGGACCATGTTCAAATCATCCTTAGCGACTGGTTTGCCAACTGGGCTGTGCTGGATAGGCGCGGCCTCGTGTTCAGGCGGCCCGACGCAAGCATGTTCTTCTCTACTTCGTTCCGCAAGACGTGGCACCGCCTTCTGGAGCGATCCGGGCTCGGGCGGCCGAAGAACGAGTTCCACTTCCACGCTCTCCGGCACTTCGCCGCGAGCTTCATGATTGAACTGGGTTGGCCTGTCACCGAGGTCGCATCCCTGCTCGGCCATTCCACCTTCGACGTGACGCTTCAGATCTACGCCCACCCGGTTGTCGGCGGCCATCGTCGGCATGGCATGATGCAAGCCATGGCAAACCGAGCGTTGATCCTTGACCTGCACCCCGCGCAGACGCGACAAGAATGCGACATGGCCGCCTAACTTATTGTAGAACAACGCCGAATAGTCATGACCGAGAACGATGCTGCCATGACCCGGATGATGGACGCAATGACCGTCGCGCCGTCCGGTAATATCGATGCCGACTTTGCCGCCATGATGATCCCCTATCACCAGGGCGCCATCGCGATGGCCGAGGCGGAATTGCGGTACGGGCACAACGAACTCCTGCGCCGCATCGCCCAGGAGATCGTCGTTGAACAGCAACAGGAAATTGCAGCTATGCGCCTTGGGCTCAACCAAGCCCTGCCAGCATCTATGCCATCTCCAACCCGACCCGGCGCCATGGTCATGTCGCCTTCAGCGATGCCGATGAAAGTAACGATCACCCCATGACACATCCTTTATCCCTTCTGGTTCTCCTGGCGGCTAGCGTCCTCGCAGCCTGCGCCCCGGCGCTAGCCGGCCAAGCCCCCGGCGCGGCCGCGGAGGTCGAGATACCGATCAGCCATCGTGACCGCGTCTATGCGGCCGAGCAGTTCTCAAACACCGTGTCGGTGATTGATCCCGCCGATAACACGCTTCTCGGCGTGATCCGCCTGGGCGATCCTTCCCCAATGAACTTTAGCCCACTCTACAAAGGACAGGTCCTCGTCCATGGCATGGGCTTCTCCCCCGACCACAGGACGCTCGCGGTCGTCTCGATCGGCAGCAATTCCGTCACTTTCATTGATACGGCGACGAACGCCGTGAAGCACACGACCTATGTGGGCCGCGCGCCACATGAGGCCTTTTTCACCCCTGACGGCAAAGAGATCTGGGTGACTGTGCGGGGTGAGGATTATGTCTCCGTCCTGGACGCGACGACCTTCGAGGAGACCACTCGTATCAGGACGCCCAATGGGCCGGGCATGCAGATCTTTTCGCCCGACGGCACCTACGGCTATGTCTGCTCGTCGTTCAATCCCGAGGTGGATGGGGTGACGATGGCCGATCACAAAATCGTCGCCCGCGTGAAACAGGATAGTCCATTCTGTCCTAATATCGCGGCGACGCCCGACGGGACCCAGGTATGGTTCACGCTGAAAGACACGGGCGAGACGCAGGTCTTCGAGGCTAGGCCGCCCTTCGCCATTCTGAAGACGATTCAGACTGGCCCGATCACCAACCATGTCAACATCGTCCACAATGCCAAGGGGACCTTCGCCTATGTGACGATCGGGGGTCTCAACGAGGTGAAGGTGTTCCGCACCGACGATTTCTCCCTCGTTGCAACCATTCCGGTCGGCAAGCTGCCGCACGGCATTTGGCCGTCGGGCGACGGCACCCGAGTCTACGTCGGCCTCGAGAATGCCGACGGCATGACGGCCATCGACACGCTCACCAATCAGGTGATCGCCACCGTTCCGATCGGGCAGGCCCCACAAGCCGCTGTCTATGTGCCAAACGCCGTGCCGCAGGGCGGCGGCACCGAGAACCTCCAGCCGCTTGGTATCGCGGGCCAGACGGCTCATCTCACGTTGACGGCAGCCGGGACGACGATTGCAGCTGGTATGCAGGCGCCAACCAGTGTGTCGCTGTTTGACCAGGGGCTGGTTCAGGTGCTCGAAGCCTCCGTGACGGGGCTGGAGCCGAAACACCCCTACGTGCTCGCACTCTGCACACAAGCCAATGGCGGCGGCCTCATCCAGTCGTTGTCGGCCTTCATGACCAACCCGGCAGGGTCTGCAATCGTCAACGCGATCGGCCCCATCCGACAGATCGTGCAGGCCGATGTGGGCGAGGAGCGGCGCTACCTCGTCATCCTGAGTGGCACGGCGGCCAAGACCGGCGCACCCGTTCAGATTGAAGTCGACTGATCCTCGAGCCGGGATTGGGGAGGCGGTGCAGTCGTGAAAGCCATGATGCTCCTCGTCGAGCCGATGATCCCGGCCCTGCGCCGCTACGCCCGGTCCCTGCTCAAGGACACAACCGCGGCAGACGACCTGGTGCAGGACACGCTGGAGCGGACCATCACGCGCTGGCACCAGCGCGATCCGGAGGGGAACGCACGCACCTGGGTGTTCACGATCCTGCACAACCTCGCGATTAACCGGCTACGGCAGATCACCCGCCGCGGCCGGCCGGTCGACATTGATGACATGGACGAGTCTCTGGCCTCCCAACCGCCCATGCAGGAGGAACGCTTGCTGCATGCCGACCTGCTCAAAGCCCTCGATCGGCTTCCCGACGAACAACGCAGTGTCTTGCTTCTCATCTCGGTCGAGGACCTGTCCTACACCGAAGCCGCCAAGGTCCTCGGCGTGCCGGTCGGAACCGTGATGTCTCGTCTTTCGCGCGGACGGGAACGTCTGATGCGCCTGATGGAAGGCGACGCCCCCATTGCCACGCGGGTTCCCCATCTGAGGAGGGTCAAATGACCACTGAGCCTGTCGTGACCGAAGACGACATTCACGCATTTGTCGACGACGCCCTGCCGCTGGAGCGCCGAGCCGAGGTCGAGCGCTTTCTCGCACTTAATCAGGATGCGATGCAGCGCGTTGCCGCCTTCGCCGCCCAGCGCACAGCTCTGCGCGCGGCGCTGGCCCCAATCGCGGCCGAGCCGATCCCGCCCGCGCTCAATCTGGCCCACCTGATCGAACAGCAACGTCATCCCACGGTGTCGGTATCGTCCTTTCTTAGGCTGGCGATCCGCCGCTGCGGCGGTGCTGATCCTTGGCATAGGCGGTGCGGGCGGGTGGTCTATGCGCGAGGCGACTTAAAGCGAACCAAGCGGCATGATGGCCCTGGCGGAGGAAGCCAGCGATAGCCATGCGGCACGATGCGCCAGACCACCTGCACCCTGTCGAGTTTAAGGCCGGCGACAAGGATGACCTTCTCCGTTGGATCGACAATCGCCTGAACCGAAACGTCATTGCACCCGATCGATCGGCTGCGGCTATCGGTTCATGGGTGGGCGGCTGGTTGCGACGCCGCACGGACTGGCCGGCATGCCGATGTATGACGACGACCACGGCACGAGGATCGCTATGCTGGTGCGGCCGATGGCAACCGATGCCGCAACGCCCATGACAGAGCACGCACAGGGAAGCACGCGGGGCTTTGCCTGGGCCGACCGTGGTTTGCACGCCGAAGCTTCGCGTTTCAGACGACCTCGGCAGGAGAGGCGGGGGAGGAATTTCCAATCGTTCTTCGCGAAACCGAGAGGGTCGTGGGCATTGTTGACTTGACGCGGTGCCGCACTGGGCAAGCGAGCGGTGAGCTCCACATGGCGGACATGACACGCTCCTTCACATTGACACGCTCCGCGGCCCTCGGCCGGCTCGCTTCCGTCACGCCTCACCTCGGCCGCGCTTACACCTCCAACCGCAACACCGATATCGGATCGGAGCGCGAGCCGACCACCAGCGCCCTGTCGCCTTTCCTGCGTCGCCGCCTCCTACTCGAGGAGGAAGCGGTCGCAGCTGCTCTCGATGACCATGGGCCGGACGAGGCGAGCAAATTTATCGAAGAGGTTTTCTGGCGCTCCTACTTCAAGGGTCACCTCGAGACTCGGCCCACGATCTGGACCAACTACCTTGATCTGGTGGCAGAGGGACGGGACCAGCTCGGCGCAGAGCCGACATTGCGACGAGCCTTTGACCGGGCCGTGACCGGCAACACCGGAATCGACGGATTTGACGATTGGGCTCGCGAGCTCACGGAAACCGGTTGGCTGCATAATCACACGCGCATGTGGTTCGCCTCGATCTGGATCTTCACCCTGCGGCTGCCTTGGGCGCTCGGAGCGGACTTCTTTCTCCGTCACCTGATCGACGGCGATCCGGCCAGCAACACCCTGTCCTGGCGCTGGGTTGCGGGATTGCATACGCCTGGAAAGGCCTATGCGGCACGGGCCGACAACATCCGACGCTTTACCGACGGCCGCTTCTCGCCTCGAGGATTAAACGAAACCCCTGTGCCGCTCGAGGAGCCCGAACGGCGCGACGCCATCGCCCTGCCCCGCGCCGGCTTGGCACCGACTGGTGAGATCGCGCTCCTGCTGCATCTCGACGACCTGAACCCGGAAAGCCTCGACCTCGGCAGCGCGCGCGTCACACGCATCGGCGGACTTCTGGCCCATGCGCCTGATGCAGCGCCGTTGGTCCGACATGCCGACGAGCAGGCGATGTCTGATGCCCTGGCGCGGGCCGACGCTCACTTCGGCTGCGCGGCGCGTCCCATCACCGAGGGCTGGGCGGACGGCCTGCCGATCGTCACGCCTTGGGCCCCGGTGGGTCCATCGGCCACGGCGCTTCCCGCGACCAGTATCCGGCTCCGACGCCCATGGGACGATCTCACTTGGCCGCGATCGACGCGCGGATATTTTCAGGTCAAGACCGCGATCCCGACCATCCTTCGGCACGTGCTGGGTCGCTGACGGCGCTGGGTTGGGCCACGCTCGTCTCGTTTGGACAGCCACAACGCTGAGTCTGACGACGCCCTCAACCGTCGGATTGTCGCGGCGTCCAGCCGGCAAACCGAATTCGCTCGACGATGGCCATATGGGGAACCGTGAGGGCCGCCAGCCCGACGAAGACAATCCGGATGACGCGCGCGTCGATGGCGACCACACTGGGGAGCAACAGCGCCATCGCAAACATCCCGATAATGCCGATGATCGGAAGGCCGCCCGCAAGCAGCAGCACACGCCAATGCTCCGCCCCGACGTAGTAGACAGTGCGCAGAATATGGCGCGCGCTGTGCATGCCGCAAAAGAAGATTGTGAAGGCCGGCAGCGGTGGCGCAAGCGTCGCCAGCAACGTGACCGCCGCGAGCTCGCCTGCCGCGACACCATCGCGCCGGAGTGCAAGTAGACTGGCAATCCCAAGTCCCACCAGCCAGGGCCAAGCCAGTGGGCTTAGGATCGCCACCATGGTGGCGGCGGCCTCGGAGCCGACCAGCAGTGAGAAGAGCGTCGTCACGTCGTCGGCGTGCCACAAGGTCGGTAGCACGACGATCGCGCCGCCATATAGCAGACGCACCAGGAACGGTGTGTCCGGGGCTGGATCGCCGGAGAAGTGGAAGATGGAAATGAGCAAGAAGCCCACGAGGAACAGCAAGGGTGCCACGGTCCACAGCACGACGACCGCCACGACCGGAACGAAATACAGGACCACGAAGGTGGCCCACGAGCCAACATGGCTCATTCGATAAGCGCGCTGGGCGAAGACT
The DNA here is from genome assembly GCF_004323635.1 of Lichenihabitans psoromatis. Lineage (NCBI taxonomy): Bacteria > Pseudomonadati > Pseudomonadota > Alphaproteobacteria > Hyphomicrobiales > Lichenihabitantaceae > Lichenihabitans > Lichenihabitans psoromatis. The sequence goes on from NZ_CP036515.1 coordinate 521,378, forward strand.
GTATCCAGCGCGCCGTGTGGCACGCCGAGGAGAATGATGACGCCCGCCATCACCAGCAGCTGGACCTGCGGTTCCAACCGATACAGGTTCATGGCCAGCGGAATGAGCAGCAGCGAGCCGATGCAGAACAGCACGCCCTGGATGCGGAGCGCCTTGGTCATGTCCGGTGCCCCAACGCGGCCTGGTTGAAAGCCCGAGGGATCTGGCCGAGGAAGAGCCAGGCCGGCAGCGCAAGCGCCACGGATGTGTAATCGATCAGATTGCCGCCATCGCTCATGAACCGGATGAGGCGTCTGGTGTCGGCCTTTCCGAACAGCGCGACAAAGAGGCCAGGCGCGACATCGGGCCGGCTTCGCATGACAGAGAGAAACAGAGCGTCCATGGCGCGCAGCATGAGCGGGTCCTCGGCATGCCCGACGAGCGGCTTGCCAGTCGCGATCGCCGACGCGCAGGCCTGCGCCCAAGCTTGGATCCGGCGGAACGCATAGCCTGAACTCGGCCGCGCACCGCCGGCGTCGAGCCCCGCATGGATGAACGTCGGATCTTGGAGACGAGAAACGCGCGGCGTTCCCATCGGCAGCACCCCGTGCTCCTCTCGAACGATCGTGAAGGACTGTCCCCCAACGCGATCTGCGACCGCCTCATCCAGATCCGCCCTGAGGTCGGCCCGATCCCACGGATCGGCATCGAAGACCGTCGTTTCGATGAGGGCCCGCCTCGTCGAGACCGGCAACACATAGGTGAATTGGATGCGCCCCTTTTCGACCGGCGCGAAGTCCATCAGATCCACGCAGGCTGGGTTGAACACGCCGGCCTCGCAGTCGATCTCTCGGCCATAGAAGGATTGCCACAGCGTCGCTCCACCTCGGACGGGGCGGCGAAACGGGCGCGTATCGACGATCCGATGCGCCGTGACGGACCCCGTCGCGGTTTCGAGAGACCAGACTTCACCCGTTTTCCGCGGCTCCGCGCTGATCTCCGATCCAAGCGCGATCTCGACCCGGTCGCTGGCCTCGATGGCTCCGAGTGCCTCCGCGTAGAATGCGGCGGCTCCGAGCATCCGATACGGCGCGTCGCCGCACTCGACCAGAACTGCGGCGTCTTCGGTCTTGACCCGCATCGTGGCCCACGAGTGGCGAACCAGATGGTTCAATCCCATCGATCCGTCGTCCCAGAAGCACCAGGTTCGGTCGTCGGCATAGGCTGTTCGACGTTCGAGCACGAGCGTACGAGGCGCCTGACGGCCAAGCGCCGTGAGCCGCCGCGCGAGGCTCAGCCCGGCGCACCCACCCCCCAGGATAACGAGATCGAAGTCACCCTGCATGGCGTGCCTTTGCGAGGCTGGGGACATCGACGAGGTGGTGGTGCAGGCTGGCGTCATGCAAAACCGATCCTGGCCGAGGCACCAGGGTGCCGACCGTCTCCATCAAGGCCGATGCGGTCAGCCGGAGCTTCGCCTTTCGGCCGACGGTCACGCGCCCGTCCCAGCACGCATAGTCACGCGCTCGAATGCCGTCGCCAATGGCGTGATAGATCCGGGCCGCCGACAGGATGCCGGCGCGCGCCCGAACCGGAAGATAGCGCATGCCATCTTGGCCACTGCGATAGTAGAGATCGGCTTGGTCCAGCAACGTCGCGAGGCAAGCACGAAGGCGCCGACGCGTCGCCTCGGTCGGCGTCACCAGTTCCTGCGCCGAAAGATCGCCTAGTAGACTGGCAGGCAGGTACCGGCGCCCCAGCGCCGCATCCTCGGCGACATCGCGACAAATATTGGTGAGTTGCATGCCGATGCCGAGGTCGACGGCATGCGGGTATGCGGCCGGCTCGGTCACATCCAACACGTTGCACATCATCAGGCCCACCGTTCCGGCGACGCGGTAGCAATAGTGCAGAAGCTCTGTTTCGGTCTGCATGCAGACGACGCCGAGATCCGACTCGACTCCCGCTATGAGGTCCAGCACGACACCTGGATCGATCTTGCACTCACGGATGAGCGCGAGAGCATCCAGCAAGGCGGGGTCTTTGGTTTGCCCCGACCTTACGTCGTCGGCAATCGCGGCCAATCTAGACTTGGCGACGACATCCGACGCTGCTTCATCTGCAGTATCGTCGAGCAAGCGGCAAAACCCATAGAGGCGTGTCGCGTTGCTGGCGTGCCTGGTGCCGAGAAGGCGCCGCGCCCAATAGAAACTTTTCCCCTTGGCCTTCAGGATCGCAGTCGCCGACACGAGAGCCGCCACGCTCGACGAGGATGGGCCGGACGCCTCGATCATGTGGCCTCCGGGATCATGGCGTCGATGACCTTCGCCGAACAGAGGACACCCGGCAACCCGGCACCAGGATGCGTACCGGCCCCCACGAGATAGAGATTTCGAATGCTCTCGGCCTTGTTGTGAAAGCGAAACCAGGCGGATTGCCTAAACAAGGGCGCAATCGAAAACCCGGCGCCGTGCATGCTGAGATAGTCGGTCTTGAAGTCTTCCGGGGTCTTGAAGAAATCGGCCGTGATGCTGGCGGCGAGGCCCGGCAGGATGGTCTCATCGAGCGCCGCGACGATCTTGTCACGCAAGCACGGACCGTCTTTGGCCCAATCGATATTGCCCTGCAGATTAGGTACGGGACACAGCACGTAGAAGCTGTCGCAATGGTCCGGAGCGAAGCTCGGGTCTGTCGCGGTCGGGCGATGAAGATAGAGCGAGAAGTCATCGGCCAGAATTTTGCGGTCAAAAATGTCGGCAAGCAGGTCGCGGTAACGAGGCCCCATCCAGATCGTGTGATGGGCGACGTCGGGATAGGTCCGGGTCGTGCCGAAGTAGAGAACGAAGAGACCCATCGAATAATGGGCCGCCTTCAATTTCACTTTGGTCGATGCTGCCTGGACTTTGCGATCGATCATCGCGCTATAGAGAAACGCCGCATCGGCGTTCGACACGATCAGATCGGCCGCGATGTGGGTGCCGTCATCGAGCGTGACGCCCGTTGCGACGCCGTTCTCGATGTCGATCGCCCGGACCGTCTTCTCGAGCGACGTCGTCACGCCATGTCGATCCATGAGATCGCCGAGCGACTTGATGATCGCCCCCGTTCCGCCCATCGCAAAGTGGACCCCGTAGGCCCGCTCCAGGAAGTGGATCAGGCCGTAGATGCTGGTCGTATCAAACGGATTCCCGCCGACCAGGAGAGGTTGGATCGAGAACGCCTGCCGCAGTTTCGGACTCGAGAGATAGCGCGACACTAGGCCCCAGACCGTCTCGTAGCTTCTGAGCGCCAGAAGGCGCGGGATCTGCCGCACCATCGTCGTAAACCGGGCGAACGAGGCGCCGGATAGTTCGGTAAATCCGACATCGAAGAGCCGTTTGGAATGAGCCAGCAAAGCGAGGTAGCCGGCGCGATCCTTCGGCTCGATCCGGTCGATTTCCAGCAACGTTTCTTCGAGGGTGCCGCCATAATCGAACGTCTCGCCGTCGGAAAATCGGAAGCGATACCAGGGCTTGAGCGGGACGAGCGTCAGATGGGTGGCCAGCGTTTCGCCGAACAGCTCGAAAAGCTCTTCGAGCAGAAACGGCGCCGTGATGACGGTGGGCCCGGCGTCATGCCGAAAGCCGCCTCGCTCGAAGACCTGCGCGCGTCCGCCCAAGGTGGCACACCGGTCGAGCAGCGTGACCTCGTACCCCTTGGCGCGAAGTCGCAGCGCCGACGCGATCCCGCCAAAGCCGGCGCCGATTACGAGCGCCCGCATACCATGGCGCTTTCTCCGATCAGGGATGTCGACAGACGATCGCAGAGCGCGACCAGAAGGGCGCCGGATCCGTCCGGGAGGGCGAGCGCGAGATGGCGGCCGGTGGCCAAACGATCCTGAGCGCGACGTCGTGCGGCTCCAAAGGGGTCGGAGACACCGGCCGCAGTCAAGACCGACACGAGGTTGAGGGAGCGATCCCGATCGGCATCTGCGATGTCGTCGGCAATCTGATACCCAATCGCGAAAGCGCCAGCCGCTTGTCTCGCGAGACCGCACAGGTCGTGACGTCCAGCGACGATAAAAGCGAGTTCCAGCGGCAGGCTCAGCAAGACGCCGGATTTTGCGAACGCGATGGCATCATACGTCGTCGCGTCACTCAGGCTTCGCGTTTCAAAAGACAGGTCGGCGCCTTGCCCCCGGATGGCCGAGGCCACGCTCCTGTGCATCACCCTGACCGCCGCCGGGACGGAAGTGCCGATCGTGAGCGACGCGATCGACGCAAAGGCAGCCGAAATCAGGAGATCGCCCGTGCAGATCGCGACGTTGCTTCCATATCGAGACCAGACCGCGTCGTGACCGCGTCGCGTTCGATCTCGATCCTGGAGATCGTCGTGGATAAGCGACGCATTGTGCAGAAGCTCGACGGCAGCCCCGATCGCGACCGCGTCGGCGTCGGCGACACCAAGCGACAGACTGGCATGGACGCCGAGGCGAGCCCTCATGCGCTGACCACCGGATCTTAAATGATAGGCGGCCGCATCATCGCCATGGAACGGCGGGAGATCGTCATCATGCGCGACAGGCCCGACAAGATCGTCCATCGTCTGATCGACGCGGAGCAAACAATCCTCGAGTTGACGGCTCATCGTCTCTTATACCGGCTGTCATTGACCATTGCGGCGACCGTCTTCGGCTCTTGACAGACTGGCGGGGCCGAAGCCCCGCCGATCCTTCAAGCGTAGGCGGGCTTCACGTCTTTGACGCCGGCTTCAGCGGCGGATTTCCGAGCCGCAATCAGGAAGATCAGGACACCGAAGGCGGCCTTGGCGACGATATCGGCGATCGTGTACCCCACCTGGACCGACACGGTCGCGGTTCCGCCCGTCAGGCCGAACATGGGGAAGATGTAGACGATCGGGTAGAAGCTCCACGAGATGACGGTGACCCAGCGCGCCGCGCTGACCAGCCCGCGTGCGGCCGGAGGCTGCGACCCGATCGAGTTCCGAAGACCGATGAAGAGATCATAGACGATGATCAGGAACGGGATCATGGCGAGGACCCACCAGATCCAACGACCCGAAAGCGTCGAGGAGATCTCACCCGGATAGCCGAGCGCCACCATGAGGGCCGCAAGAATTCCGAGCTTCGTCGCCTTGGAGGCGGTCTCCTCGGGCGACAGGCGCATCACAAGGATCAGTTCGACGAGAAGCAGCGGGACGGTCAACAACCAATCGACGTAACGATAGGCATCGTTGAAGGCCACGCCGGTCGGCTTCACAACATCGCCAGTGACGCTGTAGGCCGCCTCCCAGGAATTGAAGATCCGGAAATAGTGATAGCACGCGATGAGCGTGACGAGACCCGTGATGGTCAACGCCGTTCTGTAGGCCGGCGCGACCTGCGATCGGCTCAGGAAAAAGAAGAGCGTCGCTGCTCCCATGACTGCGATCGTAAAAGAAAAGGCATTATAGACTAGCGCATACTGCCCAAGGCTTATGGTTTCCATTGCTGCGATCCGTCCCTACGCGGCATTGAATTATTTTTAAGCCGCGATACCGCGTTAGGCCCGAGCAAATCTTGGGTAAAGCGAGAACGACGCCGCACTGACAAAGTGTCGCATCTCTTCTGTACAATGCCCCGTCAGAAAGACGGCGTCGATCCAGCAACCCGATGCTCGCACCGACAATCTTGCCTCTTAAATTGGGTTTCGAGTTGGCCCGTCGCGCCAATCAAGCCACAGTTTCTCGTATGGTGCGTCATGGTACCGAGGCGTTCCCCGAGGCAGGAATAAACCGAAGTAGCCTAAATTACGGCATGGACGCGGTCGACGTCTGGGATTGACCCTTTTCTGACCTTCAGAAAGTCTGCTTTCTGGCAGCCCGATTCTCACAACATTGGCCGACCTTGCCGGGTTGTTGGTGCGATTTAGATGTCTCAGGGGCAAAGCTGACCCTGACCGCCAGCCGTGGAAGTCGACTCATCCGGCCGACTTCGAGGACCACGCGGGGTCCGCTGACTGCAGCCCCTAATCATCCGTCGAGATCGTAATCCCCACGCGCTGCGCCGCATTTGTGATGTGTCGCCCCATGGCCTCCCGCGCCGCATTGGGCGAGCCCGCCATAATGGCGGCATGGATATCCTCATGTTCGGCGATGGTGATGTCCACGATGGTGTCGATGGCAACGCCCGGCCGCATGCGGGTCGCAAAAATGCTCTCGCGCATATGCTCGGAGACGAAGCTCACCACTTTGGCGATATAGTCGTTGCCGGTCGCCAACGCGACGGCGCGGTGGAAGTCGAGATCGGCGTCCACCCCCGCGTCGCCGCGCTTCTCCTTCCCGCGCATGCGATGAAGCGCCGCCGTGATGGCGGCACGCTGCGGCGGCGTCCCGCGCTTGGCCGCGAGGCCGGCGGCACGCACCTCCAGCATGGCGCGCAATTCGAAGACATTGGTGAACAGCACGCGGTCGTTCAGCGCCTCGAGGTCGATGCGCAAACTGGGCGTCGCGGCACTGCGCACCACGAAGGCCCCGACCCCCTGACGCGATTGCACGACGCCATCCGAACGCAGCCGCGCGATGGCCTCGCGCACCACATTGCGGCTGACCCCGAACGTGACCGCCAGGATTTGCTCGCCGGGCAGCCGATCACCGAGTTGCAGGCGGCCTTCCGCAATCTCACGCTGGATCGCCTCGGCGATACGGGACGGGAGGTGGGGTCGGCGGTCGAGCGTGTCGAGAGCCATGGATGTCGCCTTCTACCCTTCGTCTTTCAATCGAACATACGCCCAGGATTCATCAAACGGTTCGGATCGATCACGGCCTTGATGCGGCGAAGAAGATCAAGATCGAGCGGGGCAGAGCGCTCCTGGAAGGCCGCCCGTTTGACCCGCCCGATGCCATGCTCGGCGCTGATCGAGCCGCCGAGGCGGTCGACGAGACCGAAAATCACCACCTCGCATCGATGCAGCAGTGCGGTCTTGTCGGCCTCGGACAAGCCTGGCGGCGGCACGACGTTGAAATGAATGTTGCCGTCGCCGAGATGGCCATAGGCGAGCGGCAGGACATCCGGTTCGGCACGCAGCAAGTCAGCGTGAGCCGCGTCGAGGAACGTCGTCAGCGACGAGATCGGCACCGAGACATCGGTGCGCAGATGCCGGCCGCGCCGCGCCTGGGCCTCGATGATCCCTTCCCGGATGCGCCAGAACTCTGCCGCCTGAGCGCCATTGGCGGCCAACGTGCCGTCGCTCAGCAACGCGCTCTCGACCGCGCCCTCCAAGAATGTCTCGACCAGGCCCTTGAGGTGGACGAGACCGCTCGCCGCCACTTCCATCAGCACGTAATAGGGTGAGGGCCCCGACAGCGGGTCGCGCAAGCCCGGCATCGCCTCGAGCGCGAGCTCGACGCCGCGACGGGGCAGAAGCTCGAAGGCCGAGAGGAGGTCGCTGAGATCGCGCCGGGCCCGGCCGAACAGGGCGACCGCCTGGTCGGGCGAGTCGACCGCGAGGAAGGCGGTCTCGATCTGGCTGGGTTTGGGGAACAGCTTGAGGCTCGCGGCCGTGATGATGCCGAGCGTGCCTTCCGACCCGATGAACAACTGCTTGAGATCGTAGCCGGTGTTGTTCTTGCGCAGCTTGCGCAGGCCGTTCCAGATCCGCCCGTCCGGCAACACGACTTCGAGACCGAGCACGAGGTCGCGCGTCATGCCATAACGCACGACGTTGAGGCCCCCAGCATTGGAAGCGATGTTACCGCCGATCTGGCAGGAGCCCTGGGCGCTGAGCTGCAGCGGAAACAGGCAATCCTCAGCGGCAGCGGCCGCATGGATATTCTCCAGGATGCAGCCGGCCTCCACCGTCATGGAAAAGTTGACCGGATCGATTTCGCGAACCGCATTGAGGCGTTCGAGGCTGATGACGACCTCGCTGCCGTCCTTGGAGGGGGTCGCGCCACCCACAAGGCCAGTATGGCCGCCTTGCGGCACGATGGGCAGACCCCGGGCCGCACATTCCCGCACCATGCTGGCCACATCGGCGGTGGTGCGGGGGCGGACCACGGCGCGAGGCGTGCCCGACAGATCGCGCGACCAATCGGTGCTGTAGCGGTCGAGATCGGCGGCAGGCACCCGCAAAGAAGGGTCGTCGAGCAGCATCGTCAAAGCGTCCATGGCGCCGCGTCCCCAAAAAAAAATCAGTTGTAGGACAATAGGGCAGTATGGCAGGGTGGCACAAGAAAGAAGACGGCCGACAGCGTCGCACCATCGGGAGAACGCCATGTATCTCACACCCACAGGCGAGAAGGTTTTCGTGGTCGATGCGCATATCCACATGTGGGATGCTCGTCCGGAAAACCGCAGAAACCGCTACGGCCTAACCTTCATCGAAAGTTTCTGGGGCTCGCATGTCGGCATGACGCCGGATGAGCTGCGGTGGAGTTTCGAGCGCTTCTGCCACTACGGCATCGAGGGCGCCGCAAAGGACCTGTTCGAAGACGGCTACGTCGACCAAGCCATTATGCTGCCGACCGACCTTCGCGAATTCTACGTCAACGGCTTTAACACCATCGACCAGTCGGCCGCCTTCAAGGCCGCCTATCCGGACAAGGTCGTGCTCAATGGACGCATGGACCCGCGCGACGGTGCGCGTGGCCTCGATCGCCTCGAAGCTGAGCATGCCAAGTATAAGTTCAAGGCCGTCAAGCTTTATACAGGCGAATGGAACGGCGCCTCCAAGGGCTATTCGCTCAAGGACGAGATCATGACGCCCTACATGGAAAAGCTGCTGGCGCTCGGCGTCAACATTATCCATGTGCACAAGGGTCCAACCATTCACCCGCTCAATCTCGATGCGTTCGACGTGCGCGACGTGGACCAGATCGCCAGCGCCTATCCGACGATGAAATTCGTCGTCGACCATTGCGGCATGCCGCGTATCGACGATTTCTGCTGGATTGCTGGGCAGGAGCCCAATGTCTACGGCGGCCTCGCTCTCGTCCCGTCCTTCATTCATGCGCGGCCGAAATACTTCGCCCAGATGATGTGCGACCTGTTGTTCTTCCTGGGTCCCGACCGGCTGCTGTTCGGCTCCGACTACGGCATCACCAGCCCCAAATGGATCATCGAGAAATTCATGGCGTTCGAATTCTCGGACGAGATGGCCTGGGAGGCCAAGACCCAGCTGACCCTCGAGGTGAAGCGCAAGATCCTCGGGCTCAACGCCGCCAAGCTGTACGATCTCGAAGTGCCGGCCGAATGCCGCCTCATCGATCCCTCGCCGGAGCATGACGGCGAGATCCTGCTGGGCCAGGCCGATTCACAGCCCCGGAGCCCGATCCATGTTGCGGCCTGAGGCGGTCGCGGAGCAGGCCACGCGCGACACAGCGCGGGAGCGCCGCCGCGCCGACGTTATGGTGGCGCTCGGCGACGTGCTCGATCCGGAACTCGACGAGCCCGTCACAGATATGGGCTTTGTCGAGCGCATCGATCTGGCCGATGATGCCGTCGAGATCGTGTTTCGCCTGCCCACCTATTGGTGCTCGGCCAATTTCGCTTTTCTCATGGCGACCGACATGAAGGTGGCGGCGGAGCGCCTGCCCTGGGTGCGCGAGGTCACCGTGCGCCTCGTCGATCATTTCGCCGCCAGGAAAATCAACCACGGCGTTGCTGCCGGCCAGGGCTTTGCCGAGGTATTTTCCGGCGAGGCCGAGACCAACTTGGATGAGATCCGTCGGGTCTTCCGCGACAAGGCCTATCTCGGCCGCCAGGAACGGCTGCTTCGCCTCCTCGTCGGGCGATGGGGCCTGGAGCGCGCCTTGCTGCTGACGCTGGCCGATCTGCGCGCGCTGGTGAGCCATGACGACGGTGAGATCCGTGCCCTGGCGCTGCGCTATCTCGGCATGCGCTTGCATGATGGCGGAGCGACCGACGTCACGGCCCTGGCCTTTACGGCACTTAATGGCACCGCTGTGACGCCCCTCGCCTATCCCGACCATTTGCGTGCTTTGCGGCGCGTGCGGGGAGCCGCGGACGCCAATGCCGAGATGTGCCGCCTCCTTCTGCAAGCCCGCCTCACTCATCCGGCGCCGGGCTGTGGCATCGACGACCGTGAGGAAGACACCGCCTGATGACCGACATCCCCGGCACGTTTCGCATGATGCACACGATGGTCCGCGTCCGCGACCTCGATGCCTCGCTCGACTTTTACACCTGGCTACTGGGCATGACGCTGCTGCGCCGCGCCGATTTCCCCGAGGGCCGTTTCACGCTCGCCTTCGTGGGTTATGGGCCGGAAGACAGCAACGCCGTGCTGGAACTCACCCACAACTGGGATCAGAACCAGCCTTACGATCTGGGCACAGGCTACGGCCATATCGCGCTCGGCGTCCACGACATCCATGGCGTGTGCAAGGATCTGGCCGATGCCGGCGCCAAGATCCCAAGGCTCCCCGGGCCGATGAAGCACGGCACCACCCATATCGCCTTCGTGGACGATCCGGATGGTTACAAAATCGAGCTGATCGATCTCGATACGATGGGCTGACGGCCCGCGGACGACAAACAAAAAAATCAGGAGGAAAGACTTTGATCGACAGACATCCCCTCAGCCGCCGCCATTTTCTCGGCGCGGGCGCCGTTGCAACAGCTGCAGCCCTGGCCGGCAAAACGTCGGCCTTTGCGGCCGACCAGAAATTCGTGCCCTATAGCAACAAGAGCCTCGATTACTATTTCTTCGTGGCGCAGGAAGAAGCGGTTAAACGCGCCGTCGAGGCGAAAGGCTGGCGCTTCCAGGCCGTCAATGCCAATTTCGACAATACGACCCAGCTGCAGCAGTGGGAATCGATCCTGCTCAACGGGCCGTCGGCGATCATCAGCGATCCGATCGACAGCCAAGCAATCGTCAGCGTCATCAAAAAATATGGCGCCAAGAAAATTCCGGTCGGCATCATCGATACGCCGGCCACCGGCGGCAACGTCGCCATTACGGTCGACTTCGACAATTATGCGGGCGGCGTCATGGCGGCCGAGGCCATCGTCGACCGGTTGAAGAAGAAATACGGCAGCCCGAAGGGCACCGTGCTGAATTGCTACGGCGCCCTGCAGAGCGTTGCCTGGCGCCTGCGCAAGGAGGGCATGGACGCCACCTTCAAAAAATACCCGGACATCAAGCTGCTCGATCGTCCGACCGAGGGCGAACTCAAGACCATGTTGAGCGTCACCGCCGCCACGCTGTCCGAATTCCCCGATCTCGATGCCGTTCATGCGCCCAGCGATACGCCGTCCCGCGGCATCGTCACGGCCCTGCAGCAGAAGGGCAAGTGGAAGAAGGTTGGTGAGGCCGGCCACGTCATCTTCATCAATATCGACGGCGAGCCGATCGCGCTGCAATGGATCAAGGACGGCTATATGGACGGCGTCGTCTCGCAGGATCCGGTCGCCTATGGCCAGATCACGGTCGATATGATCGCCAAATATTCGATGAACGGGCAGCCGGTGCCGCTCGGTCCCTATGAGAACAAGAACTATTTCTGGGAAAAGGGCGAGATCAAGCAATCGGAGTCCGGCCCGAGCCTCGTTATTCCGCCCTTCCTGATCGACGCCAGCAATGTCGACGATAAGCGCATGTGGGGCAATGTAACGTTCAACGATTGGGGTCTCAAGTACAAGTAAGAGCCACGCTTTTCAAACAATGTCGGCGCGCCGGTGGCGGGCCGATCGCTGCAACGAAGGATCGAAGACATGGCCGGGACGCCGCTCCTCCAAACCCGCGATCTCGTCAAGCGATATGGCGGCGTAAACGCGCTCAAGAGCGTCTCGCTGTCGGTCGACCCTGGCACCGTGCACGGGCTGCTGGGTGAGAATGGCGCGGGCAAATCCACCTTGGTCAAGATCGTGGCGGGCCTGACCCATGCGACCGAAGGCGAGATCCACCTCAACGGCGAGCTTCTCGGCGCCTGCGACGTGAGAGCCATGGAGGAACACGGCGTTTTCCTTGTGACCCAGGAGCCCGCCATCGTTAATCCGCTGTCGGTGGCAGAAAATCTCATGCTGGGCCGCTGGCCCCACAGGGGTCCGTGGGTCGACGTGCGGGCGATGGTTCGGTTGGCCGGCGATTATCTCGAGGGCACAGGGCTCGATCCGCGCGCCAGGGCCGGCAGCCTCTCGGCGGTCGACCGCCGCAAGCTCAATATCCTACGCGCCCTGCATAGCGGTGGTCGACTGATCATCCTCGACGAACCCACCACGGCCCTGACCATGGCGGATCGCCGCGTCTTGTTCGACTTCATGCGCAAGCTGAAGCGCGACGGGGTCACGTTCATGTTCATCTCGCATTACAACGAGGAGATCTTGGAGATCTGCGACACCGTCTCCGTGCTGCGCGACGGGGTGCTGGTCGCGGGCAATCAGCCGGTCGCCTCGGTCAGCTCCGATGCCTTGAGCGAAATGGTGCTCGGCAGAGGACTCCACCTATTCACCCGACACCAGGACCTCGCAGCCAACGAGCGGGCGGCGGCGCCGAACTGGCGGTTTTCAGATTTACGCGGGAAAGCCTTTGCGGTCGGGCGGCTCGACATCGCGCCCGGAGAGATCGTGGGCTTCGCGGGTCTCCCCGGCTCGGGCGCGCAGGAGCTCGCGCGCGCCATTTACGGCTTGCTTCCCGCATCCGGCTCGGTCGAGCATAGCGGAAAGACACAGAAGCTCGCCCGTGACCCCGCCGACGCCCTGGCGAATGGCATCGCGTTCCTCTCCGAGGATCGGCTGCGCGACGGCATCGTGGGCATTCATTCGATCGCCAAAAACATCACCCTGTCCAGCCTCAAGGCGGTCTCGACCGCCAACGTCATCTCGCTCAGTCGCGAGAAGGCACTCGTGGCCGACCTCTTCAAGCGGCTGTCCATCAAGGCGCGGGATTCCGCCCAGCCGGTCGGTCAGTTGAGCGGCGGCAACCAGCAGAAGGTGCTGCTCTCGCGCCTTCTCGCCACCAAGCCGCAGCTGCTGATCCTGAACGAGCCGACGCGCGGCATCGATGTAGGGGTTAAGGAGGAGGTCCATCGCATCGTCGATGGACTGACGCGTGACGGGGTTAGCGTCATCATCGTCACCTCCGATCTCGACGAGATGCTGCGCGCGGTGGATCGCGTGGTGCTGTTCGTCGGCGGCCATATCGTCGACGACCGGCCAGCCGCGTCCCTCACCAAGGACGATGTCCTGCGGATCGCCTTTTCGTCATCCCGCCCCGACACCATGGCGTCGCCCACGGATCTCGGTTTCCAGACCAGCACTACGCCAGCCGCGCGCGGAGCCCTTGCGTCATGACCATCCAATCCGATCGCTTCACCGCCGCCCCGGCCCTGCCGGACAAAGCCGTTTTGAGCGTACCCAAGCGCTCCCTGGCCTATCGCGTGCAGGGCGTGCTGCAGCATGTCGTCTGGATCTGGCTGGCTGGGCTCATCGTGATCTTCGGCCTGCTCAATCCCTTTTTTCTGTCGACGCCCAATCTGCAAAACATCCTCGTCCAGGCCACCGTGCTCGGGTTGTTGGGACTGGCCCAATCGCTGGTGCTGCTGGTCGGTGAAATTGACCTGTCGATTGCGGCCGCGACGGGCATTTCATCGGCTTTGGGCGCTCTGGCCATCCAGCGCCTCGGTCTGCCGGTGGCCTTCGGCGTGGCGCTCGGCATCGGGGTCGCGACCCTGATCGGCTTCATCAACGGGCTTTGCGTCACCAAACTCAAGATGGTGTCGCTGATCGAGAGCCTCGGCATGATGATCACGCTGCAGGGCGGCCTGTTGGCCATCACCCAGGGCAACACGCTCACCGACTTGCCCGACAGCTACAACTGGATCGGCCAGGCGACCGTGGGCGGCTGGCCCGTCATGCCGCTGGTGCTGCTGCTGGGCTTTCTCGCCATGGGCTTCACCTTGCGGCGCACGATCTTGGGGCGCAGCCTCTACGCCACGGGCGGCAATGCCGCCGCGGCCCTGGTGGCAGGCATTCGGGTGCAGCGGATCAAGATCATCGCATTCACACTGTCGGGCTTCATCTGCGGCGTCGCGGGCTATTTGCTGGCGGCTTGGCAAATGGCCATCACCTCGAACCAGGGCGACGGTTTTCTGCTTTACGCCATCGCGGCCCCGATCATCGGCGGCGTCAGTGTGTTCGGCGGCCGCGGCGGCACACTCGGCATTTTGGGCGGCGTGCTGCTGCTGACCGTCATCCATGTCGGCCTCGCCATCGTCTACGTGCCATCCTTCTACGTCACCATGATCGGCGGCGTGCTGATCTTCATCGCGGTCGCGGTGGATGCGCTGCGGGTGAACGTGTTGGGGGATGGCTGAGGATCGAAGCGCACCGGTCGACGTCCGCGGCGGCTAAGCCGAACGTCTGCAGTCGGATAGGTGGCCAACGGCAGCTTCTGGCGCAATCCGGACGCCAGGAGGCTGGTCCGGCATGGGTAGAAACCCGGACTCGCCGCTCTTTCGCGGGACATCCGCGTTTGCTCGTCTCGGAATCTGGTCGCGCTCCATAAACCGGACATTCTGCGCGACGCGACGTTGTCCTCCCTCCCGTACTGCGTGTCAGTCGCTCGACACGGACAGTCCCGCAAGCAACTGCGCATAGCCGGCGAACCTATGGGACGCGAATGCCATGAACAGTCGCACGCGCTTGGTTTTGCGCGTCTCGCCATAGGTCAGGAGCCAGAGCACGCCGTTCAGCTGCGGCCTGGTGCCTGGTGCTCTGGTCAGTTGAGGGTCGGAGTCGCCGACGAAGCACGGCAGCCTCGTCAGGCCGGCCCCTTGGCGAACCGCGGCGATCTGCGTCTCGGCGTCCGGGGCCCTGAACGGAACCTCGGTGGTCCGGATCTCGCCTGCGCGAGCCCAATCCGGGATGCCGTGATCGTTGATGACGATTGGCCGGATCGGGCCATGAGTGCCCGCCCGCCACGCTGCCAGCAGGTCGTGGGACAGGTAGATCCCGCTGGCCAGCTCCGGTCCCATCAGGCCGTGGACATTGAGTGGCAGGGTCTTGCGGTCGACGACGAAGCGGATCGCCACGTCGGCCTCTCGGTTTGTCAGGTTTGCGACCTCCCCGGTTGACCGGATTTCGATCTCAATCTCCGGATGCAGGCGCGCGAAATCGGAGAGGTCCGGCATGAACAGATGCGTCGCGAGGAAGGGCGGCAGAGTCAGCCGCAAGAGACCGCGCGCGCTCTGGTCGCGTCCGAACACGCGCGTCTCCAACTGGCGTGACGAGGCCTCCATCTGCTCGGCGAACTCCAAAACCTCCTCAGCTGCCGCCGTCAGGCGGTAACCCGACGGCAATTTCTCGAAGAGCTGCACCCCGAGCCGTTGCTCCAGCTGAGCGACGCGCCGCAGCACGGTCGCGTGGTTCACACCGAGGCGCGCGGCGGCGGCCCGCACTGAGCTGGCGCGCGCGACGGACAGAAAATAGCGGATGTCGTCCCAGTCGATCATGGGTGTAATCCTGCACCGGTCAGGCGATCGTATAAAGCCTAAACAAACTGGCATCACCGTGCCGTCCTTCCATCCGGATCGTTTTCGCACCACGGATGTGCATGCCTCCGCACTCACCGTCGTCTGAAGCGGGGACCATCTCGAGGCTGATGGGTCGTGCTTGAACGACCCGACAGAACCTAAAAAGGAGAAGGTCATGGGTAAGCTCGACGGCAAGATTGCGGTCATCACGGGCGGATCGAGCGGCATGGCGCTGGCGAGCGCCAAGCGGTTCGTCGAGGAAGGCGCCTATGTGTTCATCACCGGGCGGCGGCAGGATGCGCTCGACGAGGCGGTCAAGCTGATCGGCCGCAACGTCACTGGCGTGCAGGGCGACATGGCCAATCTCGACGACCTCGATCGGCTGTTCGAGATCGTAAAGCGGGAGAAGAGCAGGATCGACGTCCTCTACGCCAGCGCCGGCACGGGCGAGGCGGCGCCGCTGGGCGAAATCACGGAAGAGCTCTTCGACAAGACCTTCGGTCTCAACGCGCGCGGCACGCTGTTCACGGTGCAAAAAGCGCTGCCGCTTTTCAACGACGGCGGGTCGATCTTCATGACGGGCTCGGTGGCCTCGCTCAAGGGCTTTCCTGGCTACAGCGTATATGCGGCGAGCAAGGCGACGCTACACGCCTTTGCGCGCGGGTGGCTCAACGAGCTGAAGGGCCGAAATATCCGGGTGAACGTGCTGCATCCCGGACCGATCGCCACCCCGATGCAGGACCAGGTTCTGACTGAGGAAGCGAAAAAGATGTTCGAGGCCCTGATCCCGCGCGGGACGATGGGCCGTCCCGAGGAGATAGCGGGCGCCGCGCTGTTTCTGGCGTCAGACGATTCGAGCTTCGTGAATGGCATGGAGCTGTCCGTCGACGGCGGCTTCTCGGCCATCTAAAGGCCGCTGCCCGAACATCCTGAACCCGACCGAGACCAGATGGCCGCGCTGTTTAAGGCTGCGCCATCACTGCCACCCACATCGGAGACCATCATGAGTTACGCAATCATCGGCTTCGGCAAGATCGGCCAGGCCCTGGCCTCTGCCTTCGCCCGCAGGAACATCGAGGTGGCCGTCGCCAGCCGTCACTCGCCTGAGTCCTTGCTCCACAGGCCAAAGCGATCGGCCCGAACGTTGTCGCTCGATCGCTGCAGGAGGCCCTCAAGGCCGATATGATCTTTCTGGCGATCAGGTCAGAGTCGCATCCGGACCTCGCCAGCGCGCTGCCAAGCTGGGACGGCAAGACCATCGTCGACGCGACCAATTCCCAGGCACCACTTGAGCAAATGGGCGGTCTGCTATCCTCCGCCTTCGTGGCAAGGCTCTATGCCGGCGCCAAGGTGGTCAAGGGATTCAACCACCTTGGCGCTACGGCTTTGGCGATCGACCCGGTCGTAGTGGGCGGCCATCGGGTGGTGTTCTTGTCGAGCGACGACGAAGCGGCTGCCGCAAGCGTGGCGGCCCTGGCCAAACAGCTCGGCTTCGCCCCCATCAATCTCGGGCGTTTCGACGAGGGCGGTACGCTGGTTCACGCCCGCGAATCCGCATGGGGCCCGCTGATCTTCCAGGACATGTTCAAGAAGCAACAGTAGGGGAGTGAAAGTCGCGCGAGGGGTGGATCCCGTGCCCTTCCTGCCCCCCTACGTGGTCATGGGGCCAGACGCGCCCAAACCTCGCCGTCCGCGCTGAAACGGAAGCGGACCCTGTGAACGACGCGTGAGCTTGATATGAACGAGCACTCATGTCTGAGCAGGCTCGAGTGCTGTCGGAACGTCTCGACCGCAATCCAAGGTCCGCTTTCAGGCAAGTCGCAAGTGTCTGCTTGTGGCGCAATCCCGAAGCCAGCGAGCTGCTTGGACAGCATGGTCTCAGTCGGGCGGTTTCCTGGAGGACCAGGGCTTCGCCGACGTCAACGACGCTTGGCTTGGCAAAGTGCTGGTCATGGCGGGGATGACGGAGCCCCAGGGGAGCAAGGCAAGGGCACGGGCCATCTTCGCTGCGGTGTCCGGAGCCCAACGATACGCGAGGGAGGCTGTCGGCGGACAATTCCCGCCGACAGCCCGTAGCTCTACGCCGCTTCATGGGTGCGGATGACCGGGAAGTCGATCTCTGTGTCGGCGACGATGTTGACCATGTTGGTGAAGATGTTTTCGGCCACGACTGCGATGATCTCGATGATCTGCGCATCGTTATAGCCGGCCGCTCGAACAGCCTGGAGGTCGGCCTCTGTTGCACGTCCGCGACTTTCGACGATTTTGCGGGCGAACGCGACGGCCGCATTGGCTTTGGGATCCGACGACGCGCCATGGCGGTTCAGCGTGATCTCGGCATCGTCGATCTTGGCAAGATGCAGCCCGAGGTAGGTGTGCGCGGAGAGGCAGTAGTCGCATCCGTTAACCTGGGCGACCGCGATCGCGATCCGTTCCCGGGACTTGACGTCCAAAGCTTTACTCAAAGCGCCGTTGAGGCCCAGGAATCCCTGCAGGGCGGCCGGGCTCAAGGCGACGAGACGGAACAGGTTGGGAACAACACCCAATTGCTTCTCCACCGCATCGAGCAGGGGCTGAGAAGCGGCGGGAGCGGCTTCACGGGCGGGAACGGGTATGCGGGACATGGCATGCTCCAATCAGGGCGTCGACCGGGTAGCTCCGGTGTCCCGACACAGATACGACCACGACCGACCCGCGATAATCGCGATAGTTGAAAAGTCTTTATTGCCATATACGCAATGATGGATGGACCGACTTGAAACCATGCGGGCGTTCGTCGCCGTGGCCACCCGAGGCAGCTTCGCGGAGGCGGCGCGGCAATTGCGGCTCTCCCCGTCCGTCGTCACCCGCTCGGTCGCGGATCTGGAGGACAGGCTGGGGCTCGTCCTTCTCAATCGCACCACACGCTCGGTCCGTCTAACCGAGCGTGGCGAGCTTTTCCTGGAGAGCTGCCGCCAAGTGCTCGAGGACATAGAAGAGGCCGAACGCCGCGTCCGTGGCGAGACCGCAGAGCCCCGGGGAGTGCTGAAGGTCGCGGCACCCATCCTGTTTGGTCGTCTGCATGTGCTACCCATCGTGACCCGCATTTTGACGTACTATCCGGCCCTGGCCGTCCATTTGACACTGTCGGATCGGAACGCCCATCTGGCGGAGGAGTCGGTCGACGTGGCGGTCCGTATCGGCGACTTGGTCGACAGCAGCATGAGGGCGATCCGCCTCGGGTCCGTCAGCCGAATCCTGGTAGCGAGCCCCGGATATCTGGAGCGTCGCGGACTGCCGCAAGCACCGAACGACCTCTCGGCCCACGACACGATTGCGTTCGAGAGCCTCGACGCGACCAACGAATGGCGCTTCGGGCCGACCGGCAAGCTGGTTCGCGTCGAGCCGCGATTGACCGTGAATAGCGCCGATGCAGCGATCGCAGCCGCGGAAGCCGGCCTCGGCATTTCCAGAACTCTGTCCTACCAGGTGATGGCCAGTGTGCTCGCTGGCCGCTTGGTCCCACTCCTGGTCGAGTTCACCGTCGAAAAGCTTCCGGTCAGCGCGATTTATCCCTCGCGCTGCATCGCCTCGACCAATCTCGGCACCTTTCTCAAAAACGCCCGGGACTACTTCAAAGACAACCCGCTTCGTCCGCTCGAGGAGTGGGAGAGTCCGGTCAGCATCACTCGCGTACCGCATCGATAAAGCCCTGCACCCGATCAGGCGTATGCGAGCGGGTCGGGAAAACGGCCTAAATCCCAACGTCCAGCGATTCGACGTCGGCCAGGACGGGACGCAACAATTTTCCGCGCGCGATCTGATCCGGCCTGCTGACCTTCTCTAAGGCGACGTTGCTGGACCAGACTTCGATGATTGCCTTAGCGCGGTCGAAAACCTCCCGCTTGAGGACATCGCAGTCAATGTGGGCGTGCTCGGACTGTGGGTGTCTTGAAGGCGTCCTTCGCCGATGCGAGTGGGAGCCTCGGCCTCAGGATTCCACATCCTTGCGCGATGGCTTTCCGTCCAATACGAGCGATCGTCAAATATATTGTCAGGACAAGGTCGGTACGCGTTCAAAGAGGATTGCTGAAGGTCCCGGCTTGTTGCCAAGCTGACGCGATTGCCAGAGCCAAATTCAGCGAGGCTGTCGCTCCATTGTTGGCGCCTTTTTCAAAGTCGCCTTCAGCGAGGCCCATTTCGTTCGTCACATGGGCGAGACACACGACCGGGCGGTCGCAGGCTTCTGCAAAGGCAAGAAGGCCAGCTGCTTCCATTTCGACCGTCACGATCCCTTCGGCCTGCCGGGCCGCAATGGTCGCCGCCGTTTCTCG
This sequence comes from Lichenihabitans psoromatis, assembly GCF_004323635.1. NCBI lineage: Bacteria > Pseudomonadati > Pseudomonadota > Alphaproteobacteria > Hyphomicrobiales > Lichenihabitantaceae > Lichenihabitans > Lichenihabitans psoromatis. The sequence goes on from NZ_CP036515.1 coordinate 541,141, forward strand.
GAACGGTGCGTCGGTCGTCCAGGTGGCACCTCTCACGAGCGGAAGGCCCAGTGCTCTGGCGGCGCGGTCGGCGAGCTCCAACATCCCAGGTGCGGCGGCCACGAAGCGTGCAGGCGGGAGATAGTGGTGACTGGTTCCCTCGTCTCGCAGCGCCCGATCAATCAGGATGTGGTCTGACGGCGGCATCTCGGTCGCGATCCGTCCCGCCGAGGCGATACTGATCAGGAGTTCGCAACCGGAGGCAAACAACTGCTCGGCCACCAACACCGCGAATGATCCACCGACGGCCCCACCAACGATGCCGAAATCCTGTTTCAGCTCCGTCCATTGCCAAAGCACCGTATGATAGCAGGCCCAATGAGCCGCCTGCGTTGCCTCTTTCATTTGGCGAAGCAGGTGCACCATGTCGGCATCGGGGTCGAGAATACAGACCCGGGGCACGCGGCCCGCCGGCAAGACTCTTTGCCGGCGACATTCGCGCAGCATGTTCTCCGGACGAAAGACCGAAGGATCATCATAATCGGTATGACCCAGCAGAGGCGAAATCGATCCGAGCGCTGTCGCGGCTGGGTTGAGAGCCGGAAGACGATGTTCCGTCATGCATCACGCTTGATAAATCGCAGCCGGCGATATCGGCTCATATTCCACCAAACCAATTGTAGCCTCGGTCTTCCCAATATCCGTTGCGCCATGTATTCGAGACCAAAATTTCGGTGATCCACTTGGGATTTTTATAACCAAGCTTGATGGCTGTTCGCAGTCGCACCGGCGCGCCAAACGGGTCGCCAAGTGGCTCGCCTGCGTAGTGGGTCGCCAAAAGCGTTTGAGGGTGCAGCGCGGCCGCCATGTCGATCGAGGACGTGTAGCCGTCGAAACATTTGAAACCGACGTATCGCGCGGTGAGGTCGGCGCCGACCTTCTCGAGGAAGGCGCGGAGGGGCACGCCAGACCACTGCCCGATATAGTCCCACCCCTCGACGCAGACATGCCGGATGATGTCCTCTCGCTGCGGCATCGTGGCAAAATCCGCGGGACGCCAAGGGCGCTGGTCTTGCACAAGCCCCGTAACGGCAAGTTGCCACGTCGTGAGGTCGATCGGGCGAACCTTGTCGACAGGATAATAGGCGTTGTAGCGGGGCGGCTTTAAAACCTGATCGACCGCGTAAGTCGGCGCCAGCTTATTGGGATCGAAAAGCGCGGCTTGAACCTTGTTGTTCAGAGCCGAAACGGCCTCCAGGGCGCCGCGCACCTGCTCGTCGTCGGAGATGTCGCAGCCAGTCAGCATCGTCAGCGCGCCAAGGCTCACGGCACCCCGTAAGACACCTCGTCGGTTGAGCTGGGTCACGAGCTGCGATTGCCGCTTGAGCACACGCTGATCGACGCCGCCAAGAGGGCGGAACAAAGAGGTCGGGCGACGGCGCACCATTGCTATTCTCCCGCCATCAGATGGGCCGTGGGCTGAGAAGCCGGGACGCGCGGGCCGCCGAACACCATGGCCTTTATGGTGCGGGGCACCAGAAGCGCGAGGATGACATGGATGGTCATGAACGCGACGATTGCCACCATGGCAAGGAAGTGCACGAGCCGGGCGCCTTGGAAGCCACCGAAGAGCGCCACCAGCCAATGCAATTGCACGGGCTTCCAGATGGCCGCACCAGCCGCGACAATCACGATCAACGCCGTGAGGACGCCGACATACATGGCCTTTTGCACGGCGTTGTAGGTCGTCACATCTTCATGGTCGAGCTTGAGATGCAGAGCGTCGATGACCGCCGCCACGACCTCACGCGGACGGATCGGCCACCACATGCGACGAAATCGGCCTGTTATGAGCCCATAAGCGACGTAGCCGACACCGTTCAAGACAAGCAGCCACATGAACGTGAAATGCCACAGAAGCGCGTTGCTGAACCCCCCGTCGCCATGCAGATGATAGGCAAGGGAGGGCAGACCGCCGAGTGTCACGGGCACCGGAAAGTTGATTTGCGTGAAAATCGGATCGTTGTCGTAGATCCGCCAGCCGCTGCCGACCATCATGATCACCGCAATGGCGTTGACCCAATGCATCACACGCACCGGCCATGGGTGGAGGCGCTTGGTACCGTCTCGATTGGCTAATCGCATTCTCATCTCGCCGCGACGGTGGAGCGCGAGCCGCGCAGTCTCGTCTGACGCAACGTTCCTCCATCTCCAACGGCATTGGAAATGCCGTGTTGCTATCGTTTTGATGCGTCGCGATGGTGGATGGGATGGTAACGTTCGGGAGAGAGTTACGGCGCGGCCAATCGAGCCGATCGGGGATGGTTCAGCAGGGCGACATGGCCGAAACGGTCTGGATCAATGTCGACAGGGCCAGCGAGTGCCGTCGCCCCGCAACCGTGGCGAGCACCGTCCGATAACGCAGGGTGGTGCCCTCGATAGGGCGGCAGGTCAGGCCATGCTCCCGGGCGAGCGCTCGCGGCAGGATGGCGCAGCCAAGGCCGCTCCGCACGAGCGTCACGACCCAGAGCAGATCATTGCTGCGATGGCCAACGACGCAGTTCACGCCAAGGCTGTCCATCGTCTGGACCATATCCTCATCGAAGGCGTAGCCGGAATGCGAGATGAGCGCCTCACTCTCGAGCATATCGAGCGGCACGGATGCGAGTGCCGCAAAGCGATGTCCATCGGCTATGGCCACTGTGAGCTCTTCGTCGTGCAAGGGATGGCAATCCAAACGCTCGTGAACGTCCGCAGCCAGCGTCAAGACCGCCGCATCATATTCTCCGGCCAAGAGGCTCCGTTCTACCATGGCCGAGGGGGCCACCTCGACCGCCAAGCTGATGTTGGCCCGTTTGCGAAGGACGGCGAGCAGCAGCGCCGCAGGAGCCTCGACACCGCTGCCGGTACAGACACCGATCGTCAACGAGCCGATCGCCTGCATCTTCAAGCGACGCGCTTGCGTCTTAGCAGTCTCTGCCGCCGCAAATGCCGCCTGGAGATGCGGAAGCATCATGCGGCCCAGTTCCGTCAGATGCGTATTCAGCCGCTCACGCCGGAACAAAGGGCCTTGCAGCTCCGCTTCGAGCTTCTGGATCGCGCGCGTGAGAGACGGCTGTGCGACACGCAATTCATCCGCCGCTCGCGTGAAGTTGAGATGCTTCGAGACAGCGAGAAAATAGCGAACTTGATGCATCTCCATGGCATTTCCCCGAAGCATCATGACGGTTTAGACGTGGTCGAAGGGTTTTCGTGGGCTCAAGCCGACGTGTTACCGGCCAAGCGATCGAATACGAGGAAAATATCGGACGGTTTCGGCCTGTTGGGTTTGATCCACATCGACCGCCGCACAAGCGGTCACACGTCCCTGCCCGATCCCGAAACGGCCCGGTATCTTCAACGCGCAAAAGCCGTGTAGGCGCCCAATTTTTGTTGAAGCGACATGGCAAGTTCCACGACTGTTCCGATCTGTAGCGACCGATACAAGCTACATAGCTTGCAGTTGCACCTGTCAATCAAATTCCTTTAACGCCCGCTACAAATGACGTATTTCAGGTCATGGCGCACGCGATCGCATTCGACTACGGCGGGGTTCTCGACAAGGCCATGGGCCTGTTCTGGCGAGACGGTTATGCCGGCACCTCGCTGCGCGACTTACTGAAAGTCATGGGGATCGGCGAGGGGTCGTTCTACAACACTTTCAAGAGCAAAAAGCAGCTCTATGTGGCGTGCCTCAACCGCTATGAGGAGATCGAGGGCGCTAAGCGGGGGCGAGCGTTGATGTCCGCGCCGTCGGCTCGCGCGGGAATTCGGGCCCTCTTCGCCGCTCTGCTGGATTGCTTGGACGATCCAGAGACGCCGTCGCGACTGTGTATGATGGCCGCGATGGTATCCGAGGAGGTCCTTGCCGAACCCGATCTGCGGGAGAGGGTCGAGGCCGGTCTCTTCAACCTACAGGCACGGTTCATCGAGCGATTGGAACAAGACGCCGCCGCCGGTCTGCTGCCGCGAGATCTCGACAGCCAGGCGACGGCTGCGGTCGTCATGACCTACCTTCAGGGTCTCTGGCGCATGGCGATGGTGAGTTACGATCGGCACCGTTTCGAACGGCAGATCGACGTCTTTCTCACCAGTCTGAGTCTCTGAGCCTTCCAGACAAGGCAAGGCCAAACGGGTCCTCGCATCGGCATGGCGGCAATCAAGCCAGATAGCGGAGCGCTATGGAATTGATACCCTCGAATGGCTTCTCGCGGCACAGGCGAGGTTGGTAGTGCTTGCGCCAGAAGTGCCGCTGCGCCACCGAAGATCGATGCCCGCCGATGCTCAGTCGGACGTGATCGACGATGGGGTCAGCTCGTCCTGCACTTGCGGTACCGCGAGGCGAACGCGCCCATGCCATCCACTGCCGCCATCGCCATCATCTGCAAGGTTCCGCGAGCCGGGTCGAGCAAGACGCGGCTGATCCCGATCGTCGGCGCCGAAGGAGCGGCAGCGTTGTCGCGAGCCTTTTTGCTCGACTTGTCCGCCACGATCGTCGATGTCGCGGCAGAGGTCGGCGCCGAAGCTTATGCGGTATGCAGCCCAGCGGACGCCTCGATCGAGTTGGCGGACTTCCTGCCCTCGACGTTCGGATACGTCGTTCGCACCGATCCTGTGCTGGGCCGTGTCCTCGATGGCGCGGTCGCGGATCTCCTGGCGCTCGGGCACGATTGCGTGGTGCTCGTCAATGGTGACAGCCCGACTCTCCCCGCGACGCTTCTGACGGAAGCGATCGTGGCTTTGCGGCAGCCCGGCGATCGTGTCGTGTTCGGGCCGGCGCTCGACGGTGGTTACACCTTCGTCGGATTGAAGCGTCGCTGCAGCGCGCTCTTCGAGGCCATTCCTTGGAGTACCGCGACGGTGCTGTCCTGTTCCCTCGATCGCGCCGCGCAACTCGGTCTTCCCGTCATTCAGACGGCTCCCTGGTACGATATCGATGACGTGGATAGCCTCGAATGGCTGCTGAGCGAGTTGCGCGGCCTCATGCCGGCCGGGCTCGATCGCAGGGGCGCCGCAGCGCCGGAAACCCGTCAGGTTCTGGCGTATGATCTCGGACAATAAACGGGTCGTCGTGGCAGCGGTCGGGCTTGTCGTGATCACGGCGGGGCTGACCTCAGGGATGATGCTGGGTCGCGCGGAAAGCGATCGATTGTTCTACGCCTGCGCCTTCGCCCAGGCTGGGATCAGCCTGGCGGCTGGCTGGTTGGCTATGCTCTCAGGCTCGCGCCTTGTGCTTGCTGTGCTGATCGGTGGCGCCGTGCTTCTGCGGCTCTGGCTCGTCCTCCAAGTGCCCTCCTTGTCAGGCGACGTTTATCGCTACATCTGGGATGGGCGGGTCGAGAATGCAGGCTACAACCCCTACCTGCATGTCCCGGCCGACCCCGTCCTTCTTGGGCTGCGGGATCCGGCACAATACGGCCTCATCGATAAACGCGACTACGCCGTCACGATCTATCCACCGGTGGCCGAGGCCCTGTTTGCGCTCGTCACGCGCCTGTCCCCCTCCGTCTGGGCCATGAAGCTCGCCATGGTGCTTCTCGAAGGTGTCGCCGTATGGGCCACGGTTCGGCTCCTCGTGCGGCTCGGCCGTCCCTTGGGCTGGAGCGTCATCCTGCTGTTTCATCCGGCTCCCCTGTGGGAGATCGCCGGAAACGGCCATGTGGATGCGGCCATGATGGCGCTGCTTTTCGGCGCTTTCGCCTGGGGCTCGGTTGCGGGCCGGCCTGCACTTGCAGCGCTGATGCTGACCCTCGCGGCGCTGGTCAAACCGACCGCGGCCCTTGCGTTGCCGGCGGTGTGGCGCCCGTGGCAGATTTTACTGCCCCTCGCGGTTCTGGCCTTGGCCGTCTGCTGCTATGTTCCGTTCTTAGGCGCCGGCGCCGGCATCGTGGGGTTTCTGCCCACCTATCTGCACGAACAAGGTCTCGATACGGGTCAGGGCGTTTTCTGGCTCGCGCTGCTGCACCATCTCGGCTTGCTTCCCCCTTGGATGACGCTCGTTTATGGGGCAAGTGCGGCCGCGGTGCTCTTGGGGCTCGCCTTGCGGACGCGGTGGGCCGGCGCACGTGATCTCGAAACGATGCTGGGCGGCACAGCGCTACTCCTCGTCGTCAGTCTGCTGCTCCTCAGCCCAACGCTGCCCTGGTACTTCCTGGTCGCGCTGCCAATGACCCCGCTGCTCGGCCTGTGGAGTCCCTTCGCGCTCACGACGAGCGGTTTTCTTCTCTACGGCTTCAACGCGGATGCGCCCCCATTCTTTGATCGATGGGCCGTCATGATGGCTGTCGCCCTAGCGGCCGCCCTCGTCGATGCCCGGCATCTCTTGCCCAAAAAGGCGATCCCATGACGCTTGATCCCGATCTCGACGCGACGGAAGCATCTCGCTTGGATCCTCGACGATATCATGAGGCGGCCGACCCAAGCCGGACAGCCGTGGCGCCGCGGCCTCCCGTCTGCCTCTATCTCGAGGTCACGAACCGCTGCAATCTGCTGTGCACGACGTGTCCGCGGACCTATGTCGAGCTTGAGCCGCCGGCCGATTTGTCCTGGGACTTATTTCGTTCGATTGTCGATCAGATCCCGCAGCTTAGCCGCGCCGTTCTGCACGGTGTCGGCGAACCGATGCTGGTCAAAAATCTTCCTGAAATGGTGCGATACCTGAAGGACCGTGGAACCTACGTGCTGTTCAATACCAATGGCACCGTGCTGAACGATCGCAACGGACGGGCGCTGATCGATGCCGGGCTCGATGAACTCCGCGTCTCGCTCGATGCCTCGACGCGCGAAAGCTATCTTGCGGTTCGAGGCATGGATTATTTCGATCGCATCCTCAGCAACGTGGCCCGTTTCCGAGCCTTGCAGGAGCGTGAGGGCCACTCCACTCCACGCGTGTCGGCTTGGCTGACAGGTCTCAAGGAAACCATCGCCGAACTGCCAGCCTTTGTCCGGATGGCGGCGAACATCGGCGTCCGCGAGGTCTACCTGCAGCGCCTGGTGTTTTTTGATCGTGACACGGTCGGACTTGCGAGGCCAGATCAGGCCTTGTTCGAGCGTATGGATGGGGACGAGGCCCGCTTGCTGCATGAGGCCGAGACCATCGCCAGGAGCCTTGGCGTCACGTTTTCGTCGTCGGGCGCCGCATCAGAACCCGGCATGAGCCTCGAGAAGAAGACGAGCCGGAACCCTTGGTCGCTCTGCGGGCGGCCGTGGACCGTCATGTATTTTACGGCCAACGGGAGAGCGCTGCCCTGCTGTATCGCTCCTTTCGCTCAGCACGGCTACGAAAACTATACGTTGGGCGACGCCACACAGGAGACCCTCAAGGCGATTTGGAATGGCCCGCGCTATCAGGAATTCCGGAATGCCCTGCAGTCCGACCAACCGCCCACGGCCTGCAGCAACTGCGGCCTGCGTTGGAGCCTCTGAAGCGTGCGGATTGGAAACGATTCAGCCATCGTCAGCATCGTGGTCCCGTGTTTGAACGAGGAGCAGGCGATCGGCCCGCTTGTGGCGAGCCTGTGGGCTGCCGGGCTCGATGAAGTCGTCGTCGTCGATGGGGGCTCGACAGACCGGACTGCCGATATTGCCCGGACAAAAGGCGCGACGGTGGTGCTCGAGCCGCGGCGGGGCTATGGACGAGCCTGTGCCGCGGGGGCCCAGGCGGCGCGCGTGGATGCGACCATCCTGGCCTTCATCGATGGAGATGGCTCGGACGATCCAGGTTTCGCAAAGGTCATCATCGGCCCCGTCATGCGCCGCGAGGCTGATTTCTGCATCGCATCCCGGCTACGCGGAGCGCGCGAGGGCGGCAGTATGACGGCGAGCCAGATTGTGGCGGGTCGCCTCGCCGGCATCCTCGTCTGGGTCCTATACGGAGCTCGCTATACCGACATGGCGCCGTTCCGCGCCCTTCGCCGTGACACGCTGATGACCCTTGGCATGCGCGAGACCACATTCGGCTGGAACCTCGAAATGCAAATGCGGATCGCGGCTCGTCGTCTCGTCATTCGTGAAGTGCCGACCGGCTGTCGCCAGCGGAACGGCGGCGTTTCGAAAGTGTCGGGTGACCTCCGCGCCGTCTTGCCGGCCGCCGCTACCCTTGTGCGGACATTCCTACGCCTCGCTCTCGTGTTGCGGCGGTCGCCGGTCAGGTGATCTGTCGATCCATGGCTACGCGGCACGCCGCGTACCGGATCAGGTTGCATCCTCAGCGCCGAAGATCGGCTTGCCAAAACGCGATCGTCACATCGACGCGACGACACGTTCCAGCGTTTCGACAATCAGATCGGGGTCGAGACGGCGCGTGAAGTCGGCGTCGACGTAAGACAATTCGACGATCCCGCTTTGGCCAATCACGAAGTCGGCCGGGAGTGGCAACAACCAGGCTCGCTCTTCGAGCTCGCGCGACAATGCGGGATTCGATTGCAGATAGAAATCCCGCAACACGTCTGGCACGCGGTATACAAGCCCATAAGTCAGGGCCACGCCCAGTGCGGCATCCTCAATGAGATGTGCCCGGGCACCCAGACGCGCGACACGAACCGCAAGCTGTTGGCTTGGTCGTTCCGGCGAGATCAACAGCAAGGCCGCGCCGAGGCGTTCCATCGCAGGCTGGGCGATCAGAAGCGCGTCGAGTTCGGCCTGGCAGAATGGGCACCATTCGCCGCGGTAAAAGCTCAGAACGACTGGTCCGGCTCGCAGGAGGGTCGATAGAACGACGGAGCCGCCTTGCAGCATCGGAAGGGCGAAGTCGGGAGCGACGCTGCCAAACCCTTTGATGCCTTGCGGGATGCCCGCAACTTCAAGCCGCTGCGCGGCTTGCGCAATCCGATCGATATAGCCTGGTTTCGCGTCGCGACGCCGCTCGGCCAGTTCCATCAGCAGAGGCATGCGACACGCTTTCCTGAGCGCTGTTCGAGACCTGTCGCGACGGCGACAAAACTTGGCTCGAACCAAACAGAGCTTGACGAGATACCCGCATTGTTCGTGATTTGTCACAATACATCAACTCGATGCTCAATCGGTATTGGTCAACCACGGTCGGATCGCTTGTTTTGGTGCTCTGGACCCTCCCGGTTGCCGGCCAATCGGAGGACCATTGTCGGGGGCCTCGATTGACTCAGCAGATTGGCTTCACGGCTCAGTCCGGCGGCGTCGCGTTCGCCTCTCGATGCCGGGCGATCATTCAATCCTGCGGTGATGCAGTCGCCCCGTGGCTCGACGTAGCGGCACGGGTCTGGTTGGCTAAAGTCTTCCTTGTCGGAGCAGCCATTTCAGCGATGCGCGGGGCATTTCCCGCCATGAGCGGTTCCGGCCTGTTTGTCGCCGCACTCAACGCTCTAGTGGCTTCTCCGTTTGGGTTGCTGACCCAGTTCATCTGTCCAGTTCTGCTCATGATCGGCCTCGGCAGTCGCTTCGCGGCCGCTCCCCTGCTGATCCAGGTGCTGCTGCTGCACAGCCCAGGCGGGCTCACGATCGCCCATCCGATCTGGGCGGTCCTCTTAGGCTGGATCATCGTGTTCGGATCCAGCCTTGTTTCGATCGACGCCCTCATCGCTGAGGGGCTCGACTCCAGTGCCATACCCGGTGCTCGGACCGTGCGGCGTGCCTTTGCCTGGGTGACGCGGCGCGTCGGAGCCTGGTTTTTACTCGGCCTTCGCTTTGGCATTGCCAGCGCGCTTCTGGTGAACCTCGTTGGATCGACAGATGGACTGGGCACCGGCTTGCTGGCCGATTGGATCGTTGCCCCAGGATGGACCGCGTCGCTGCCGCAGGGCTTTGCGGCCGGATTGGCTGTTCTGCTTCTCACCGGGCTTGGAACACGCTTCTGTGCGCTCATTCTGATCCTCATCGTTCCGATCGGTCAGGCCGGGATGTCGGTCGACGACCGGCTCTACTGGACGCTCTTGCTTGGCATCTTGGCTTGTCGGGGGAGCGGGCCACTTGCCTTGGATCCTCTCGTGGCAATGCGCTTGTCCGATCCGAACCGACGCCTGTCGTCGCTCGATTTGACCTTGCCGCACGTCGTGATCCTCGGCGGCGGCTTTGGCGGGGTTGCGGCCGCACGGGGCCTCAAACATGCGGCGTGTCGGATTACCCTCGTCGACCGGAACAACCATCACGTGTTCCAGCCGCTGCTTTACCAAGTCGCGACCGCTGGCTTGGCCCCGACCGCGATCGCCACGCCGATCCGCAGCCTCTTCCGGTCGCAAGCGAATCTGCGGGTTTTGCTTGCTGAGGCGCGCGGCATCTCGGCCGAGAGCCGCGAGGTCATTCTCGACGGCAGTCGCCTCGCGTTCGACTATCTCGTGATCGCGACCGGAGCGCGGCACAGCTATTTCGGACGGGACGACTGGGCTCACGACGCTCCAGGCCTCAAGCGCATCGAGGATGCGACACAGATCCGTCGACGCCTGCTGATCGGTTTCGAGCGCGCCGAAAGCGCTGACGATCCCGGCGAACGCGCCCGATGGATGACCTTCGTGATCGTCGGAGGCGGCCCAACCGGCGTCGAACTTGCGGGTGCTCTTGCGGAATTGGCCCAACACGGCTTGACCAACGAGTATCGGACGATCGATCCCGCAAGCGCGAGGATCGTCTTGGTGCAGTCTGCGGACAGGCTACTGCCGACCTTTCCAGCAGTTCTGTCTGGCGATGCGCGTGACCAATTGGTCAAGCTGAAGGTCGAAGTCTTGACGGGCGCCAAGGTGGAGCAGATCGACGCCGACGGCGTGGTTGTTGGCGGCGCGCGGATCGAAGCGCGCACCGTGCTTTGGGCAGCGGGTGTCGCTGCATCGCCGGCCGCGGATTGGCTCGGTGCGGCCGCCGACCGGGCCGGCCGTGTCATCGTCGGCCCCGACCTCAAGGTCGGTTTGCACCCGACCATTTTCGCCATCGGCGATACGGCGTCGTCAGCAGCGTGGAAAGGTGGTGCAGTCCCTGGTCTCGCCCCCGCCGCCAAGCAGGGTGGCGCCTATGTGGCCAAAGTCGTTCGAGCAAGCCTCCGCAAAAAACCCGCTCCAGGACCGTTCTGCTATCGTCATCCCGGCAGCCTCGCCACCATCGGTCGACGCACGGCCGTCGCGGAGTTTGGCCCACTCCGCCTCCGGGGCGCTCCGGCATGGTGGCTATGGGGGCTCGTGCACATCCTTTTCCTCACTGAAGGCCGCAGCCAAACATCCGTGATTCTGGAATCGATTTGGGCCTATCTTACCGACCGAAGGGGAAGTCGGCTGATCACCGACGCCGGAGACCAATCGGTGACCAGCATAGCGGGAAAGTAGCGGATCGAGGCTGGTGCCATTCTCGACCGACCGCGCCCAACCATCGCATGGTCGCACCCGCTTGGGGTGGCGATCGCGGAGAGGGGCTGCTTCACCTCATGCGCCACAGATGCGGCGAGGTCCGCCCAACACCGTCGGTTGGGAGGTCCGAGCACGCTCGGTGCGCGCAGCACATCGAGCCGCTTCGCTCTGTTCCCGAAGCCGATTCTCCTGCACGAAGCCAAATAGCGACTAGTTTGATGGGTGCCTGGAGCTCGACAAAAGGAGGTGTCTCCGCACAGGCTGGGGCGGCGACGGACGGCCACTTGGATCGCCGTTGTGACCACTCATCCCGGGGTCTTTGCGGTCTGCGACGTTCGGTGTGAGTCGATCAAGCGTGTTGTGTCCGGCGTCGGTGAAGGATCGGGCGCGTTACGTCACGAAAGCCGGCTAGACGCAGGATCACACACGCATGTGGTTCGCCTCGCAAAGCCTCAAGAGTGACGTGAACCGATAAGCCGTCGCAGCATCCCTTGCGAGTTCGCCCGCTCGAACGCCTCGTTGACCCGTTCGAGGTCCTGCTTCATCGCCTTCAATTCCTCGACCCTGCGTTTCAGCTCGTCAGCAAGCTGCTCTCGTTCAGCCGTCGATCGGTCACGTTCGGCTTCAAGCTGCTCTTTTTCCGCAGCAACGCGGTCGCGCTCCGCGGTAAGCTGCTCCTTCTCTGCAGCGGCGCGGTTGCGTTCGGCTTCAAGCTGCTCTTTCTCCGCAGCAACACGGTCGCGTTCGGCGGTAAGCAGCTCCTTCTCGGCAGCGGCCCGGTTGCGTTCGGCTTCAAGCTGCTCTTTCTCCGCAGCAACCCGGTCGCGTTCAGCGCAAAGTCGATCGCGTTCAGTGGCACTCGCCTCGACTTGTTGTGCAAGATCGGACCGCTCGACCTCCGTCTGTCCCAGCAGATGTCTCAAATGTTCACGTTCCTGCTCGGCCAAGGCCGCGCGCTCGGTCTGTAGGCCGACCTCGCCGCCCAGCAAGGCAGATCGCGTTTCGGCAGCCCGCTCCTTGTCCTGAAGGATTCGATAAGCCTCGGCCCGTTCCTCTTCTTGCTTTTCGAGTTTGAGGAGAATGGGGCCGAACAACTCGGCTGCCCGATGAAACTCCACGCGCACGTCCTGCAGGGTATGCAGCGCATCTTCGGAGTGAGGCTCTCGCGCGAGCTGCTGCATCGCGCGGTAGGTCCGCTTAATCCAATTATTGATATCGGGATGGATCTCGAAATCCGCGTCGCTGACCACGTTGTGACGCAGATCCTCCGTGAGAAAATCCTCCATCTCACTGCAGTTCTTGATCGACTGATAAGGCCACGCTCGGCCGAGGTGCTCGCCCGCGCGTGCTAGCGTCAGCCGTGAGTCGGATAGAAAATCAGTCCAGTCGACAACAGCCCGCGCGCTTCCGCGGCTGTAGGCTTCCGCATCCAGCGTGTGTGTGAGCCACAACAGCAGCCCCAAGCTCAGGGAAAACCCGCTCCGCTTCCGCAAGGAATAGGCCACCTCGAGAGGATTACGAACCGGCAAGAGGACGCGAAAGATCGCCCCCGACTCGCCGAGAACGCGGATCCAGAACGGCAGAATGCGGCAGAGGCGGGGATCCTTGAACACGTAAAACGTCGAATGGTCGAATTCCGTGTCGAGCATGGCCCGTGCACGATCGCGGAAGCGAACCATGAAGCCCTCATCATCCCAGAATTCGCGGATCGGATGCCAATCGCTCCAACTCGACCCGACAGCGGCTAGGAGTTCGTCGTTCAGTTCCATCACGGCCCAGGATTCCCAGTGACCCCGCTCATTTCCCTCACTCGCACCCATAAGGGTTCGCGGCGCGGTGGCCCCCATTTTGACAAGTGTTCCGGCTAACGAAGACGTACCGCTGCGGTGCATTCCAGCAACAAGAATGGCTTCAACATCGCCCGGCATTCACTCGCACTCCCTGATTCAATCGCAGCTTGAGCTAAGCTCTCTCATTACAGCAACCGTTATAACTACTTTGCGGTGCGTGATGTTACAAGGGCGGTGCAGCATTTCTAAACAGCGCGATATGTTAGTAATGGTCGCAGAAGCAACGCTTGCCTCCGGATCAATCAAATGTTCGCTTCACATCGGTCGCTGCTTCCGTATAATGAAAAGTAAGGTCTTTGGTTTGCAACGACCAATCGCATCATAAATTGGTGATTTGATCTTCGCTCAACACGCGAATGAGCCATCGTTGCGGCGCAACATTATAACCTGCCGTAAAAAGGCGGAGACATCGAACGAGGCTTGCTGGGCACCCGGGCAACGCGAGCGAAGACGGCATCGACATGGTCGGGGTGGCAGCAAAGCGTGAGCCTCGCCTGACACGCGAACCGGTCGCGAGCGGTCGACATCAGGACGGACCGGGCTTCAGGACAAACAAGAAACGATTTTCAAAATCGAGAGGACGGGACCCTTACACTGGACGGGCTCACAGCATCGAAGCCGCCCGACCCTTGGCAATCCGCAGTCCGATGCTCGGCTGGCTAGCCGCGCGGACCGGGAGCATGGGCCATCAAGATTGCGCCGGCGAGATTGCCGCTTGCATGGTCAGTGGTCAGCCAAGACCACGACGGCGCGTCAAGACCAGCCATGACATCGGCCAATTGAGCATCCGGCGACGATCCGTGGGCGAAACTCTCACCATAGATCTTGCGTAATGTGCCAACCGTCACGGCGCCATGTTGACCGATCAGATCGTCGTGGCCTGCCGCGTCCAGCCCCTGCGATGCAGACAGCTCGAACGGAAGACCCTGGCCCGACGGAGTCAGATTGGCCGCGGGCGGCCTTATTTCGGCGCTGTCCTGCTCCGCCAGCAGAGAGGCTAGCAACTGCGTAACCTTCCCCATATTGGCCGGCTTCGGCACACAGGGCGCATTCGCCGAATAGGCCAAACCGAAATTCTCGTCTCCCGTCACGAGCACGTAAGGCGTGCCGCGCAAGACCAAAGCCGCGATGATGTCGCGCGCAGAGCCATCCTGAAGATGGGCGTCCAGCATGGCAGCATCGAAGACGGTATCACCGGCGATCACCTCGAGCGCATCCGCGATCGTCGTCACCGGACCGACGACGATCGCACCGGCGTCCTCCAAATGATCGACGACAACGACTCCGACGAGAGGATCATCCTCGATCAACAGGATGGTTCGTCCGACGAGGGCGCCAGCTTGATCGGGGATCGATGTCATGATTGCTCGCCTAGTGGACGCGGGACCAAATGGTCCTTACCCGATCAACGCGTCGCGCACAGCAACGTTCTGGACCTGCTTCACATCACGTTGCAGCGGCGTCACGCGTCCGAAAGCGTGCCTATATAAACGCAGGGCGACACGTATTCGAGGAAAGCGTCGTCCGACATCGTTTCGAGACACCATCCGCATCTCACGACCGAGGAACTACCACGTGAACGCCGAAACCGAAGCTCTGTTGGCCATGGCGCCGTTCTGGATCATGGCAGGCCTGTGTATCGTGCTCGCCTGCGGCATCCTGTTTCTGATCGGCGCCAAGGTGCTCGAGCATCGGCGCGGCCTCACGCCCGCCGACGAGCAGAACCGAACAAAGCCGTGACGGCATCACCAGATCGACTGTTTCGGCGCGCATAATCGGCGCATGCGACCGAGTGACCGGACCGCGATAAAACGCAGGTTGGTTGGAAACACTCCAAAGAGCTGAGGGTTACTCGAATGACAGTGGGCGATATGCGCCTGCTCGTTCCGGATCGTGATCCGTTTCGATCGTTCGAGGCACTTGCGGAGGCAACCATGCCGACAGACCATGACGACACGCCTGCAGTGTCGGTCAGCCGACGACATTTTCTCGGCGCAACGGTATCGACCGCTGCAATTCCCCTCGTCGGCGCCGGAGCCGCAAAGGCCCAAGCCCAGCCGGTACCGCTCGCCGACCCGCAAGCGCCGCTCGACGTCCACCTCTCGGTCAATGGCGAAGTCTATCGCATGGGCCTTGATGTGCGGACGACCGTGCTCGATGCGCTGCGCGATCATATCGGACTGACGGGCTCGAAGAAGGGCTGCGATCATGGACAATGCGGCGCCTGCACCGTGTTGCTCGATGGTAAGCGGGCGCTTGGCTGCCTTACCCTGGCGGTCGCGGCGCAAGGCAAGGAGATCACCACGATCGAAGGGCTCACGCGGGCGGATGGGCCGCTGCATCCGATGCAGCAAGCCTTCGTCGATCATGACGCTTTCCAATGCGGATATTGTACGCCGGGCCAGATCATGTCGGCGATCGGTTGCATCCAGGAAGGACATGCCGACAACGATGATGCTATCCGCGAATATATGAGCGGTAATCTTTGTCGCTGCGCGGCCTACCCCAATATTGTCGCGGCCGTTCGTCAGGCCAAAACCACGATGGAGGGCTGATCCGATGCGCCCCTTCACCTACGCTCGCGCGACCTCCACGATTGCGGCGACGCAATCTTACGGCGCATCAAATGCGCCGGAAGCTGATAAAAGCGGAAAGCTCGTTCAGGGCCGTTTTCCAGCCGAATATATCGCTGGCGGCACCACCTTGCTCGATCTGATGAAGCTCGACGTGATGCAACCGGCGCGGGTCGTCGACATCACCGGTCTGGATCAAAGCCACTCCGCTATCGAGGTGACCGAAGCAGGCTTGAAGCTTGGAGCCCTGGTCAAGATGTCGGCCGCGGCGGACCACCCCGCCATCATCAAGGCTTATCCGGTCCTCGCCCAAAGCCTGACGCTTGCGGCAAGCGCCCAGCTTCGGAATATGGCCACGCTCGGCGGCAATGTTTTGCAGCGAACCCGTTGTAACTATTTCCGCGATCCGTCGTGGACGGCGTGCAACAAGCGTAATCCGGGTTCGGGTTGCGCCGCGCTCCAAGGGGTGAACCGTCAGAACGCGATCCTTGGCACCAGCCCGGATTGTATCGCGACCTACCATGGCGATTTTGCTCAGGCCCTGATCGCGCTCGATGCGACGGTCGATATCGTCGGTCCGAAGGGCAACCGGATGATCGCGTTCAGCGCGCTCCATCGCGAGCCGGGATCCACCCCGAATGTGGAAACGACCTTGGCGCCCGGCGACTTGATCACGGGCTTGTCGGTTCCGGCTGGTCCCTGGACCCGACGGTCGCTTTATCTCAAAATCCGTGACCGTCAGTCCTACGAATATGCGCTGGCATCGGCGGCTGTCGCTTTGGATCTCGATCAGGGCGTGGTGCGGCATGCCCGCATCGCGCTTGGTGGCGTGGCGACGGTGCCGTGGCGCGCCAAGGAGGCCGAAGCCGCGTTGATCGGCAAGCCCCTCGATGAGAATGCCGCAACCAATGCGGCCCGGATTGCTTTTGCGGGCGCCGCGCCGCGTGAACATAATGCCTACAAGGTTGCGCTCGGTCAGAAGACCGTGGTGCGCGCGCTGCTTCAAGCCGCGACGCTGGAGGGTTGATGATGGTTGATGCAGCAGCACCCGCCCCGAAGGCCAATATGGGCCAACCCGTGCCGCGCTATGACGCCCGCGCTAAAGTCACGGGATCGGCGCTCTACGCGTCCGATGTCGGTCTGCCCGACGTGGCTTACGCCTACCTCGTCAGTAGCACGATCGCCAAAGGGCGCATCGCATCCTTCGATCTTAAGGCCGCCCTCGCCCTCCCGGGCGTGCTCGATATTTTGACCCACGAGACGATCGGCGACGCCATCAAGCCGGTGAAATTCTTCACCGAAGGCGGCCCGGCCTCGAATACGGTGGTGCCGCTCGCCTCGGCCGAGATCGCCTATGGCGGCCAGACGATCGCCATGGTGCTGGCCAACAGCTACGAGGTCGCGCGCGATGCCGCCCATCGCGTCATCGTGACTTATGAGATTGCCTCGCCATCCTCCACTTTCGACTCGAAGGGCGCGGTCGATCAGGAGCTGGCGAGCCAGAACAAAAAGCACGAGGACCCGAAAGTCGGAGATTTCGCGACGGCTTATGCCGCCGCGCCGGTCACGGTCGACGTCGCCTATTCGACCCCGACCCAGCATCACAATCCGATCGAGCTTTTCGCGACCCAATGCTCCTGGAACGGCTCGCAACTGACCGTCCATGAACCGAGCCAGAATGTTTACGGCATCAAAAACGGCCTTGCGGCACAACTCGGCATCGATGCTAGCCAGGTTCGGGTCATCAGCCCCTACATCGGTGGCGCATTCGGGTCGAAGGGCGGTTTGACACAGCGCACCGCGATCGTCGCGATTGCGGCTCGAAAACTCGGCCGCCCGGTGAAGCTCGTCGCGACGCGGGACCAGGGATTTACGATCGCGACCTACCGGGCCGAAACCAAGCATCGGATCAAGCTCGGCGCCGACCGTAACGGCAAGTTGCAGGCGCTCAGCCATGATGGCTTCGAGGTCACATCGCGGCATGATCCTTACGCGGTGGCCGGGACGGATGCCTCGACCCGCATGTATGCCTGCCCCAACATAGCCAGCAACGTCACGATCGTGCGGGCGGACCGATCGACACCCGGCTTTATGCGCGCACCGGCCGAGACGCCGTATTTCTTCGCACTCGAAAGCGCAATGGACGAACTCGCCGTGGCGTTGAAGATGGACCCGGTCGAATTGCGCCGGATCAACGACACGCAACACGAGCCGATCAAGGGGCTTCCATACACAAGCCGGACCTTGATGCCCTGCTTCGATCAAGCCGCTGAAGCGTTCGGCTGGTCAAAACGGACGCCACAGCCCGGTTCGATGCGAGATGGCGATTGGTTGATCGGCTATGGCTGCGCGACCTCTGCCTATCCGACCCAAATGGCTGCGGCGACCGCCCGCGTCAGCCTGTTCCCGGATGGGACCGCACGGGTCGAAACCGCAAGCCACGAGATCGGGAACGGCATCTACACCGTTGTGGCCCAGACGGCGGCCGAACGGCTCGGTTTGCCGTATGAGAAAATATCGGTCCTGCTCGGCGATACCATTCTGCCTCCGGCGCCGGTTGCGGGTGGCTCGATCTCGACTGCCAGCGTCTGCTCGGTCGTGGCGCAGGCGTGCGACGCGATCCGCGCGAAACTGAGCGATGGGCCGACACCGGTCACCGACCTCGTCGCAGCCCTGAAGGATCGCGGCATGGGGTCCTTGCAGGAATACGCCGAGTGGACACCGCATGGGGCACCGAAGGGCGCCGTACAGATGCTCTATCGGGGCGCGGCGCAGCCGACGGGCGGTGCAAAGCTGGCCGACCGCATCCAGTTCGCCTTCGGGGCGCAGTTCGTCGAGGTTCGGGTCCACGCACGAACACGGGAAATCCGCGTGCCACGCATCGTGGGAGCTTTCGCGTCGGGGCACATCATGAACACGCGGACCGCCCACAGCCAGTATATGGGCGGCATGATCTGGGGTATCGGCTCAGCCCTCCACGAGCAGACCGAGATCGACACCAATGCGGCTCGCTACCTGAACACCAACCTCGCGGATTATCTGGTGCCTGTGAATGCCGATGTGATCGACGTTCAGGTCATCATGGTGCCGGAAGAGGATAGCGCGATCAATCCGCTCGGCATCAAGGGCATTGGCGAGATTGGCATCGTGGGCACCTCGGCCGCGGTTGCTAACGCGGTGTTCCATGCAACGGGGCAGCGCGTCCGCGATTTGCCGCTTCGGATCGATACGCTGGTGGCCGGGGCATAGATTCGATCAGGACGGGATCGCATCGTCAAGCAAGACGCACGTCGCAGATCATCTCGGCGCGTATTTCAACATGGGCCTGCTCGACATTCCGGGCAGCCTTTCTTGATGTCCGAGGCACCCATCAAAGCGCCGTTTACGGGAGCGGGTCCACCCGCATGCACATCTCAGGCTGAGCCGTCAACACAAGGGGGGTCGGCTGAGCCGCGCACCAATTTGCAAAGCCAGACCGACTAGCCTCAAACTTCTCGGTCGGTATGAAGATGAGGTTTAGCTCGTTGTCGACGTCGATCACGCTATAGCGCAAGGGCAACAAGAGCGCGCGAAGCGCCTGTTTGGCCGGTTCGTTCAAAGCTTCGCAGATGATGAAGGGACGATGCTGCTCGATAAGCGTCATGGCCCCCTCGATCACGCGCGGCTCGACGCCTTCGACGTCGATCTTGACCGCAATGACATTGCGGGCCGGCATGAAGTCGTAGGAGGCTGAATCGACATAGTCTTTCAGGTCACTTCGCTGCGACACCAAACTATCTAACGGAATCGCCCGGGCCGACACGGTATGATCGACCTTCGCGAAGCCGAGAGCGCTTTCGCCCGGACACATCGTATAAATGCCGAACGGATGCTTGAACGTGATCTGCTCGTCCGTGTTCCAAGCAGCAATGTTCGCGGCCAGGATAGCGGGATCAAGGATATTGAGCTGTAGATTTCTGACAAGTCGTCCGTAGGTAATCGACGATGGCTCCATGGCCACAACTCTGTGATCTTGTCTTACCTTGGGAATGATCAGCGAATAAAGCCCGGAATACGCTCCGACATCGAAGAAAACACCCGGATCCGCTGCAGTCCTCGCGAAATACATCCACCAGGCAAGCGAGACATTTTCATCAAAAGACGCGTTGAGAGCATCGTTTAAAATCGGATCTTCGGGGCCCCAATCATTCTCGAACATTTCCATTCTGAACCTGATCGGTCCGAACGACACGGTCGCGATGATGTTTCGCCGCATTGCTGAATATCTTTCATCTTGGGAGCGTGTCGGACGCCTAAGCGCGACGAATGGTCCGGCCCGACAGCACGCCGATCGCCGCAACGGTCCGCCTAGGGGGGAGGCTTGTCTCATGCGAATAGAGCCAGCGATGTGCGGTGCGCGTCTTCTGCATCGGCGTGGTCTAGCGCGGCTGATTTCGCGTTGCTAGCCCTGGCGCCGCTGGTAGTCTGAAGCACAAGATGCTGCTGCGCGGGCCAATCAAGCGCCGTCCGATCGGTGCGGCGACTTCGATGCGAGATCCGCCGGGTCTTTCATCGCCGGGTCCCGCATCACGTCGCGCATCGTCGTCTCGAGCCACAGCAGGCCCGCGTCGCTGCTCGAGCGTTGGTGTCGGATCGACTCGACCGAAACGGCAAGCGGTTCGTGAGGCAGGTCGAGCACGACGAGCAAACCCTGCTGCACGGCCTGGAGCGCGAGGCGGCGCGGCAAAGTCGCGACCATATCGGTCACGGCCAGCATGGGCGGCACGGCGGCATAATGCGGAACCGAAACCGCGACGCGGGCGACCGGACCCTGGCTTTCCCGCTCGATCAGGATCCGCTCGATCCAGACGCGCCGCGCAACCCCTCGCTCATCGAGGAAGCCGTCAACGGCCTGGTCCTCGGTCCCGGTCAATTCGACGACGATATGCGGGAAGGCGAACACGCGCGCCAGCGTCACGTTTTCGGCTGTCAGCGGGTGACCCGCTCGGACCACGATCGCTTCGTGTTCGACCACAATCGTCGAGCGATTGATGCGATCGGGCAGTTCACCGAACCAGCCGAGGACGAGATCGACCCGGCCGCTGTCGAGCAATTGAACGACGTCGACGCGGTTCGAGGGCACGACGCGGAGGTTCGCGTCAGGAGCGATCGTGGCCAGGCGGCCGACCAGGCTTGGCAGCACCGTGACGGCGGCATAATCGGTGGCGGCGATCCGGAACGTTCGGGTCGTCTCAGACGGGGTGAACGGCGCGTCGGCGACAGCCGCAGCGATCCGCCCCAAGCCATCGCGGATGCTGGGCATCAGGTCGAGCGCCCGCGCGGTCGGCTCCATTCCGGCCGTACCAGAGACGAACAGATCATCGCCCAGCGCCAGCCGAAGCCGAGCCAGCGCATGACTGACAGCCGACGCACTCACGCCGAGTTCCCGCCCCGCATCGCTGACACTGCGGTGGCGCATCACGGCATCGAAGACGCGGAACAGGTTGAGGTCGATCTTCTGGACGGACATACGACGCCGTTCGGTTGTGCAGCAAATCCACATCTATGCCACGACGATCGATCGAGAGGTCAATCTTCCGATCGGTGATTTCAGATTTGAAGCATGATGACGATTGGTCATGTCGACCATGAATCAATTTCACAACTTTATGGCCGCTCGCAACGATGCTAGTAGAAGATCACGCCGATGCAGGTCTCTGCGCGATCCTTTCTCTCGATCACAGCAAGTCACGAGATCATCATGGATCAATGCGATCGTGAGGGAGGCTGCGAACGGATGATCGTCAGCCTTGTCCTGTTGGGAAAAGAACCGTCTGCGGCCCATCTCATGGTCAGGGAGTGCCAGCAGCAACAAGCCTCTCTTGTAGGATTGCCAGCGTGAGCCTCGAGACACCGGAGACGAGGACGGCGCCCATGTCGCCGCCATCAAGCCTCGGCCCAAGGCAAAAACCGCCGCTTGCGGCGGCCCTGATCGTCACGCTCGCTGTCGTCACGATTGTCGGTCTCTCGCTCTGGTATCTCGTTCAACCGCAGCCCCTGCTGGTCCAGGGCGAGGCCGACGCAACCCGGATCGACATTGCGGCGCGTGTCGATGGTCGCGTCGGTCAACGGCCGGTCGAACGCGGCGATACCGTCACCGCGGGGCAGCTTCTCGTCGCCATCGACAATCCGGAACTGCTGGCCAAGCTGCGCGAGGCCCAATCCGCCAAGGCGGTCGCGAGCGCCGACCTCGCCCGCATTCTGGTCGGCACACGGGCAGAAGTCGTGGCGGCCAAGAAGGCGGCCCTGGCGGCGGCGGAAGCCGATGCCAAACTGAATCAGCAAACGTTTGGCCGCACGCAGCAACTCACCCAGCGCGACTTCGCCCCGATCCAGAAACTCGACGAAGCGACGGCGAGCCTTGATGTCTCGCAACGGGCCGTCCAACAAGCGAAATTCGCTTATGACGAGGCTGTGGCCGGCTACACGCCCGAGGAACGCGGGGTTGCCCGAGCCAGCGTCGCCAAAGCGGACGCCGCGCTCGCGACCTTACAGGCGCAAGTCGACGAGATGACCGTGACGGCGCCGATCGCATCGCAGGTCTATCAAATCGGCGCGGAACGCGGCGAATACGTCTCACCTGGGGTCCCGCTCCTCTCCCTCATTGATTTGAGCGATGTCTGGCTCCGGTTCGACCTGCGCGAAGATCTCATCAAGGGCTTGAAGATCGGCGATCGCTTCGACGTCAAGATCCCGGCCCTCGGAGATCGGCAGATCACCATGGCGGTCCGCACCATTGCGACCCGGGGTGAATATGCCGGTTGGCGGGCCACCCGAGCCACCGGCGACTTCGATCTTCGAACATTTGAGGTTCGAGCCTACCCGACGGCTCCGATTGCCGACCTTCGCCCTGGCATGAGCGCTTATGCGGCATGGAGCGCGTCCCGTTGATCGCTCGGCCGGGCAGCGTGGCGGACTCGATGCCCGCCCGACCCGGCGTCGTTGCGGCCGCGGCGCGGGAGGTGCGCTGGATCAGGCACGACACCGTGGCCATGCTGCTGGTCCTGTGGATCCCGTTGATGGCGTTCGCGCTTCTCGCCGCAACCTTTAGCGACGCCGTCATCCGCGACCTCCGGGTCGACATCGTCGATCAGGACCAAACACCAACCTCCCTCACGCTGGTCCAGGCCATCAACGGCGCGCCCGGCGTGAGCGTCGCCCAGCGCTCGTCGGATCTCAGCGGGGCCATGCACGCCGTCAGATCCGGTGCCGCGATCGCGACGGTCTATATTCCCCAGGATCTTGAGCGGGACATGACGGCGGGACGCCGCCCGCAGGTCGTCATCTTTTACAACAAGCAGTATTTCACGCCGGGCAATGCGGCATCCAGCTCTTTGCAAGCGGCGTTGGCGGCAGCCGTCGCGGCCTTGCCGACGCCCCCTCACTCCAAGACGACCAGCCCCGGACCGCTCGTGGTCGAGCAATATGTCCTGACCAATCCCGCCTTCAACTATGTCCAGTTTCTGCTTCGCGCCATTCTGCCGACCGTGCTTCACGTCGTCATGGCCATCACGGGCGGCTACGCCATCGGATCGGAGTTTCGGCGCCGCGATCTTCGCGACTGGCTCGACGTCGGGGGAACGCCACTGGCGGCGCTTGTGGGCAAGCTTTTGCCCTATTGCGGCATCTTCGCTGTTCAGATGACGATTGGGCTCGGCATCATCCATGGCCTCTATCAGGTGCCATTCCGAGGCGACCCCATCCTGGTCGGCGCCGCAGCCTGCTTGCTGATCATCGCCTATCTGTCGATGGGCGCGCTGTTTCAGGTGCTGACCCGCAATCTCGCCAACGGGCTGACGCTGACCGGCATCGTCTGTTCGCCTGCCTTCGGCTTCGCCGGGGTCGGCTTTCCGGTTTTGGCCATGAACGCCTTCGGTCAGGCCTGGGGCGCGATGCTGCCGCTCCGGTGGTATATCCAGATCCTCTTCGATCAGGCCGCGCGCGGCGTGCCCGTCGCGGATTCGGCCCGGCCGTTCATGTTTCTCGGGGGATTGGCGACGGCCTTCTTTTTTCTCGCATGGCTTCGGCTCCGCGCAATCGCCCGGAACCCGCTGCCCGAGCCCGCACCGTCTCCCGCGCCCCACAGCCGCGGGCGTCTTGGCATCGTCCATGCCTTCGCGAGCGAATACGGCCGCGTGCTGCGCGATCGTGGAGCCTTCGGCTTGATGGTGATGGGACCGCTGCTCTACGGCGTCCTCTATCCGCAGCCCTATCTCGGCGAACTCATCCGCGGCGTCCCCATCGCGGTGGTCGACGACGATTCCACGCCTCTCAGTCGGACCATCGTGCAGACGCTGAATGCGGATGAGGCGCTCGAGGTCGCGATCCGGCCGGCCACGCTTGCCGCAGCCCAAATGGCATTGGCCCGACGCGAGGTCTTCGGCATCGTCGATATTCCGGCCGGCACCGAACGCGAGGTTCTGAAGGGCAACAAGGCGCGGCTGCCGGCTTTCGTCGATTCGGCTTATTTCCTCCTCTATAGCCGGACATTGCAGGGCATCGTCGACTCCGTCGGGTCCGTCACGGCTGACGTCATCTCCCGCGGTGCGCGACCCGATGGCAGTCTCTACAGAGCGTCCTTGTCGCAAAGCTCACCTGTCGAGATCCTCAACCAGCCCTTGTTCAATCCGACCGGCGGTTACGGCAGCTACATTGTCCCGGCCGCCTTCGTGCTGATCCTGCAACAAACCCTGCTGCTTGGGTCGGCCACGCTCGGCGGCGTCGCGTTCGAGACGGGTGGCCCCCGCGAACGGCGCCGACGCGGAGCGGTCGCGGCCGTTTTGGGCCAGGGCCTCGCCCATATGATGCTGACCCTGCCCGGATGCGCGCTGTATCTCGTTGTCCTGCCACGCATCTATGGCTTCTCGGCGACCGAACACGTGGTGGATCTGTCCATCGTGCTCATCCCGTTCCTGCTGTCGGTGAGCTTCCTCGGCCAGTTTGCCGGGGCCTGGGCCAAGCGGCGCGAAACGGCGGTTCTCCTGCTGATCGCGATCAGCTTGCCGCTGTTCTTTCTCGTGGGTGTCGCGTGGCCGGTCGAAGCCATTCCGCCGCTCCTCAAGACCATGAGCGTGATCTTCCCCAGCACCTCCGGCATCGATGCCTTGGTGCGGATCAATCAAATGGGCGCCAGCGTCGCCGATGTGTCGCGCGAGTGGATGACCCTTTGGATCCTGACGGGCGTCTACGCGCTCCTCGCCGTCGCAAGCGCACGGCTCGCCACAGCAGGGAGCCTGATCGATGACCACTAAGCCGTCGCGCGTCGTGCTTGTGGGGCTCGTCGTCGTGGCCGGGATCGCGGCCGCGACATTCGCCTGGTCCAAACGACAGGCCCCAGTGGCACGAGCGATCCCCGGCATGGTGCGCCAGACCGAAATCCGCATCGCGCCCGAAGTCTCGGGACGGCTGGGCTCCATCGCGGTGGCGCCGGGTCAACACGTCCATCGCGGCGACGTGGTGGCCGTGATCGACAATCCCGATCTCGTGGCGGCGGTCGGCGAGGCCCGCGCCGCTGCCGCAAGCGCAGAGGCCGATCGAGCGCGGGTGCTGTCGGGCACGCGTCCCGAGCAGGTCGCCATTCTGGCTCAGGCGCTTGCGACCGCAGAGGCCAACCTGCTTCTGGCACAGCAACAGAACGTCCGCGCCGTGACGCTCTCGTCGAACAGCTTCCTCAGCCGGCAGAAACTCGACGAGAGTATGGCGTCGCTCGCGAAAGCGCAGGCCGATGTCGATGTCAAAAAGAACCAATATGCGGCCGCGAAAGCCGGACCCGTGGACCAGGAGCGCGCCTTGGCAATCGCCAAAGTTGCGTTATCCCATGCGGCTCTCGATGATCTTCAAGCGCGGCTCGACAAGGTGACGTTGCGGGCGCCGGCCGATGGCATGATCGGCGTTCAAGTCGCGGAGATCGGCGAGATTATGGCTCCGGGCAAACCCGTCATGACGATGGTGGTCGATGGGGAGCCCTGGTTCGCGTTCACGCTTCGCGAGGACATGCTGCGCGGATCGACCATCGGACACCGGTTGGCTCTGGCGACCGCCGACGGACGCCAGGTCGATGCTCGCGTGACGGAGCTGAAGCCGCTCGGAGAATTTGCCACGTGGCGGGCGGCCCGCGCGGTCGGAGATCACGATCTCAACAGCTTCGGGCTGCGGCTCGAGCCGGTCGGGACCAGCAATCCGCCGCTGGAGCCCGGAATGACCGTTTGGCTTCCGGGCAGCTGACGGGCGCGACCCATTCTTAAGGCGTGCAACGCTAGTCGACGTCGTTGGGCGAGGAGGGGTCTTCCGACACGCGAAAACGCGTGTCGGCCATTATCCAGAAGCGCGGACGGAGCCGGGCTTTACCAGTCTTTGACGCGGTTGATCATGATGAAATCGTCCGCCTCGTTCTGGTTGAACGACAGCCACTCTTTCGCAGCATCCGATAGACGTCCGACCTTCTCGGTCTTGTGCTTCTTACTCTCAGGATCGAGGTCGAGGGTCGTAACGATCACCAAAAGGCGCCGGCTCTGGCCGTATACTCCGCTCGTGGGCCAAACCTTTGCATTTCGAGCGAGGGGATGCGTAAACGACATAAGATCGTGTTCTCCATTAGGTCCGGTTTTTGGACCGTCTGTTATATGATTGTCACAATCAACCTGCGCTCTGAGCTAAGATGAAGAAAGTCATCGAGCAATCGGGCGGATGACGCCCATTCGCGCTCACGAGCGACATGCATCGCTTGGGCAACGGGCGCTAGACGACCGTCGGCCAACCCCTCATCGCGGCTTCCACGATCCGGAGCAGCTTGTCGCGACCGGCGCCGTCCTTCGCAAGCGTCGACATGCCCTGAACCACCGCCATGGTGTGGCCTGCCAGCGCTTCGGCGTCACATGTGGCCGGCATGAGGCCGTCTTTCATATCGCGCTCGATCCGCGTCCGCAGCGCCGTTTCGATGCTGCGCCGGAGCACCGCCAGTTCCTCGCGAATGTCGGCAGCACCGGTCGATGCGGTCACGATCGAACTGGCGAGCAGGCACCCCGCCGGGGTCTGATCCCCGGTGTCGCCGATGGCGGCGGCGGTCAGCAGATCATGCGCGGCCGCATAAGCGCTTGAGGCCTCGTCGATGGTCCGGATGATGGTGTCGATCCCGCCCAGATAGAGATCGACGGCCTCTCGGAATAAGCCCCGCTTGTCGCCGAACGCCGTGTAGAGGCTCGGCGGTGAAATCCCCATGGCTTTGGTGAGCTCCGCCGTCGAGGTCGCCTCGAAGCCATGCTGCCAGAATAGCCGCATCGCGACGGCCAAGGCCGCATCACGATCAAACGAGAGGGGCCGGCCGATGCGGCGGCTCGGCTGCGTATTATGCGGTTCCATAGTGATCGATATATAACGGTTGACTGCGCTCGGCAATGCTGTACGGACACTTCCATAGTATCCACTATGGAATAGAGAACGATGTCGCTTGCTCAGTATCGCACTTTGGGTCGTTCCGGCTTGATCGTCAGCCCGCTCTCGCTGGGAACGATGACGTTCGGGGTTGCACGCTGGGGCATGGATCGACCGGCCGCCGAGGCGGTGTTCGACGCCTATGTCGAGGCGGGCGGCAACATGGTCGACACCGCGGATGTCTATGCGGGCGGCAGAAGCGAAGAGATACTGGGCGCCATGATCGCAGATCGTCGCCTCCGCGACAGTCTCGTGGTCGCGACGAAATCCGGTTTCGCTGCCGGCAAGGGTCCCCACATGGGCGGCAACGGCGCGAAACATGTCTATACTGCCCTAGAGGGTTCGTTGCGCCGGCTCAGAACCGACTACATCGATCTCTATTGGGTACATGTCTGGGACTCGGTGACGCCGGCCGAGGAGCTGCTGGAGACGATGTCGGCCCTCGTTCGGGCCGGTAAGATCCGCTATTGGGGCATGTCCAACGCGCCCGCGTGGTATGTCGCCAAGGTCGCGACCCTGGCTTCGGTACGCGGCCTGCCCGGACCGATCGCCCTACAATATTTCTATTCGTTGGTCAGCCGCGAGATCGAGGCGGAACATCTGCCGCTCGCGCGCGACATGAGGATGGGACTGATGCCGTGGAGCCCGCTCGCCTACGGTCTGCTGACCGGCAAATATGATCGCGCGACGGTGGAAGCGAGCGCGCCGCGTGCATCGGGCCTCCCGAGCGACGCCGGCACTGGCGCGGTGCGGCCGAACGGCGACAAGCGGCTCGACGGTGCAAACCCGTTTGGCGACACGCTCTTCACCGACCGGAACTGGCGCATCGTCGAGGCTCTGCGCGGCGTGGCGCATACGATGGGCGAAACCCCGGCGCGCGTGGCGCTGGCTTGGGTTCTGTCGCGGACGGGCGTCGCTACGGCGCTGATGGGCGTGAGCCGGGTCTCGCAATTGCACGACAACATCGCCGCCACGGAGCTTCGGCTCCCGATCGACCAGATCGCCATTCTCGACGCCGCCAGCAAACCCGAGGCGCCCATGATCTATGGTCTATTCACGCCGTCGGGGCGGCAGCATGTCGTCTTTGGAGGCAGCGCCGTCGCGTCGCGGGACTAAGGCCGAGATAGCGATGTCGGCGGCCCCGTGACCTGAGAAAACACGCTGCCCACGCACATGCGGGGGCAGCAACCCGCATCATCGCGTCGATACGCGTTGCCGCTCGCGTGCGACAACGCCACAGCGAACTCCGAGGCGGTCTCCGCGTTGTGCCCTCCGCAAGCCTTGAAGACGTCGGGCTGCTTTCTCATCACTTTCCCTTATCCGGAGACATCATGGCAGGCCGATCGGAGATCTCCGACCAGAAGCCCGATACACTCACGATGTTCGCGTTGCATTTTCTGGGCGGCAGTGCGCGCGAATGGCAGCCGTTGGTGGATCGTTTGGCTGGCCGTGTGGACGTGATCCCTATCGACCTTCCGGGGTTCGGCGATGCCGCCGACCTTTCCGGCTACACAGTCGATGCCATGGCCGCTTATGTAGCGGGCCGCATTCGAGAGCACGCGCCCGGTCGATGGATCCTCGCCGGTCACAGCATGGGTGCCAAAGTGGCATGCGCGATCTCGCGGATGTCCGAGGATGGCGATGCGGGGCTCGCGGGCCTCTCGCACATCATTCTCGTGGCGGGCTCGCCGCCTGGGCCGGAACCGATGGACGATGCGAAACGGCAAGAGATGCTGGGCTGGTTCCGCGGCAGCGAAGCCGAAAATCGTGCCGATGCCGTCCGGTACATCAAAGCCAATATCGGCGATGCTCTGCCTGATACACTCCAGGATGGAGCCATCGCCGATGTTCTGCGGACGCGCCACGCTGCTTGGTTGGCCTGGCTCGAGAATGGCAGCCGCGAAGATTGGTCTGCCCGCATTGGACGGCTGGATACGCCGGCCCTGATCCTCGCCGGCGAGACGGACGAGGGGCTCGGCGCCGATGCGCAGACCACCATGATGGTGCCCCATTTCCGCGCCGTTCAGATGACGGTGCTGCCGAGGGCAGGCCATCTGCTGCCGCTCGAATGCCCCGATGCGGTTGCTGATTGCATCCTCGATCATCTGGCGTCCCAGCCTCATGGGGAACCCCGTCTCGACGCGCAGTATCGCGCTCTCATCCAGTCGCCGCGCGTGAACGAGCGAACGCGGCAGGTCCTGCTTGACCGGCTCGAGACTGTTGCGCCCCATCCGGACGTGTTGGACGCCCCCGCGATGGCGCTGCTTCGGCTGGTCGTCGAGCGGCTGGTCCCGCAACAGGGCGAGCGGCAGATCGATCTTGCGGCACGCATGGTCGACGCGATGGCGACCGCTTCAGGGGATGGTTGGCGGTTCGCCGACCTGCCGGCCGATGCCGAGGCGCTTCGTCGTGGGCTGCGGATCCTCGACCAAATGGCCTGCTCGTTGGACCGAGGGGGCTTCGCCGCGCTGTCTGCCAAGCAGCGAGACACGTTGCTGGGCGATATTGCAAATGGTCGGTCGGGCTCGACGGGTCCCGAGACAAGTCTGTCTCCGCAGCAGATGAAGCGCTGGTTCGAGGATCTCTGCGCGGCCGCCACCCAGATGTATGTCGCCTACCCGGCGACCCAGGACCGTCTTGGCTACAGCGGCATCGCCAATCGGGGCGATGGCGCCGGGCCCGCCGGTTTCGTCCATGTCGGCCTCGGTGAACGCGAGCCGTGGGAACCTCTTTCCAAGGCGAAGACGCAGCCATGAACCTCCATGCGATGAAGAGCTACGCCGACGCGGATGTGGTCGACGCCGTGGTGATTGGAACCGGTGCCGGCGGCGCGCCCCTGCTGGCCAAGCTGGCGGAAGCGGGCCTGCGTGTCGTCGCCTTGGAGGCGGGTCAAAATCGTGACCCGGACACATTCACGCCTGACGAAACCGCAGCCAGCGATCTTTACTGGACGGGCGAGCGGCTCAGCGGGGGGCCGATGCCAGAGGCCTTTGGCGGCAACAACAGTGGCATCGGGGTGGGCGGATCGACGCTGCATTGGGGCGCTTTCGTGCCCCGTGCGGATGCGCGCGACCTTGTCCTTCAACGCGAGAGCGGCGTCGGTGTGGATTGGCCGCTGACGCTCGACGAATTGCGGCCCTATTATGAGGCCGTCGAGGCGTTCATCGGGGTTTCGGGCCCGACACCCTACCCGTGGGATGCCGGGCGCCGCTATCCGCTGCCGCCTGTGCCGCGCAATGCGCCCGCCGCCATCATGGCACGGGGTTGCGAGGCACTGGGCTATCGCACCGCGGATGCGCCCGCTGCCGTCGTCTCGCAGCCCTATCGCATGCCGGGCGCGACGCCCCGCAACGCCTGCGTGAATTGCGGCGCGTGCCACCAGGGTTGCTTCAATGGCGCCAAGACCAGCATGGACGTCACCTATCTGCCGCGTGCGGTGCTGGCTGGCGCCGAGATCCGGCCTGACAGCCCCGCGCATGGGATCGAGCGCGACGCCGCTGGCCGCGTCACCGCCGTCGTTTATCGCAAGGACGGGATCGATCGTCGCCAGCGATGCGCGGCGGTGTTCCTTTGCGCCGGCGCGATCGAAACGCCGCGGCTTTTGTTGCATCTCAACTTCGCGAACTCGTCCGGTCAGGTCGGCCGCAACTACATGGCGCATGTCGCCACGCAAGTGTGGGGAACATTCGAGCAGGAAACACGGCCCAATAAGGGCTATCCGTCCTCGCTCATCACGGAAGATTTCATGCGCCCCGCCGATGCCGACTTCGCCGGCGGCTACCTCGTCCAGAGCCTCGGTTCCATGCCGATGACCTGGGCCAATCTGCTGGTTCGCGGTTGCGGCTTGTGGGGGCAACGGCTGGTCGACACGATCGATCGCTACAATCACGTGGCCGGGATCGGCATCAATGGCGAATGCCTGCCCCACCCCGACAATCGTCTCGATCTGTCGGATGAGGTGGATGCGATCGGGGTGCCAAAAGCCCGGATCGCCTTCGGCTATAACGCGAATGAAACAGCCATGGATCGACACGCGACCGCGATGATGACGCGCGTTTGGGAGGCTGCGGGCGCGAAGGATGTCTTCTCGGCACAACGGTCCGCCCACACCATCGGCACGTGCCGCATGGGCCGCAGCGGAGACGAGGCCGTTTGCGACCCGTTCGGCCGCAGCTTCGATATCCCGAACCTGTGGATCTGTGACAATTCGATTTTTCCAACCTCGCTCGCGGCCAATCCGGCGCTGACCATCATGGCCTTGAGCTTGCGGACGGCCGACGCTTTTCTGAGCCGCGAGCCCTGACAGACACGAAAGTCTCCGCGTGCTTAGCGGCCGGCCCGTCCGCCAACGGCGAGCAGCTCATGCGGTGCGGGCGCACCCGCATGCTGAACGGCTGAAGGCCCGCCTCGTCAATTCGAAAGATCGAGCATGAAACGAGATGACGACGGGCGACGCGACGGATCGCGCGACATCCCCAACATGGGGCAAGATCACGCAAACCTAACGCTCGCCGACCTGTCGCCGAGCCAGGAACGGCAGGCCTTCGACTTGCAAGACTATGCGGCACTGGGCGATGGACGGTCGATTTCGATCGTCGCACCCAATGGGGCCATCACCTGGTGGTGCGTGCCAAACATCGACTCTGCGCCTTTGCTCGATGCGCTTCTCGATCCCCTTGCCGGGGGGCACTTCACCGTCGCCCCGACGGAACGGTTTGAAAGCGCGCGTCATTATCGCCGGGACAGCAACGTCCTGGAGACGACCTTCACGACAGCCGGTGGTGTTGTCCGGCTGACTGAGTCCTTGAACAGCACGTTGGCCGGGCGACTGCCCTGGTGCGAGCTCGCCAGACGGATCGAGGTCGTCACCGGCACCGTGACGATGCGCGCCAGCCTCGTCTTCGGGACGCGCGGCGACACGGTATCGCCGTGGCTACAACCCAACGCGAATGGCTGCATTTTCCACGTTGGACCTGTGCTCGGCCTGTTCCGCGCGACCGACAATCTCCGCATCATCGAGGAGCAGGACAGAACCATCGTCGCAGAGGGAACCCTGCACGAAGGCGAGCGAGCCCTCATTGCCGTGATCGCCGGCGAAGACCAGCCGCTTGCTGTCCCGCCCTTGGCCGATATCGATCGCCGCATCGAGGTGAGCGACGGCGCTTGGCGCGAATGGGCCGAAGGCCTCCACTATGAGGGCCCCTATCGCGAAGCAGTCCGCCGCAGCGCGCTGGCTCTGAAACTCCTGCTGTTTTCGCCGACCGGCGCCATCGCGGCAGCCGCGACGACGTCCCTGCCCGAACGGGTCGGTGGCGAGAAAAACTGGGACTATCGATATGCCTGGGTGCGCGATGCAGGATATACGCTGAACGCGTTTTTGCGCCTCGGGGTGCTGCCCGAAAGCCAGGCCGCATTTCAGTGGCTGATCCACCGGCTTGGCGAAACCGGTGCCAAGGTTTGCTATCGGCTCGATGGAGGCCCGGTGCCTCCCGTCCGGCATCTCGACATCCCAGGTTACCGCGACTCCCAGCCTGTGGTGGTGGGCAACATCGCGGCCGAGCAACACCAGCACGGCATCTATGGCGATATCTTCGAGGCCGCGTCGCAATTCGTCGCTGGCGGCAACATCCTCGATCAGCATAGTGCCTTCGTGTTGTCGGAATTGGCCGATGATTGTGCGGAGCGATGGCGGATCAAGGATTCCGGTCTTTGGGAGCTGCAGGAATTGCAGCACTACACGATGTCGAAGATCAGTGCGTGGCAAGCTTTGGCTCGAGCCGTCGAATTGGCCGACAAGGGACATCTGCCGTCGACCTCCGCACCACGATGGTCGCGTGAACGCGACAGGATTGCCACCTGGGTCAACGACCATTGCTGGTCGTCGAAAAAGGCCGCCTATACGTTCTTTGCTGGCAGCGAGCGGCTCGATGCATCGATTGCTCTTGCGGTTCGGTTCGGATTTCCGGACCCCGAGCGTTTATCCACGACCTTGGACGCGATCCGCCGCGACTTAAGCCACACGCCCTGGCTCGGACAACAAAGTCCTTGGCTCTACCGCTATTCGGGCGCCGAGGCCGAAGAAAGTTGCTTCGTGGCCTGCACGTTCTGGCTGGTGGAAGCCTATGCGACGCTGGGGCGGAGGGATGAAGCCGGCGCTTTGATGGACCAAGCTCTCGCAGCGCTCCCGGCCAGCGTCGGCATCATGAGCGAGATGCTGGACGTGAAGACCGGCAATTTCATCGGCAACATCCCGCAGGGCTTGAGCCACCTTTCCCTGATCCATGCGGCCGTGTCGTTGAACGACCGCGATGCCGCACCCCTGAAACCAGGGCGCCCAGCAAGTGTTGAGCAAGTCCGAGCCGTGGAGAACTAACATGACCGATCAGTCTGCCGAGCGCCTGCGTATGCAGGATCCCCGCACGCAATATCCGCAACCGCCTTTTCCGAAGCAGCCACAATCGGCTCCCGGACTGGCCTCGAAAATGGACCCAACCCCCGACCACGGCGAGACAAGCTATGTCGGCCATGGCCGTCTCAAGGGGCGAAAGGCTCTCGTGACCGGAGGCGATTCGGGCATCGGCCGCGCCGCGGCGATCGCTTTCGCGCGTGAGGGCGCGGATGTCGCGATCGTGTATCTGCCGAACGAAGAGGCCGACGCCAAAGAAGTGCTGGCTCTGATCGAAGCGGAAGGCCGGACGGCGCTCGCGCTTCCGGGCGACATCACCGATCAGGCGTTTTGCTCGACGCTCGTGTCCGACACGGTCAAAGGATTGGGCGGGGTGGATATTCTCGTCATCAATGCGGCCAAGCAGGTCTCGCAGCCGGAGATCGGCGACATCACGGCCGAGCAGTTCGACCTCACGATGAAGACCAATCTCTATGCGATGTTCTGGATCGCGAAGGCGGCCGTTCCGCATATGGCTCCGGGCGCCTCGATCATCACGACGACCTCGGTTCAGGCCGTCAGCCCGTCTGAGACGCTTTTGGATTACGCGACCACGAAGGCTGGGATCGTCGCCTTCACCAAGGCTTTGGCCAAGCAGATGATCGAGAAGGGCATTCGCGTCAACGGCGTGGCGCCCGGCCCCTTCTGGACCGCTTTGCAGCCGAGTGGCGGCCAAACGCAGGAAAAGGTCTCCAAATTCGGTGCCGAGGTTCCGCTCGGACGCCCGGGACAACCGGTCGAACTCGCTCCCGTCTACGTGCTGCTCGCATCGCAAGAAGCAAGCTTCATAACGGGTGAGATTTATGGCGCGACAGGCGGCAACGGCGTCGTCTGAGGCGCAATACGATGCAGGGAGCGCGAGGGAAACCGAGCCTCTCTGTGTCGATGCAGGAAGGGTAGCGTCGTTTCGATGTCGCCCGCACAGTCCTTATTCGGACCAATACCGGACAGGATGACCCAGGAAACTTTGGGTCATCCTGCGCGATTCAATCAACGCTGATGAAGGTCGATGATCCGGTTGAGAAACATCATATCGGTATCGCGAGTGTCGCGGTGCCTAATAGGCGCAGTTGCGGATGATATCGCTGAGAAGAAGGCGAGCCGTCTGCTGCGGCGAAAGGCAACCCTGAGGCCGCGACTTCTCGCTTAAGCGGTATTTGGCTGTCACGATAGCGGCCGGGCCGTCACCAACGACACTATACTGCCCAACGCGGCTTTTGCCGCGATAGGTCGCAGAAATCGGCAACACCATCGTCGCAATATTTGGAGCTTCGGACACGTCTCATACCTCACGCCATAGCGAAGAGTTAACGCAAGGTTAACGTGAGGCATAATTAATTATAAAGATCATTGCCTTACGGCTGTGCAAGGCGTCGTGTCTCGAGGGCAAGGATGCAAGCCTGTCCCCGGCCTCCGATCGCGGGGCGCTTTATAGAACTGAGAGCCTGTCCTGAGATGGCCCGCCTTGGCGCGGTGGATTGCCGTCGATCCGCGTCGTCCGACCCGCATTTCTCAAGGGTGAGCCGTCAGGGTTGAGCGCTGACTTGCGACAGCTTTGCGGTCCACAGGTTGAGCCACAAGTTCGCATTCCTCTGCACTGGCCGTCGAACGTTTAATTTTAAACAGAGAGCCAATTTCCGGTTTCGGAGGTTGGCAACGCCACGGACGCTGTCGGGGTCGATTCGAGATCCGTGATTGAAAGATCGCCGACGAGGAGTGGCCCGCGCGTCTCGTCGCTTGTGGACGTCAGCATCGATTTTTCTGGAAGGCGATTGTCATGCCAGGCGACATGAACCAAGCAACAAACAAAGGACCAACGGTACCGCCCCCGGTTCCCGCCACTCTAGCATCGGTCTTGAACCGTAATATTCACGCTCTCCAAGACCGCCGGAGAGCTGATGAACGAAAGTCCAGCACCCAGGAGAAGATTGCGGAAGCCATTACACACTTCACGGGAAGCATGGCTTTTGTTTACATCCATCTTGCTCTGTTTGGACTTTGAACTCCTGAACGTCGGATTGGTGCCCGGGTTCAAACCGTGGGACCCGACCTTCGTGATCCTGGCGACAGCGGCGTCCGTCGAAGCGATATTTTTGTCGACCTTCGTTCTCATCAGTCAGAATAGAGCGGCCGCTTTGGACGATAAACGGGCCGACCTCGACCTGCAGATCAACCTCCTTTCAGAGCATGAGGTCACACGGCTTCTGACACTCACCAAAGCCATCGCGAAACACCTCGGCGTCGACACGAGCGATCAACCCGAGTTGGAAGAGTTGGAACGCGACGTCGCGCCAGAAGCCGTGTTGGACAAGATCGAAGATCGAACGATGCGATCGGATCAGTGATCGGTGCAGACGAATCCAGGGCTTTGGACTGCTGAGGGGCGAAAGGTCGGCCTCATCGGCCGATTCCACCCCGCCATTACTGCATGGCCGTGAATCACCTCAACACCGACCCCGCCGTGATTCTGATTGGCAGGCGTCAGACCTCCGGAATATTTTCTTTGAAAATAACCTGAAGGCGAGGCGGGTGATAGTCATAGTCGACCCCCCGGATGCGATGACTGAGGACGTTCAGCGCCTCGCGGGCTTCCACACGTGGATTCTGGTCGATGACGGCGTCGAGGGTTCCATCGAGCAGGAGGTCCCGCGTTTCGTCGGTGGCTTCGTGTCCCACGAAGATCACCGAGCCATCGCGCCCGCGCTCCTTGAGGGCGCGCGCGATGCCGGTGTTGCCGGCGCCGACGTTGTAGATAGCCGAAAGGGCGGGATGCTGGTCGAGCAGCGCGGCGGCTTCGGCGTAGGCGCGTTCGCGGTCGTCGCCCATCTCGCGAAGGTCGACGAGTTGCAAGGATGGCGACATTTCGGCGATGACGTGCCGGAAGCCCATTTCGCGCTCCTCGTGCCCTCGATATGAGAGCGACCCGGCAAACAGCGCGACCTTGCCCGAAAGACGCTCGCTTAAGAAGCGGCTGACGAGATAACCGGCGAGCCGCCCCGCCGCCCGGTTGTCGATCCCGATATAGGCCGATCGGGGCACGTGGTGAATGTCGGACGCGATGGTGACCACTTCGACATTGCTCGCGGCCAGTGCCCGCAACGCTTCGCGCACTGTCGGATGGTCGAGCGCGACGACGCCGATTCCCTGGGTCTGACCGCGAAGGTCGAGAAGCGTTCGCGCCAGCGTGTCGGGGTTGAACCCCTCGATGGTCACGATGCTCACGTCGAGGTCTTGACGGCCGCGTGCCTGCTGCTCGATCTGCCGGTGCAAGGCGGCGATGAACGTATTGTCCCCCGCCGGCAGGACGAAGTGGAGCCGCGTCGCGCCACTCGGGGCGGGCATCGCGGCTGCTGGCGGTGTCCCCACGCCGATGTAGCCGAGCCGCTGTGCCGCCTCCAACACAAGATCCCGCGTTCGGCTTCGTGCGCCGGTCCTGTTGTTGAGAACCCGATCAACGGTCGCGGTGGAAACGCCGGCAGCCCGAGCTATGTCGATGAGGGTCGAGCGCAACGATGTTCCTCTCGTCAGACGTGTCCCGGTCCGACATCCGGGTGTGTAACGCATCATATCAGAGCCACAAGAGGCAACACATCGCAGGTACGATCAATCCAAAATACGCTTCTCCTAGACGATGCGTGATGATGTTTTTTGCTATGAAATGATTTGACATCATGAGCGCTGATCGTCAATAAACATCATAGCGATGCGCAAGACGTCGTTCATCCGGGGGGAAAACGCCATGCAAGACATGCGTTCGATCACGCGCCGTCGCCTGCTTTCGTCAGGCGCTCAGTCTTTCGCCCTCACGGCCGCGGTGGGTATCGCCCCCGTCTTCATCCGACCCAGCCGCGCGATGGCCGCCGATGCGCTCGCGCCCGGCATGATTGGCGGCCCGACAGGCTTCGCCGGCTGTGAACGATACCAATATGGGCCAGACACGCCGGAAGGCCGCGCCATTGAGGGGATCAAGGCGCTGAAAGGTGCAGGGAAAGCGCCGAGCAAGATCGTGCTCGGGCTCTCCGACGGCTCGATCGGGCAGCTCGCCAAACCGTTTCCTGCCGGCGCACCGTCCATCAAACAGCTGTGGGAGAAGGAAACCGGCATCCCGATCGAAATCGTTGGTCAGCCCAACGGTCAGGAATTCACCAAGACGATGCAGGACGTGTCCACCAAGGGTGGAGCCTACGACATCTATGCGGTCGAGTGGAACCGCCTGGGCGATCTCGCTGAAACCAACGGCATCGTCAAGATGGACGAATATGTCGAGAAATATAAGCCGGAGTGGGACGATCCGACCCGCGGCTATGTCGGCGGCGAAAAGGGCGTGACTCTCCTCAACAAGTATCGCGGCTCGGTCTTCGGCGTCTCCCTCGACGGCGACTTTCAGACTTGGATCTACCGCAAGGATTTGTTTGAAAACCCAGCCGAGCAGAAGGCCTTCAAGGACAAATACGGCTATGATCTCGCCGCGCCGCGCACCTGGAAAGCCGTTGACGAGGTTGCGTCCTTCTTCCATCGGCCGGACAAAGGCTTGTTCGGCTGCACGGATCTGCGCAACCAGGGCTGGGGCTATACCAACTGGTATCAGCGCTACACCTCGATGGCCTCACCCAACCAGTACCTGTTCAGCGACAGCGGCGCGCCGCTGATCAACGGCGAGCAGGGCGTCGCCGCCACGGCCGAATATGTCGCCTCGCTCGCCTACCATTCGCCCGATGCCATCAGCTGGGGATGGCCCGAGCAATATGGCAATTTTGGCCAGGGCGGCGCCGCAATGACCTGCGCCTTCTCCAACCTGCCGAAGTTCCTGGATTCGCCCGCCAACACTGACTCGAAGGTCACGGGCAAATTACGCACGGCGCTCCCGCCCGGGCGGGACATCGACGGCAAACTGATCCGCCGGTCGGTGCTGTGGCTCAACCTCTCGGCGTCGATTTCGGCACAAAGCCAGCATCCCGAAGCCTGCTACCTGCTTCTGCAATGGCTGGGATCGAGCCGGATTTATTCGTGGATGACGGCCAATCCGGCCGGGTATTTCGACCCCTTCCAGCTCGCGAATTTCAACGATCCGCTGGTGCGCGAAACGTATCACGCCTGGCACATGGACGTGGTGCGCGAGACGGTGCCGCGTGCCGTGCCCTCGATCAATTATCCCGGCGCGACCGCCTTCCACAACGCGCTCGACGAGAATCTTGTGGCGGCCTGCACCAAGGCCAAGACGCCCGCCGAAGCGATGGCCGATACCGAAAAAGAGTGGAAGCGCATTGCGCGGCGGGTGGGCGAAGAGAAGCTGGTCGAGGCGATCAAGACCAACAAAGCCGCCTGGCCCACGATCCTCGACCCGATCGCCTGAACCCACCAGGGCGAGAGCGGCCAAGGCTCGCAACCCCCACGGCGTGCGCCGACCCCGCAACCACCTCCCCTCGCGGGAGCGTTTGCCCCTAGGACCCCGCATGCAGCGTTCCATCGCCTTCGAGATCTTCCGCTACGCCGCGATCGCGGTCGCGCTGTCGATCACGCTCGTGCCCATCCTTTGGATGATCTCGATGGCGTTCAAGCCCATCAACGAATGGAGCACCACGGGGGCAGAGCTCACGTGGTGGCCGCGGCGTCCAACCTGGGACAATTTCCGCTTCATCTTCGGCCAGTCGTCGACGGCGCTGATCGTCGCGCTGGAGAAGACCGCGCTGAAGCCGATCGCGGCGTCGTTGCTCGCCTCCGTGTTCGGGACGATGATCGCCATGGTGTGCGGCACGGCGGCGGCCTACGGCTTGTCGCGGTTCGGGTCGGGCCAGAATCTGCCGCTCGCGCTGATCCAGCTGCGGCTGTTTCCGCCGATGGCTGTGATGATCCCGATCATGATCATGTGGGCCGCCCTCGGTATGATCGACACCTGGTGGGGGCTGGCGCTCGTTTACGGCATCGTGACTCTGCCGTTCGCATTCTGGCTGATGAAAACGTTCTTCGACGAAATGCCGCGCGAGATCGAGGAAGCGGCGCTGGTGGAGGGTTGCTCGCGCTGGCGCGTGTTCACCCGCATCACGCTGCCGATCATGCGGGCCCCCTGGCGAGTTCCGCGCTCTTCGTGTTCATCTTGAACTGGTCGGACTACCTGATCGGATTGCTGCTCACCCAAAAGGAGTGGGTGACGATCCCGGTCTACATGGCGTCCCTGTCGTCCTCCATGACGGGCCAGCTTTATGGCGCCAAGGCTGCGCTGGGCCTCATTGCCGCCATCCCGCCGGTCGTGCTCGGCGTGGCGATCCAGAAGCACCTGGTCCGCGGCTTGACCTTCGGGGCCCTCAAGCAATGAGCGCCGTCTCCACATCCACGGCCGCGAGCGTGGCCCCGGCGCCTCGGCGCGGCAGCGCGACGATGGACAGGGAGGGGCGGACGCTCGGGTTCCGCCTGACGCTTCCCACGCAGCTGCTGATCCTGTTCATCTCGGTCTTCCCGCTGCTGATGCAGCTCTACATCAGCGTCACGGACTGGTCGCCGCTCGAAGGCACGGGCTGGTGGAACGCTTATCGGCTGTGGAACGGCTTGGCCAATTACAGCGACCTGCTGCACGACATGCGCCTTTGGAAGGCCTTAGGGCGAACCGCCTTCGTGATGGCCGTGTGCGTGCCGGCGGAGTTTCTCATCGGCCTCTTTCTCGCGACCCTGTTCATCGACGATTTTCGTGGCAAGCGCGTGTTCTACTCGATCCTGCTGATGCCGATGATGGTCGTACCGGCCGTCACGGGGTATATGTTCTTCATCCTGTTTCAGTCCGGCGGCCCGATCAACGCGCTGCTGTCGACCTTGACCGGACAAGACATCCGCCTTGCCTGGCTGTCCGACCCGAGCCTCGCGCTCGTGGCCGTGATGCTTGCCGATATCTGGCAGTGGACACCCTTGATGTTTCTGATCCTGCTCGCCGGTCTCGTC
Organism: Lichenihabitans psoromatis; assembly: GCF_004323635.1. Classification (NCBI taxonomy): domain Bacteria; kingdom Pseudomonadati; phylum Pseudomonadota; class Alphaproteobacteria; order Hyphomicrobiales; family Lichenihabitantaceae; genus Lichenihabitans; species Lichenihabitans psoromatis. Next base: position 581,729 of record NZ_CP036515.1, read on the forward strand.
GGCGTGCCGGACGATCAACTCAAGGCAGCGACCCTGCTCGGCGCCTCCTGGTGGTACCGTTTCCGCACCATCATGCTGCCACGCACCAAGACGATCATCATCATCGCTTTAGCGATCCGCGTCATCGAAGCCTTCAAGATCTTCGACACGTTGTTCATCATGACCGGGGGTGGACCCGGCGTCGCCACCGAGACCATCTCGGTCTATATTTACAAGATCACCACGAATGACCTGATCTGGGGCTATGTCGCCGCGATCGCGCTCGCGATCCTGATCTCCCTGTCGGTCCTCACGGTATTTGCCATGAAGCGCCTCGAGGCGGCCCGCATCGGAGCCGCCCGATGACCGAGATCCGGCTCGAACACCTCGTCAAGCGGTTCGGCGACTTCACGGCTCTGAAGACGATGGACCTCACGATCGCGGACGGCGAGTTCATGGCGCTGCTCGGCCCTTCGGGCTGCGGCAAGTCGACCACGATGAATATGATCGCCGGCATGGAGGCCCCGAGCGAGGGGCGCATCCTGTTCGACGACCGCCCCATGAAAGGCGTGCCCATGGCGCGGCGCGGCGTGGGCTTCGTGTTTCAGAACTACGCGATCTTTACCCATCTTAGCGTCAGCCAGAACCTCGCTTACGGCCTGATGGCGCAGGGGCGCCCGCGGCATGAAGTCGAGCGGCGCGTGATGGCGATCGCCGATCTGCTGCAACTCACTCCCTTGCTCGACAGAAAGTCGGCGGGCCTGTCTGTCAACATTCTCCAACGGCTCGCCATCGGGCGCTCGGCCGTGATGGAACCGGCGATCTTCCTGCTCGACGAACCACTGTCCAACGTCGATGCCGCCTTCCGGGCCGTGATGCGCACCGAGCTCAAGCACCTGCAACGCCAGTTCCGCCAGACCATGGTCTATGTCACGCATGACCAGCTCGAAGCTATGACCATGGCCGATCGCATCGCCGTGATGGATCACGGGGTGCTCCAGCAGGTCGGCACACCGCTCGACGTGTATAACCATCCCGCGAACCTCTTCGTCGCCCGCTTCATCGGCTCGCCGGGCATGAACCTGCTGCCTGGCACCCTCGTCCAAAGCGATCGCGGACTTGTGGCCGACCTCGGCCCCTTGGGCCGGACGGCACCGTTTCCCGCCGACCGCGCCGCGGCTCTGCTGCGGAGCGCGGCATCTGACGTCGTTATCGGGTTCCGCCCCGAGGAGGTCACGCTCGCGTCGGAGGGCCCTGGATTGCGCGGCGCCATCACCGTCGTCGAGCGCATCGGGCCCCGCACGATCGTGCATATCGGGTCGGGCACCGAGACCGTGAAGGTCGTGACCGATGCCGGCGCGGCCGCCACAGCGGGCGACATGGTGACGATCCAGCCCCATCCAGCCTCGGTGCGGCTGTTCGATGCCGTGACCGGCCAGACGATCACGGAGCCCCGCTGATGGCCGAGATCGCCTTTCACAACGTCACCAAGAGCTTCGGAGAGATCGTCGCGGTTGATAACGTCTCGTTCACGGTCGAGACCAACGAGTTCTTCTGCTTCTTCGGGCCGCCCTCGTCGGGCAAGTCCACCATCCTGCGGCTGATGCTCGGCCTTGAAACTCCCGACGCGGGCGACATCCTGATCGACGGAAAACCGGTCACGATGATCGGGCCTGCGGCGCGCAACGTCGCCATGGTGTTCCAGAACCTCGCCTTGTTCCCGCATATGACCGCGCGCGACAACATCCGGTTTCCGCTGGTCGAGCGGAAGGTGCCCGAGGCGCAGATCGCGGCGCGGCTCGCGACCGTGGTGGAAAAGCTCCACATCGGACACATCCTGCACAAGCCGCCGGCGCAACTGTCGGGGGGCGAGCGGCAGCGCGTGGCGATCGCCCGCGCCCTGGTGCGCGACCCAGTCGCCTACCTAATGGACGATCCCCTGTCGGCGCTCGATGCTCGGCTGCGGGAGGAGACCCGCGTCGAGCTGAAGCGACTTCAGCGCGACCTCGGCCACACGCTGATTTACGTGACGCACGACCAGGAGGAGGCCATGTCGGTGGCCGACCGCATGGCCATCCTCGATCACGGCAGGGTCAGCCAGATCGGTGCGCCGCAGGATATCTACGAGCGCCCCGTTAACCGCTATGTGGCGAGCCTTGTCGGTGCGCCCACGATGAACATCCTGCACCGCGATCGCCGGACGGACGGATCGAGCCAAGCCGCCGGGGGCGCCATCCTGCTGCCCGTCGCGACCCTACCGGACGACGCGAGCGAGATCGGCATCCGGCCCGAGGACCTGCGTGTCGCGGCCCCGGATGCCCCGACTGGCGCATCGGCCCGGGTCTTCGAGGTCGAGCCACTCGGCGGCTTCACGGTGGTGACGATCGAGGCCGCCGGGACGCTGCTGAAAGCGCTGATGCGGGGACAGCCGCGCGTCAGGGTTAACGACGCCGTCGGGATCACGGTGGATCCACGCGCCGTGCATGCTTTTGCATCCGACGGCCGAGCGCTGGCCCGATGACGAGCGAGGAGAGACAGATGGGCGATGCGTTGGGGTTCAGGCCGGACGTTGCGGTCCGCTGCCGTGACTACGCGATCGGGTGCATCGGCGCCGGCATGATCATGGCCGAGTGCCATCTCGCGGCCTACAAGGAGGCCGGCTTTCCGGTGACCGCGATCGCCTCGCGGACGCAGGAAAGGGCCGCCAAAATCGCCGCGCGCTGGGGTATCCCGACCGTTCACGACACCCCTCACGCATTGATCGAGGATGCGCGGATCGCGATTATCGATCTCGCCTTCCCGCCCGACCAGCAGCCGGCCCTGATCCGGCATGCGCTGACGCAGCCCCACATCAAGGCGATTCTGGCCCAAAAGCCGCTGGCCCTGTCGCTTGCCGAGGCCATTGCCCTGCGCGACGAGGCGAAGGCCGCCGGCAAGATCCTGTCGGTCAACCAGAACATGCGCTTCGATCAGTCGATGCGCGTGTTGAAGCAGATCATCGACGGCGACGAGCTCGGCGACATCGTCTTCGCCCAGATCGACATGCACGCGATCCCGCACTGGCAGCCGTTTCTGGCCAATTACGACCGGCTGACGCTGGCCAATATGAGCGTGCATCACCTCGACGTGCTGCGCTACCTGTTCGGCGACCCCGACGAGATCACTACGCAGACCCGCAAGGACCCGCGGACCCGCTTCGATCACGCCGACGGCATTACGGTATCGACGCTGCGGTTTCCCTCGGGTCTGCTGGCCGTGTCGATCGAGGATGTGTGGTCGGGGCCGCATCAGGAGGGCTACCGAGACGACCAGCATATCGGCTGGCGGGTCGAGGGCCTGGCCGGCACCGCCAAGGGCACGATCGGCTGGCCGACCGGCACCGCCTCGACCCTTCGCTATGCCTCGACCCGGACCACGGACGGCCAGTGGCGCGAACCAAGCTGGGAGACCATGTGGTTCCCCGGCGCCTTCATCGGCGTGATGGAGCAGCTGCAATATGCCGTGAAGAGCGGCGACGACCCGGTGCTCTCGGTGGCCGACAACGTCAAGACGATGGCTCTTGTCGAGGCTGGCTACCGGTCCATCGCCGAGGGCCGCACGGTCAAGCTGTCCGAAATCGCGATCAACTGAACCTCAGGAGGGACCACGATAATGATGCAATCCGGGATTTTCACGGGCTACTTCCCCTACGGTCTCCAGGAGACTGCCAAGCGGATCCGTAGCCACGGCTTCAACACCGTGCAGCTCGATCTGCATTTCAAAGATATCGATCTCGGCGCGGGAGAGATCACCAAGGACAAGGCCAAGACGGTGCGTGATGCCTTCCGGGCCAACGACCTGCCAATCTCCTGCATCTCCGGCTACACCAATATCATCCACCCCGATCTCGACCACCGTAAAGCCAATGTCGATCGCCTGAAGGAGATTATCCGCAACGCGCGCGCCTTCGGAACGCCTTACGTCATCTCCGAGACCGGCACCTACAATACCGAATCCGAATGGATGAGCGACCCGAAGAACAAGTCGGAAGAAGGCTTCGAGATGTGCCGCAAGATCATCGCGGAACTTGCTCAGGAGGCCTACGACCACGGGTCGATGTTCCTGCTCGAAACCTATGTGAACAACGTCGTCGGATCGGTGGAGGAAACCGTGCGGATGTTTGCACAGGTGGACCATCCCGGGCTCGGCCTGCTGATGGATCCGACCAACTACTTCGAAAGCCACAATATCGACGCCATGGACAAGGTGCTGAACCAAGTGTTCGACACCCTCGCGGACAAGATCAAGATCGCCCATGCCAAGGATGTGGCGCGCGCCGGTGATGATAAGAGCGAGAAGCATGCGGATATCGGCGACGACGATGCCCTCGCGTCCCACACGTTCCGCGGCGTTGGCGAGATCGTGCTCAACGCGCCGGGCACGGGCTCGCTGAACTACGATCTCTATCTGCAGCGCCTCGGCGAGAAACACCCCAACATCGCGGTCATCGTCGAGCATCTCAATGAGGCGGATGTGCCTCGGTCGAAGAAGTTTCTGGACGACAAATTCAGCGCAAACAGCCTGTGACCACCCTGCCCTCACGGTTGATGACAGCGGCGCCGCTGCGGTGGACGAAAGCCTTGATGGGCCAGCGCGAGACGTCCGTCGCGCTGATGATCCTGCTCGTGGTCGTCTACCTCAGCTTTGCCAACCCGTTCTTCCTGACGCCCCGCAACCTGCTCAACGTGGGGCGCCAGGCCTCGGTGGTCGCGATCGTGGCGCTCGGCGAAGCGCTCGTCATCATCGCCCGGGGGCTCGACCTCTCGGTCGGCTCGACGCTCGGCCTTGCGGCCGTCGTCGCGGCCTATGTCGACCGAACGGCTGGCAGTGCCGTGATGGCGCTGCTGGCAGGCCTTGGCGTCGGCGGCCTCACGGGCCTCGTCAACGGCACGCTGTTCACCCGGCTCAATATCAACCCGTTCATCGCGACCCTTGGCACCTTGTCGGTGGCACGTGGTCTCGCGCTGCTGATGACAGGCGGTATTCCGATCCCGTTCACGGCTGGTTTCGCCGACTTCCTCGGGGCTGGGCGTTTCTACACCGTGCCGATCTCGCTGATCCTGATGATCGTCCTCGCGATCGTGTTTCACATCTTCGCCTCACGGACCAGGATCGGGCGCAACATCTACGCGATCGGCGACAGTCCTGCCGCGGCCCGTCTGGCCGGCATCGATGTCGAAGGCACGCGATTGCTGGTCTTCATCCTGTGCGGCTTGTTGGCGGGACTCGGCGGCATCATTCTGTCGGGTAACCTCGCCAGCGCCAACCCGGACCTCGGCCGCGGCTATGAGCTCGATGTCATCGCAGCCGTGATCCTCGGCGGCACCGCGCTTGCGGGCGGTCGGGGCTCCATCCTCGGCGTCGTGCTTGGCGCTTTGCTGATGGCGCTGCTCAGCAATGGCTTCGTGTTGCTGGGCATCTCGGCCCATTGGCAGATCGTCTGCAAAGGTCTCGTCATCATCCTGGCCGTCGGTATCGACGGCATCCGGCGTGGCCGGGACGATTAACAAACAACATCTGGGGGGACCGACATGAATTTAACCAGGCGTATCCTGATCATCACTGCCACCGCTGGCCTGCTGGCCGGCACTTCCGGCCTGAAGGCGGCCGAACTGCCCAAGGGCGGTACGGTCGAGGCCGTCACCAACGCGAAGGGTCCGCTGAAGATCGCGTTCCTGTCGTTCCAGAACAATCCGTTCTGGGTGCCGGTGACGGAGGGCGCAAAAGCGGCCGCAGACTATCTCAAGGCCCAGAACGTCAAGGTCGACTACGTCGACCTGGGCGACAGCCTCAATGCGGAAGCCGTGATTGCCGGCATCGAAGGGGCGGTCGCTCAGAAATACGACGGCATCGTCACGGTCCCGATCTTCGACGGCACCGAACGGGCCATCAACGAGGCAGCGGATGCCGGCGTTCCGGTCTTCAACATCATCGCGGAAGGCTCCGTGCCCTCGAAGCGGATCGCATTCATGGGTCAGGACGCCATCGCGGCCGGCCAGCAGCTCGGCGCCTTCATGGTCAAGAAGCTTGGCGGCAAGGGGAAGATCGGGGTGATCACCGGCTATTTCGGCGCCGTCCAGCACAATAATCGCATGAAAGGCGCGATCGACTACATCAAGGCCAACGCCCCCGGCATCACGATCGTCGGACCGTTCGAGAACCAGGACAAAGCGGAGGTCGCCTACTCGCTGGTGCAAGACATGGTGACAGCCAATCCGGACCTCTCGCTGGTTTATGTCACCGCAGGCGGCCCATTCGGCGCCGCCAAGGCCATCAAGGACCTTGGCCTGGTCGGCAAGGTCGGCGTGGTCGGCTTCGACCATACACCCGACAATATGGCCTACCTGAAGACGGGGGAGATGTACGCGCTGATCGACCAAGCGCCGTTCCAGCAAGCCTTTGACTCGACCGTGACGCTCTACAATACGCTCGTAACCGGCAAGCCGCCCGCCGAGAAAATCATTGCGGTCAAGGGGCACATCATCACCCCGGCCGGTCCTCTCGACTGACCGCAGCCGCCATGACCGCTGCCATTCTCGACATTAAAGGCATCACGAAACGTTTCGGCGAGACGGCGATCCTGCACGGGATCGATCTCACGATCAGGCCGGGCGAGATCATCGGCCTCATCGGCGAGAACGGCGCCGGCAAATCCACGCTGATGAACATCATAGCGGGCAAGCTGCGCCCCACGGCCGGTACCCTCACGTTCGACGGCGTGCCGATGGACCTCGACGGCATCGGCCACGGACAGGCGCTCGGGGTCCGCTTCGTCCACCAGGAGTTGTCCACGGCGGGGTCTCTCAGTGTGGCGGAGAACATCTTCCTGGGGCGCTACCTCGCCAATAAGGCGGGGTTCGTCGACCGTAAACGACTGAACGCCGAGGCCCGGCGCGTTCTCGCACGCGTTGGACTCGATGCGATTGAGCCCGGCGTGCGGCTCGGTACCCTGCGCAGCGGCGAACAGCAGCTTGTCGAACTCGCCAAAGCGATCGCCGAGGAGCCCCGCCTCCTGATCCTCGACGAGCCGACCTCCTCGCTGACCCCCGTCGAGGGCGAGCGCCTCTTTTCCCTCGCGCATGAACTTGCCGCCAAAGGCACCGGCCTGATCTTCATCACGCATCGGCTCGAGGAAGCGCTCGCCCATTGCGATCGCATCGTGGTGCTGCGCGACGGGCGCCTGATCGTCGACCTGCCGGCCAGGACTGCGACCAAGTCCGATCTCATCCTTCACATGGTCGGGCGACCCACGACCTTCGCCTACCGGCCGCACGGACGGATCGAGACGACCACCCGTCTGATCGTTCGCAACCTCGCCGACGCGAGCCATCTCAAGGGGATCGACCTCGAGGCTAGGGGAGGCGAAGTCGTGGGACTCTTCGGCCTCGTCGGCGCCGGCCGCACGGAGTTCCTCGAAACGCTCTACGGTTACCGGGCAGCGCGCTCGGGCTCGGTCACGGTTGACGGGGCACCGCTGGCACTCGGCCGGGTCGGGCAGGCGGTACGCCGCGGCCTCTTCATGCTGCCCGAGGGCCGCAAAACGCGCGGCATCCTTCCGACCCATTCGGTGCGCCGCAACATCAGCGTCAGCGGATTATTTGGGTTCAGCCGCCTCGGTTTCGTCAATCGCCGCGCCGAAGCGGCCGCGGTGAGACGCCTCAGCGCCGCGCTGAACATCCGCATGGCGGACGATAGCCAGCCGATCACGGCCCTGTCGGGCGGCAATCAGCAGAAGGCCCTGTTCGCGCGGGCCCTGCTGGCGGCCCCCAAGGTGCTGCTGCTCGACGAGCCGACCCACGGGGTCGATGTCGGCGCCAAGGCCGAGATCTACGACATTATCAGCCGGCTCGCCGCCGCGGGGACGACCGTGCTGATGGCCTCCTCCGAACTGCCCGAGATCCTCGCGGTCGCTGATCGCTGCCTGGTTTTCGCGGGGGGACGGATCGCCGCCGATCTCGACCGCGCGGGGATGAGCGAGGAGAGCATCCTCGCCGGGGCCTTCGCGAGTGCCCCGAGCGAACGGCTTGCGGGGAGCGACGTCCATGGTTGAGCTCTACGGACGGATCTTGACGCGGCGCGACCTCGCCGAACGTTCCGGCGCGCTGTCGCAATTCGCCGGCGTGCGGCTCATGACGCTTGGCGATGGGGTGGAGCGCGGGATCCGGGTGCTCGAGTTCCGTACGGGCACCGGCCTGCGCTTTACCGCGCTGGTGGACCGCGCGCTCGACATCGGCGACTGCGAGATTCGGGGTCAGGCGATCGGCTGGCATTCGCCGAGCGGGTTTCGGCACCCCGGCCTGCACGAACCCGAGGGCGAGGCGGGGCTCGGCTGGCTCCGCTCCTTCTCCGGGCTGCTCGTCACAGGCGGGCTGGATCATATCCTCGGTCCGGCCGAGGTGTCGGCCGAAACCTACCACTATCCCGGTCGTTCGTCGGTCCGTCATGGCCTGCATGGCCGGCTCAGCGCCATTCCGGCCCGCCTGAGCGGTTATGGCGAGCGCTGGGAGGACGAACGGTGCGTGCTATGGGCCGAGGGCGTCATGCAGCAATCCACCGTGTTCGGGGAGGATCTTCACCTTCATCGCCGGATCGAGGCCGATGTCGGCGGATCAGAGATCCGCATCACCGACCGGGTCGAAAACCACGGCTTTGCCCGCACGCCGCACATGTTGTTCTACCACGTGAACCTCGGCTATCCTCTGCTCGACAAGGGCGCGCGCTTTGCGGCCCCTATCCGCTACGTGGTCTGGGCGTCCCACGCCGGCCCGGACTATCGGCGCCAAGCCGTCGGCTACCGGCGAATGCCCGACCCGCGTCCCGATTTCCGCGAGCAGGTCTGGCAACACGATCTCGCCGCTGACGACCAAGGCTGGACGTCAGCCGCCCTCATCAACGACCGCCTGGGCCTCGGCTTCGAGATCCGCACGCGCAAGGCGCAGTTACCCTGCACCTATGAGTGGCAGAACTTCCAGTCCGGCCACTACACGATAGGCATCGAGCCTTCGACCCATCACGTGCTGGGTGACGCCGCCGCACGCGAGCGAGGTGAAATGATCTGGCTGGAGCACGGCGACGAGCGACACTACGACGCTGTGTTCCGCCTCGTCGACGGCGCCGAGGCGATCGCCCAGTTTGACACCCGTGTCACGTCTTTGGGCAGCCAACCCGACGAGGACTATCCGGCACCCTCGAACGACTTCCCAAATCTGTCGCACCGTTGATCTTGCGTCTACAACTGATGTAAATTGCCGCATCTAGCTTGACGATAACATCATATAAGATCATAAATCATCAGATATCATCGATCTCGGCCGCACTGCGCTGCAAGATCCATTGATTTTAAAGAAAGGCGACTATGGTGAGCGCTGCCGCCGAGACCCTCGCGAAGCCACGGCGTGATTACAGCCTCGTCGGCGAGAGCACCCGGTCCGCCATCGAGACCGGGCTGGCCTCTGCCGAGTGGTATCATACCGATGTGCCGCGCAAGACCATGAAGGCGCTGATGCAGCGCTCCGATGGGCCCGCGATTCGGGACACCACGATCTGGATCGCGGCCCTGCTTGTCTCGGCCGCGGGTGGCGTTGCGTTGTGGGGAAGCGTGTGGTGCGTGCCCTGCTTCTTCGTCTACGGCACGCTCTATGGCTCGGCGAGCGACTCTCGATGGCACGAGTGCGGTCACGGCACCGCTTTCAAGACGCGCTGGATGAACGATGTCGTCTATCGGATCGCCAGCTTCATGCTGATGCGCAATCCGGTGACCTGGCGCTGGAGCCATGCTCGCCACCACACCGATACGAGCATCGTCGGGCGGGATGCCGAGATCGCCGTGATGCGGCCGCCCGATCTGGCGCGCACCGTCGCGAATTTTGTCGGCCTGTTCGACACGTGGCATTCGATGAAGGCGCTGCTCAAAAACGCCGTCGGAACAATCACCGAAGATGAGCAGAGCTTCATCCCGGAGATGGAACGGCGCAAGGCTATCGACGCCGCGCGGCTTCACATCGCCATTTACGCCGTGACGCTGGTGCTGGCGCTGGTCCTGCGATCCTGGCTCCCCCTGATGCTGATCGGTCTGCCTCGCCTTTACGGCTGCTGGCACATGGTCCTGGTGGGCCTGCTGCAGCACGGCGGCCTTGCCGACAATGTTGTGGACCACCGGCTGAACTCGCGCACCGTGTATATGAACCCGGTCAGTCGCTTTATCTACTGGAACATGAATTACCACGTGGAACACCACATGTTTCCGATGGTGCCTTACCATGCGCTGCCGCAGCTTCATGAGCTCATCAAGCATGATTTGCCGGCTCCGAATGCTTCGATCCTGGACGCATACCGCGAGATGGTGCCCGCTTTTCTGCGGCAGTTGCGCAACGAGGATTATTTCGTGAAGCGCGAACTGCCTCCGACGGCGCGGCCCTACCGCGAAGACTTCCACGCGATGAATGCTTTGCCTGCCGCTGCTGAATAGACCGTCAGACCGGAGCGCCGCAGGGTGCCAGGCCTGTCAAGATCAAAACCTGAGGAAGGAACCGAGATGGCCGACTGGGTCGACGCTTGCGCGGCAGGCGACATCGACGAAGAGGATGTGATCCGCTGGGATCACGCCGGCCGCACCTTTGCGATCTATCGCTCACCCGACGACGAATATTTCGCGACTGATGGACTATGCACCCACGAGCGCATCCATCTCGCCGAAGGGCTGGTGATGGACGACATCATCGAGTGCCCCAAGCACAATGGACGGTTCAACTACAAGACCGGCTTGGCCAAGGGGGCTCCGGTCTGCATCAACCTGCAGACCTACGCGGTGCGTGTCGAGGCCGGGAGAGTGCTGGTTCAGGTCGGGTAATGAGCGCGGCATCGAGCGGAGCACATGTCGTGACTGGGAATGACGGCATGGTGATCGTCGGCGCCGGAGATTGCGGCGTCCGCGCTGCCGTGGCGCTGCGCGACCTCGGCCATGTCGGGCCAATCACCCTCGCCGGGGCGGAGCGCCATCACCCTTATGAGCGCCCTCCGCTCTCGAAGACGACCTTGGATAACAGCGCCGACCCCCTGCCGAAATACATCGTGACGCCCGAGCGCCTGGCCACGGCAGATATTCGCTTGTGTACGTCCGTGACTGCCGAGGCCATCGATCGAACCCGCAAGCTGCTGCGGCTCGACGACGGCTCCGTGCTGGCCTACCGCAAGCTGCTGCTTGCGACCGGGGCCAGACCACGGCCGCTGCCGATGGCGGTTGGCCTGGCACGCTGCGTCACCCTTAGAACCTTTGACGATGCCCTGGCGCTCCGCGCTCATCTGCGCCCCGGCCGCCGTTTGGCGGTTGTCGGCGGCGGCTTCATCGGGCTGGAGTTGGCCGCGATGGCGCGCGAGGCCGGGGTCGACGTGACCGTGATCGAGGCGCTTCCGCGCATTCTTCAGCGCGGCGTTCCTCCCGCCATCGCGGCAGCCATCCATGCCCGCCATATGGCGGCTGGCGTCGTCATCCGCTGCGGGCATGCCATCACGAGCATGGTCGAGAATGAAACCGGCCTTCACATCACGCTGGCGGACGGCGACATGCTCATGGCGGACATCGCCGTGATCGGCATCGGTGCCTTGCCCAACACGGCTTTGGCCGAGGCGGCAGGCCTCACGATCGACAACGGTATCGCGGTCGACGACTGCCTCACGACGAGCGACCCCGACATTCTGGCGGCCGGGGACTGCTGCTCCTTCCCGCTCGCGCTCTACGGTGGCCGCCGCGTCCGATTGGAATCGTGGCGCAACGCGCAGGAGCAGGGTGCGCTGGCGGCCGGCACCATGATGGGGCAACACGACGCCCATCGGGCGGTACCCTGGTTCTGGTCCGACCAGTATGAACTCGGCTTGCAGATCGCGGGGCTAGCCGATGAGGCCGTCGACGTCGTGCGTCGCGACCTCGGGCCTGACGCGTTCCTCCTGTTCCATCTCGCGGCCGATGGTCGGCTCCTGGCGGCGAGTGGCCTTGGACCGGGCAACACTGTCGCCCGCGACATCCGGCTCGCCGAGATGCTGATTGCGCGAAGGGCACACCCCCCGCGCGACGCGCTGGCCGATCCCGGCGTTAAGCTGAAATCCCTCGTCGTGGCCGAGTCGCCTGCTGCGAGACATCTGGAAGGCGTCGTCACATGACATGCGGATCGTGCAGGCGGATCGAACCCATCCACCTCGACGCAGCGACAGCCGAGAGGTGTGCCCATGATTGAGACGGTGCGGTGGGAACGGCTGAAGCCCGAAGAGTTCGACCGCCGGATGGCGCAAAAACCCGTCGTCTATCTGCCACTCGGCCTCTGCGAGCCGCACGGCCATATCGCGCCCTTCGGACTGGACACGATCAAGGCCGAATATCTCTGCGACGCGGCGGCGCGGCGCTTCGGCGGCATCGTGGCGCCGACCCAAAGCTATCATATCCATGAGACCGGCTATCACGCGCCATGGCTGCGCGCCGTCATGGGCGACATCAATCCGCGTCTGGCCGCGTTGCCGCCGCATGTCGTCCTCGAGACCTTCCTGTACCAGCTTCGTGCCTTTCGGAATGCGGGCTTCGCGGCCGCCGTCGTGGTCTCAGGCCATCATGGCGGCAACCAGTTCGACCTGCGAACTGTGGCCGACGCCTTTTCGGCCGCCTACCCGTTCGAGATCTTCGCCTGCAGCGATCCGGAGCTCGTCGAGGGGGTCTATGAGGGGGATCACGCCGGCTACTACGAAGTGTCGCAGCTTCTGGCGATCGAGCCCGACCTCATCGACCTGTCGCGCGCCGGCCGGGTGGAGACGGACCCGCTTGGCCGCTTCGCGCAAAACCCCGACGCGGCTGACGGCAATGCCGAGGCCGGCCGCCACATGCTCGACCTCGCGGTCGAACGCCTGGGGCAGGTTGTGGCCGGCTTCTCCCTTACGTCCACGCAGGCCCGCTTCATTCCGATGGACGCCATCGAGCCAATCTGGGCCGCGATCGCGGCCTCCCGGGCCCACTGGCGGACCCTCAACGCCTGACGCTCGCTTCACTCGCACTGTTGAAGGCTCATCACGATGCATACCGCGCTCTTTCCTCGCACCGGCGACCGGGTCAGCCGTCTGGGCTTCGGCGCCATGGGCTTCGCCGGCTGGTTCGGCGCGCAGTCGGAGGCGGATCACATTCGCGCCCTGCATTATGCCTTGGATCGGGGTATCAATTTCATCGATACGGCGCGTGCCTATGGCGAGTCTGAAATGATCCTAGGACGCGGCCTCAAGCAATGGCGGGGCCCTAAGCCGTTTGTCGCCACCAAAGTCGAAGGGCTGGCGGGGGGCCCGCAATGGAGCACGAGTGTTCCGGTCGCGCTGTCACTGCCCAAGGGGCAAGTCACGGCGAGTTGCGAGGCGTCGTTGCGCGCGCTCGGGACGGACGCGATCGACCTCCTCCAACTCCATGCCTATTGGCCGGGTTGGGGCCACGAGGGCGATTGGATGGACGAATTGCGCGCCCTCAAGGCGGCCGGCAAGGTCCGGGCGATCGGCATTTCGGTGCCGGACCACCGTTCCGACATGGCGCTGCCGCTCGTCATGAGCGGCACGATCGATGCCGTGCAGACCGTGATCAACATCTTCGATCCGCAGGCGCTTGAAAACCTCGTGCCCTGCTGCCAACAGCATGGGGTCGGGGTCATCGCGCGCTGCATTCTCGACGAGGGCGGACTGACGGGCTTCCTGACGCTCGACACGGAGTTCGACAGCGGCGATTTCCGCAAAGGCTATTTCGACGACACGGTGCCGCGCGCTGTCTATCTCGCTAAGGTCGACGCCCTGAAGCAATATGTGCCGCAACAGGCCAGCAGCTTGGCGGCCTTGGCGCTCAAATTCGCGCTTCATCATCCGGGGGTCACCGTGGGCCTATCGTCCATGCACGAGCAGCGCTATGCCATGATGAACATCGCGGCCGCGGCCGAACCACCCCTGCGGCCAGAGATTTATAAGGCTTTGATGTTCAAGCACCGTTTCATCAAGGCCTTCATGGACGTGCGAAACTTCGCCGACCTCGATACGATTCCGGAGCCTGACGCGACCACGGCCTGAGCGGGGCGAGGCATGAGCCCACCCAATTGCATCTTCTCGGGGAACGATCAGATCGCACGCGGCATGGTCGATGCATTGCGCGAGTGCGGCCTGCGGGTGCCCGACGACGTCGCCGTGGTCGGCTTGCAAGATTGGAAGATCGTGGCTGCGGGTTCAAGGCCGCTGCTCGCGACGGTTTGACATGAACCTCGTCCGCTCGTGCGTAAGCCCGAAGCGCCAAGGGGCATGGCGCGGTTCTGGCTGATTACCCTGCCGCTTATCCGACGGACGAGCGCGCTATCCCTGATCCTCTCGGTCGCGGGCTCGGTGCTCACTTTGGACCAGTTTTACACCATTTTACGCTGGGGACCGAACAACCAGACGCTAACGACGGTCTACTAAAGCTTCGACCTGTCGTCCGTGTCCTTCAAGCTTAGCCGCGGGGCGGCGCTGTCCGTAGTGCTGCTCGCGATCCTGAGCGTCGCGCAACTGAACCTGCTTCGACCCCGGATGACCTCTGGTGAGCCTCGTATCCTCCGCGTCCAACCGTGTCCTGACCTTGCGTATAGCCGCCCGCTATGCCGTCGGCCTTGCAGCGGCGGGTGCTGTTCGTGGGACCTATCGCCTGGACAGGGTAGCCCAGCCTGGTGGGCTCGTGCCCATGCCGGCCGAGATCGAGGCAGATGTCGGCGGCGACTGGAACGGGACCTTAGATTGCTGCGACCGGCCCGCGTCGCTGAAGGCCGTGCCGTTTTTCGACTAGGAAAACGCGGGGCGGTCGCCATCGCGTGTGATTTGCCGGAGCCGCGTCCACCGTAAAACGCCTTGTAGCGGAAAGGCTGGAAGAGCTTTCGAAACGCCTCCGGCAGAGTGATCTCAAGTCGTTTGAGGCGGCGCGACGAAGCGGACCGTAATGCCATGTTAGCTGTCGTCTCCGTCGTTGAGGTCCTTGAGGCCGCCATAGGCACGGTCGATCAGCGCGTTGATGGCCGAGATCCGCGCCGCCTCGCTGTTGGCGTCGCGTGCCAATCGTGCAAGTTCGGCGATTGCATCGGGGATGTGGGCGCGGATCGAATCGCGGATCAGGGATGCGGCTTCGTCGAGCGGCTTCGGTCGCTTGCGCGAGATGCGAGGCGGCATGTCGGCCTCTCTGGTCGGGTGTTTGAAATGAAAAACCCCGGCAGCTAGAAAGCTCCGGGGTCTCAACCGCAACTCTGCAGTGAAGCTATATACACCAGATCAGCCGACCAAAGTCAACCAGAAGTTGCGGATGATTGTCGACGGCGAGAAAATTTCTTCATCGCCACGAGCGCCCAAATGGCTTCCACCAGGCCGAACGGCCATGCACCTTGCAAAAAGCCGTAAGTTGACCCGAGAACACAAGCCGCAGAAAAGCCGAGCGTGAACCACGGACTGCGGTCTTCGACGGCATAAAAGAGCAGCATGGCACTGACGGCGACGAGGCCGAACAGGGTCAGCGCGTCAAACGACAACAGTGGAACCGGCGGTTAGCGACGCGTTTCGGTCGCGGGCAGATATTGTGCATATTTGGCCTGCAGCTCGTCGCGCTCCTGGATGATTGCGAGATAAGCCTGCTTGGCCTCGGCCGAAACCGTGACGCTCTTCCCCTTGTCGCCCTTACGGCGTGGGATTTTTTTGAACTGCTCGGGTTGATCGTTCATGGTCGCTGTCTCCGGTGCCGCGGTGCACCATACAGCAAATGTCGAGACAGCGCTCCCACATACGCGGTTTTTTAAAGCTTAACGCCAGGAAGGATGCCTTTAATCCTTGGGCATATTTTCGCGTTCGGCCGCCGTGATGTCGTCGAGCGGGGTCGGACGAGCGGCTTCGGCCGAAAATTCGCCCATGTTCGGAACGTCGAGAACCGATCCCTGCCCATCTTCCGTCACGATCTCGTCTGCCGACACACCGCCGACAGGCGTGGTCCCAGAGGCGCGGCGGCTTTCGACCGGAGCGGTGTCGCGATCGTCCGGAACGCTGGTCTTGCTCGTCATGGCTTCACTCCCTTGTGTCGCCAATGCGGTCGCCGGCGTGGAGTTCCCGGATTGACGGCGAGGCTGCGACAGCGCATCCCCGCCATCACGGTTTTTGTCACGCGAGCGAGCAGGGTCATGCGCATCATCAACGTCACGGATCTGACCGGCGAGGCCTTCGAGGCCTATGGCGAAGTGGTCGTTCCGGCCCGGATCACCACGCGGGTGGATCGCGTCGCCCGGCTCGAGAATAAGCGGGACCATGCCGAGCCCAACCTGTTTATGGTCACAACCACAACGACGAGCGTGCCGCATCGTTTCGACAAGATGGAGAGCCATCCGGATTCGAGCCAGACGTTTTTGCCCTTCGCAGCGACCCCGATCCTGATCGCGGTCGCGCTGCCCGGCCCGGATGGGCAGCCGAACCTATCGACCCTGAAGGGCTTTCTCGCCTCGGGAGCTGGGTTCAGCTATCGCGCCGGCGTGTGGCATCTGCCACTGGCCAGCCTGGGCGAGCCGGTGGCGGCGGCCGGCTTCATGTATGAAGACGGCACACCGCGCGATTGCGTCTGGGCGGACGTCGAGCCCGTGACGCTGGTGCGCGACTAGCCGAGCCGATCAGTCCTTGGCGCGTTCGACATAGGAGCCGTCCTCGGTCAGGATCACGACACGGGTGCCGGGCTGAATATGCGGCGGCACCATCGTCTTGCCTCCATTCGAAAGCTTGGCGGGCTTGTAGGACGAGGACGCGGTCTGCCCCTTGAAAGCCGGCTCGGTTTCCGTGATCTCGACGGTGATGCGGGCCGGAAACTGGATCGCGACCGGAATATCGTTGAAGAGGCTGAGCATCACCTTCATGCCCTCTTGCAGGTAGAGGGTCTGATCGCCGATGACGTCGTTCGGCACGACGACCTGATCGTAGTTTTCCGAATTCATGAAGGTATAGCCTTCCCCGTCCTCATAGAGATAGCTGAACTCGCGGTCCTCGACGAAAGCGCGTTCGACCTGCTCGGTGGTCTTGTAACGATCCGTGATCTTCACGCCGTCGCTGATACGCCGCATATCGATCTGGGTCGTCGGCGTGCCTTTGCCGGGGTGGAAGCTTTCGGCCGTGAGAACGATGTAGAGCTGATTGTCCTTTTCGACGACGTTGCCCTTGCGGAGCGAGCTGGCGATGACTTTCACGAAACTGGTCCTTGATGCATAGATGAACGACGAAACGGCGGAAAGCGACCGAGCCTTGCGGCCGATCGCGAGTGGCCGGCACCATACCGAATTCCGCTTGTATTGCCAGTGCGCTCGGCGCCGGCTCGATGGTCCTGAGGATTGACGCGTTTGATTGAAGCCTCCCCCTGGTGGGACCCCGCACGGTTTGCGGATCGCAGACCCGTCCTGCACGCGCGTGGACAGGTGACGGTGGCGCTGCGCCAATGGTTCGCAACTACGGGCTTCACAGAGGTCGAGACAGCACTTCTGCAAGTATCCCCGGGCAACGAAACGCATCTTCACGCGCTGTCGACCGCGATCCATGCGCCAGACGGCGCCCCCCTTCCGCTGCACCTGCATACATCGCCCGAATTTGCGATGAAGAAGCTTCTGGCTGCGGGAGAGGACAGGATCTTCACGCTCGCCCGCGTGTTCCGGGATCGCGAGCGTGGTCCGCTGCATCACCCTGAATTCACGATGCTCGAATGGTATCGGGCCCGCGAGCCTTACGAACGCCTGATGGAGGATTGCACGGCTCTCCTCCGGCTCGCCTCGTCGATCACCGGCGCGACGCGCTGGCATTGGCGCGGCCGCGACGCCGATCCGCTCGCGACGCCAGACCGCGTGAGTGTCAGCAGGGCCTTCGAGCTCTATGCCGGCATCGACATCGACGCGACGCTTCGACCAGATGGCGCAGATCGCGGCGCCCTGGCGGCCGCTGCCCGGCAAGCCGGCGTTCAGATCGCCGCTGATGACGATTGGTCGGACATTTTCAGCCGGATTTTGGTCGAGCGTATCGAGCCGCACCTCGGAATTGGCCGCGCCACGATCCTCGATCGCTACCCGAGTGTCGAGGCGGCGCTGGCCCGCTCTTGCGCCGACGACCCCCGCTTTGCCGAACGCTTCGAACTCTATGTCTGCGGCGTCGAACTCGCCAACGGCTTTGGCGAACTCATCGACGCGGCCGAGCAGCGGCGCCGCTTCCAGGCCGCGATGACG